>CAWJPN010000001.1:0-455096 GCA_963844765.1 uncultured Solirubrobacterales bacterium
TCGCGGTTGCTCTGACCGCCTACAAGTCAACTCGCCGCTGGCGCGTGCGCCTACCGCACTCCTCCCTGAACGAGCTCGGTAGTTCCCACCCATGACCGCGCTCGCCGCCGGCGCGTAGTGTTGAACGCCAGATGAAAGTGATTTCCCAGCGTGAGCTGCACACCGCGCTCGCCGCGCTGAGCGACGGCGAGCCGCGGATCGTCGCCAGCGGGAACCTCGGGACCCCACGTGTCCTGCTCAATGCCCTGGAGGGCGCGGTGGAGCGCTACCGGCTGTTCATGCTCGCCGCCCAGGCCCCGCTGCCCGCCCGCGAGGGCGTCATCTTCGAGACGCCGTTCGTAGGGCCGGGAATGCGCGACACCGGCGAGCGACTGGACTACCTGCCGATGCGCCTCTCACTCGTCCCCAGGCTGTTCAGCACGCTGCGCCCGCCCGATGTGGTGCTGCTGCACACCTCCACACCACACAACGGGAAGGTCTCGCTCGGGATCGAGGTGAACATCCTGCCGGCGGCCATCGAGCATGTACGCGCCCGCGGCGGGCTCGTCATCGCCCAACTGAACCCCGACATGCCCTACACGCTCGGCGACAGCGAGCTGGACGAAGACCTCATCGACCTCGCAGTCGAGGCCCAGCAAGACCTCCCGACCACGGCCATCAGCGCCAGCAACGATCATGCGCACACGATCGCCGAGCGCGTCGCCGAGCTCGTGGGAGACGGCGCCACCCTGCAGCTCGGGATCGGCAATGTCCCCGATGCGACGCTGCGCGCGCTCGCCAGCCGACACGACCTGGCGATCTGGTCAGAGATGATCTCCGACGGGGTGATGGACCTCGAGCACACCGGGGCACTCGACCGCGAACAGCCGATCGTGTGCTCCTTTATGTTCGGCTCCCGAGAGCTCTACGAGTGGGTTCACCACAACCCCAGGCTTCGCATGATGCGCACCGAGACGACCAACGATCCCTCGCGGATCGCAGCACGAGCGCAGATGATCTCGGTCAACACCGCGCTGCAGGTCGATCTTCACGACCAGGCCGGCGCAAGCCACATCGCCGGGCGCGTGTACTCCGGCTTCGGTGGCCAGCCCGACTTCGTGGAGGGCGCCCTGCACTCGCCCGGCGGGCACGCCGTGATCGCGCTGGGCTCCTGGCACGAACGCAGCGACACCTCAACGATTGTGCCTCACCTGGAAGGCCCCGTGACCTCCTTCCAGCACTCCGCGGTCATCACCGAGCACGGCGCCGCGCACATCTTCGGGCGCAGCCAGCGCGCCCAGGCCCGCCTCATCATCGAGCACGCCGCGCACCCCGACGCCCGCGATCAGCTACGCGAGCACGCCGCGCTGCTCGGGCTCGGCACTACGCCCGAGCATCCGATGCGAAGCGTTTGTGAGCCAGTCGCCAGCCCGCGGTGAGGAACTCGACTCTCTGCTCCGACCCATCGTGGCGTACCACACGCCCATCGAAGCCCTCTCGAAAGACATCCAGCATCGCCCGGTTTTCACAGAGAACCTCGGCCACGAAATGCGTGATCCCACGCTGCTCGGCGACGATCGCCAGCTGTTCGATGAGGATCGTCCCGAGGCCGCGGCCGTGGAGATGATCGGCGACCTCGACCGCGACTTCCGCCCGCGTGCCATCCAGCTGGATATACAGGGCGTGAGCGACCATCGCCCCCATCTCGTCATGGGCAACCAGCCCGAAGCGACCCGTGCTGGTGTCCGCCGCCAAATGAGCAGCACAGCCTATGTCCACGGCGCCGCTGAAGAACCGCAGACGCCGCGCCTCCAGGCACAGTCCCGCCAGGAACGAGCGCAGCGCGGGCTCATCGGCGGCCGTAGTGGGACGCAGCGTGACCAGCGAGCCATCGCGCAGCCGGACAAGCTCGGGCTCGTCGACATCTGCGACGGCGCTGGGTGCCTGTGACAGTGAAGGAGCGGTCATGGTGTTCGCAGCCTCGCGCTCGGCGCCGCGCGGTGCATCCGTTGCTGCCCCTGGCGGTGGCGGGGAGAAACTACGTGGGCGGCGCGGGGGGGGGCTACAGAGTCCAGTAGTGCCCTACGTGAGCGGCGGCACGCGATGTCAAGAGCGGCTCCGGTGCCGCCGATCGCCCCGGCTCATCGGAGGCGAGCGCGGCAAGCGTCTCCCGCACGCACTCCGCCAGCGCAACAGGCTGGTAGCCACCCTCCAAGACGGCTCCGAGCGGCACGTCGAGCGATACTGCCAGCCCCCGCACATGGCGGGCCATCTCCGCGAAGGAACTCGCCTCCAGACGACAGTCAGCCAGCGGGTCCTCACGGTGCGCGTCAAAGCCAGCGGAGATCAGCACGAGCTCTGGCGCGAAGCTCTCGGCGACCGGGAGCACAATGTGCTCGATCAGCGATAGCCACAGGTCCTCCTCCGAGCCGGCCGGGACGGGCAGGTTGATCGTGTAGCCCTCGCCCACACCCGAGCCTACGTCACTCATCGAGCCCGTTCCCGGATAGATCCCCCCCTGATGGATGCTCACGAACAGAACATCCGAGCGGCGCCGGAACGCCTCAGCGGTCCCGTTGCCGTGGTGGACATCCCAATCCAAGATCAGCACTCGCCGGGCACCCAACTCGCGGATCGCCAGCTCCGCGGCGAGCGCAACATTGTTGAACAAGCAGAAGCCCATCGCGCGATCCGGCTCGGCATGATGGCCAGAAGGACGCACGCCACAGAAACCGAGCGTCGCCTCGCCTGCCATCAGTGCCCTGGTCATCTCGCACGCGCCGCCGGCAGCGTGCAGCGCCGCCCGGTAGGACGGCTCTCCGACGAACGTGTCCGGGTCGATCGCGCCGCCACCAGCCAGCGACAGCTCCTTGATCCTCTGCACATGGCGAGCGCTGTGGATCAACTCCAGCTGAGCCTCCTCGGCGGGTGGTGCTGCCCGGCGCTCCCAGCCCAGCCATTCGTGCTCGGCCAGCATCCGCTCAATCGCCTCCAGGCGCTCTGGCGTGTCCGGGTGCTCAGGCATGTGCACCCGCGGATCGTGTTCGAGGCAGGCCGGGTCGCTGAAGTAGAGGCCCACCGCCCCCGAGCCCGCAGAGCCCTGTTCGGTTACGGGCGCGCCCTGTCGACGACGCGATGACACGGAACGTGCTCGCCTCGGCTCGCTACGCCGCGCGGGCGGCGGCACTCCACTCGCGCCGCTTGGACTCGTACTCAGGCGGCAGCGCGCCCGCGAGTGCCCGCGCGGCGTCAAGCGCGTTCAGCGCGGCTGCGTAGTCACCCCAGCGGGCATCGCAGTCGGCCAGCAGTAGCGCCAGCTCAAGCGCGTCCTGATCTTCGGCCTCGGAGGGTGGGCGGCCTGGAACGGCGATCCGGTCGGCCAGCAGCTCAGAGGCGAGCGGCTCCGGGCGCGCGGTGGCAAGGAACGGGCCTAGATAGCGACCGGCGATCTTCGCCGGCGGCCACCACAACGGCTGGCCCGCGGCGGCAGAAGCATCGCGCGTGGTGCGCCGCGGCCGGGCAGCCTCGATCGCCACCGTGGCCTGGCGCGGCAGCCGCTGGGGCTCGGCGCGCAGGTAGAGCGGCGCACCGCCGGTCAACAGTAGGCCGCGCAGCACGGGGGCGAACGGCATGGGCGTGATCGGAACGCCCAGCTCGGCAGCGATCGACTCGGCCACAGCGTCCGCCTGCTGAGCCGCGAGACCTCCCTGCTTGAGCGGGAAGGCCGCTGCGTCGCCCGCCGCGTACACATCATCGACGCCCCGTACTCGACCGTGGGCATCAATCGGGAGGAAGCCGTGCTCATCGCACGGTAGCCCGGCCAGCGCCGGCCCTTCCAGCTCCGGCAGCGTTATCACCCGGTCGACAGACACTTCTCCACCGCCCGCGAGGACCAGCGAATGCTCGCGCACGAGCGCGGGACGGGAGGAGGTCCTTAGCCTGATCCCGCGGGCGGTGAGCATCGGCTCGATCGCCTCGGCGGCAGCAGGTCCGAACAGCTCAAGCGGCTCCTCCTCGGGCGTGATGAGCCACACCTCCGCGTCGGAGCCGCGGTCGCGCAGGCGGGAGGCGGTCATCAGCGCCAGCTCATAGACCGGGAGCGCCCACATACGCTGGGAAGGCATCGTGAAGGCGACCGACCGGGCGCGGCCGTCGGCCAGCTCATCCAGTACATCGCGCAGCGCGCCAACGTCCGGGCGGCCCCGAAAGGTGAGCGCGCCGGGCAGCGGGTCGCGCGGACGCCCGCCGGCGGCGACGATCAACGTGTCGTAGCTGATCTGCTCGCCACGGCCGGTCAGCGCGACTCGATCGTCGGGCTCGACGCGCTCAAGCACGTCCCACACGAGCCGATCGCCGCCGCGGTTGCCGACGATCTCGATGAGGGAGTACGCCCGTGCCTCGCCACGGCCGAACGCCTCGGCGACCGTCACCGGGCGATAGAGGAACTCCCGCTCGGGGGAGACGAGCGTCAGCTTGACGCGGTGGCCGGCAAGTTCGCGCAGACCCAGCAACGCCTCGACGGCGGCGACGCCACCGCCTGCAATCACGATCTGTCGAGGGTTGGAACTCATCCTCGCCACGAGCCTATGCCCCTGCCACTACTCAGCCCATCCGCGCCCGCCCGTGTACGGCCCGCGGGTTTCTACCGATCCCGAACCGGCCCTCCATCGTCGCGCTCGCCGGGCGTAGGAGTGCTCCAGAGAAACTCGTTGGCCGGATGAGCGCCTTGAGGGTCAGCAACCCATATGAATGGCGATGGAACGTCTGGGATCGACCTGCTCAAGCCATCGGAGGTAGCGACGCGCCTGCGAGTCTCGCGGACCTGGCTCTACGACGCCGCCAAGCAAGGCCGCATCCCGTCGATCAGGATCGGTGGGGAGGAGGGGCCGCTGCGCTTCCACCCCGACGACATAGAGCGCTGGGTCAACGACGCCAGGGCCGCATGGAGTCCCGGCCGCTCAGCGCAACCGACCGCTACGGTGCGGCCCGCTCAGCGAGTGCCCGCGCGGGCTTGACGGGCGTAGCCGCTGCGCCGGCGGCCGTTGTGCTCGCGCACCGCGCGGGCGATCGCCGCCTCGGTCGCCTTCGCGCCCTCCTTCTTCACGTGGCGCTCGAGGTGCCCGTAGTAGCGCTCGGTCGTGCGAATGTCACCGTGCCCGAGCTGGTCCTGCACGTACTTCAGGGAGTTGCCGCCGGCTAGCCACGCCGCTGCCGCGGTGTGCCGCAGTGCGTGCAGCGGCATATCGCGTAGGTCCGCGTCCTGCAGCGCCGCCTTGTGCCAGTCGCGCGAGACGGTCGTGCGATCGAACGGCTTGCCATCGCCGTCGCCTTCCCAGCGCCCCTGGTCGGTCTTGCGGACGCGCACGGGCATCGTGTAGAGCAGCGCGTCCAGCTTGTCGCCGCCGGCCATCGCCGCGCGCTTCTCGACCTGCTCGCGCACGACCGTCGATAGGCCAGGCCCGATCTCCACCGCGCGGAAACGATCTGACTTCGTTGAGCCGACCTTCCCCTTCTTGCGCGATCGGTAAACCACGATCACGCCGCCGGAGTCTTCGAGTTCCAGATCGCCGAGATGCAGAGCGATCGCCTCGGAAATCCGCAGGCCGCTACCGATCAGCAGCTCCGCGAGCGGACGGTAAACCAACGAGCACGAGTCGAGATACAGCGGGATCTCATGCAGCCGCAGGTACTCGCGCTCCAGATGCCCCAGCGGCAGCTTCGGAATCTCAAGCGCCGGGTTCGTCACCATCAGCTTGTCTTTCTTTGCTTCGTTCAGGCAGACGACGAGCGTGGTCAGCGTGTTGTTGACCGTCTTCGGTGCGATCTCCCCGGCTTCCATCCCCTCGGTCATCACGTCCATCAGGTCACGGACGTGCTCGACTTCCATCACCCCGAGCGGCACTGACTCAAGTGCGGGCAGGAGCCGGATGCGGCCGTCGCGCTCATACGCGCACCAGCTGCCCTCCTCGAGATAGGGCTTGCGCCGAGTCAGCCAGCGCGGGAAGAACTCGCCGAAGGTTTCCTTCGTGTGGACGACCTCGCGCCGCTCGACCCGCTCCAGCTGACGCCGCCGCCAGTTCGTAGCCGCGCTTGGGCTCGTGAAGCCACGCTTATGCGTCCACTTCCCATCCGAGCGCTTGACCTTGCACCGCCACCGCGTGCCATGCGCGGTCTCGTAGGGGTATACGCCGCCGCTCTCTCCGTAGCCCGTCTGCTTGCGTTCCTTGACCTTCTGGTCGTGGATCGCTTCATCGAACGCCTGTGCGGGCGCCTCGTCATCGAAGCGACGCGAGCGCTGCCGACCATCGCCATCGCGCCAGCGTACCTCCCACTTTCCTCTCACGAGGCTGTAGCTCATCTCACGCCTCCGGGCTGCTCGCTTGAAGGGCGGACACCACGCCGGTGAGCGCGCTGCCCGTGGCACATCTGGCACATCTTGTTCGGCTCCCACGTGGATGAAGTAGCTCTCAGCTGCGTGGGTCTATGACCCTGAAGCCGAACAACCGGCACACAAAATGTTCGGCAAATTGTTCGGTTGTGCCACTGGCACAAAACCGAACAATCGCCCCACGCCCCCATCGAGACCCACTTAACGACGAAAAGCCCTGATTTGCAGGGCTTTTCGAGTGCGCCCGAGTGGACTCGAACCACCACGGAGAACAATCTCCACAAGGCCCTCAACCTTGCGCGTCTACCAATTCCGCCACGGGCGCAGAGAGGCGCCGAGTATATCTCTCGCCCCGCGGGCGAGAGCGTGGCCCATCGCGAGAAGGCCGACCCTCCGCAAGCACGGCCGAGCCCGGCGCCGCCCCGGTGACGCTATCGGCCCCCGCCCTTGCATCTATCCACACGGCCCGCTACTGTACGAACAGATGTTCGCTGCACCCCTGAACTCCCACCAGGAGGACTGACCGAGATGGATCTGACCAAGCGCCAGCAGGAGATCTTCGACTTCATCCGCAAGTACTCCGCCAAGTACGGCTACCCGCCGACGGTGCGCGATATCGGCAAGGCCGTCGGGTTGGCCTCGTCCTCGACCGTCCACGCCCACCTGGCCAACCTGGAGAAGATCGGGTTGCTGCGCAGGGACCCCTCCAAGCCGCGCGCGATCGAGCTGCTCGACCGGGCGATGGAGAGCGCGGTGGACAGCGTGCGCTCGATCGTGCGCCCCGAAGGGCTGCCCCTGGTGGGCTCGGTTGCCGCCGGCCAGCCCGTGCTGGCAGAGGAAAACGTCGAGGAGTTCATCCCCGTCCCCGAGGCCGCGGGCGGCGGCAAGGGGGAGTATCTGCTGCGGGTGCGCGGCGACTCGATGAAGAACGTCGGCATCCTCGAAGACGACCTTGTCGTGGTCTCCCCTCAGGACACTGCCCGCGACGGTGAGATCGTGGTGGCGCTGCTGGGGGAGGAGGCCACCGTCAAGCGCTTCTTCCGCGAACCCGACCACATTCGCCTGCAGCCCGAGAACGAGACGATGGAGCCGATCCGCAGCAAGGAGGTCAAGGTGTTAGGTCGCGTGGTGGGGCTGTTGCGGAGTATGTAGCCGGCGAGCGGGTCGCACAGGCAGGCGCTAGGCGCAGGACTGGCCGCGGGAGCGCGTGGATTCGCTAGCCTTTGAGGTGCTGGTGCAGCAGCCGCGGAGGCCAAAGGGCCTTCGAGGAAAGTCGGGACATCGAAGGGCAGGGTGGTCGAGTGATCGACCCGGGGAAACCCGCGGGAAAGTGCCACAGAAACAAACCGCCCGAGGACCTTGTGGTCTGAGACTGGCCGTCCCACGTGAACGGCTGGCGGGCAAGGGTGAAATGGTGCGGTAAGAGCGCACCAGCGTCGCGGTGACGCGGCGGCTGGGCAAACCCCGCCTGATGCAAGGCCAAACAGGACCGTTTGCAGGTTGCCCGCCGAGGTCCAGGTAGGCCGCTTAGATGGATGGCTGCTCTAGAACAGAATCCCGCTTACCTCCAGCTACGGGAAGCCCTCGCCCCTCCCCGGGGCGGGGGCTTCCTATAAACCGCGCGGGGCGACCCGGGGTCGGATTCTGAGCTGAAGGCGCGTCATCGCGCTATGTGGGCTGTCGGGTGATTCCCCGGATATGGTCGAGACGTTCTTACTCCCGTTGGGGCCGCGGCTCGTGGAGGCGTAGCCGGCCGCGGCCCGCAAACCGATCACGGCCGGCAGACCCGAAAAGCGCTACACCAGCTGGACGTTCCCAGCCTTGGGCCCCTTGTCGCTCGTCTCGGTGTCGTAGGAGACCTTTGCGCCCTCGGCGAGCGAGCGATAGCCCTCACCGACGATTGCGCTGTGATGGACGAACAGATCCTTCGACTGATCGTCGGGCGTGATGAACCCGAAGCCCTTGTCGTCGCTGAACCACTTTACGATTCCAGTAGCCATTGTATTTCCTCCGGCGTTGATAGTGCTGCGAACGCGGAGATTGCTGAGCAAAGGCTACGAGCGCTGGCACTGCGATGTTGGGTGAACAGCCCAACCTGATCTACCAACCGTAGCAGCAGCCAGATGAGCCCGTGGGCAACGAGTACCGGATGCCGTCGGCCTGCCGTCTCGCGGAGCACTCAGGCCAGTGCGTCGGCCGGCAGCACGAAGCGCAACGGGGTCCGCGGCCCGGTTGCGTCTGAGAGGCCGAGGCGCTGTCCGTGCAGGCCTCGTCTGAGATCTTCGGGGGCCACCGCCTCTGCCACCCCGGCGTGATCGGCGATCCACTTCATCACGGTCGGGAAGTCGCTTCCCGACGCGAGCAGGGCCGCGCGCTCGACGACATCCCCGCCGGAGGAGTGGGGGCGTGCCAGCCGCTTCAGGAGGGCGCGAATCTCAGCGTCGCCGGCCTCGTCCTCTGCGCTCACGAGAACTCCGTCACCGAGTAGACGGGGCGACCAACGCGCGCGGGCGCGCTCTCACTGCCGCCATCGGTATGCACACAGAAGCCCTCGAAGCGCCCGTGGTCAAGGATCGCAACCACGACATCGCCGCCCTTGGACAGCGGCCTGCCGACCTCGATCTCCCGGTCCTGTCCATCGAAGCGACAGTTCAGCTTGAAGATCCGCCGCGATCGCGCAGGGCAGCCGGCGGCGAGCAGCGAACGCACGCGCAGCTCGCTGTAGGCCTTCTCGGTGCGCACTCCGTCCGACTTGATGCCGGCGACGAAGAAGCTCGTCACTTGCGCCGCGCCTTGGCCGGCACGGCGAGATAGCGCCGGCGCTCCTCGGGCGTCATCCTGCGGATCCTCAGCGAGCCGTCCTTGACCTGGCGCTGGAGCTCCTCCAGCTTCACGCGTCGGCGCTCGGCAGCGCGATCTGCTTGAGTGATCATTGCTCCAGGCTAGCGCGGCCGCGAGCAACTGCGGGAGAATTGGCGGCCAGGGGACGATCACGCTCGCTCCGACGAGGCGTGGCATCGTCCGTAGCAGGCACCGCCGGTGTCTGTATCGGGGACGCATCGCATGGCTGCGTAGAGGCCGCCGGCCCGGCCCGGCCGTGAAGGGTTGGAGTGCCCGCTTTCGTGTCCACCGATGATCAGGAGGCCCGTATGCCACTCGGCGGTTCACGAACGATCTAGACTCAATGCGCCCAATGGAATCCCCGATCCCGATCGACGTCTGGACGGTTGACCCGTCGCAGCGGGTTGAGCTGGCCCGAGGGATCTCCGACGGAGTGCGAAACGTAGGCAGAAGAGCCTGAACTGCTCACGGCCCGGTCCGGCGCGGCGCCTACGCTCGGACCAACTCGTGCTGGAACTCTTCCAGCACGCCCAGCATCACGTCCGCCTCGCACTCCACCATCGAGGGCCACTTCTTCTCGGGGTGCTCGTCGAGCGTCTTCAGTCCGTTGCCGGTGATCATCGCCACCACCACCTCGTCGGGGTCCAGCACGCCGGTGATCGCCAGCTGCTTGAGCACCGCGATGGTGGTGCCCCCGGCGGGCTCGGTGAGAATGCCCTCGGTTTCGGCCAAGAGGTCGATGCCGGCGAAGATCTGCTCGTCGCTCACCGCTCCGGCTGAACCGTGGCGGGAGGCGACGGCGTCGATCACCAATCCACCATCGCCAGGCGAGCCGATCGCCAGCGAGTGCGCCATGGTGGTCGGCCTGCAGGGGTGGATTTTGGAGTCGTGCTCGAGGATCGCCTCGGCGATCGGCGCGCACCCCTGCGGCTGGGCGATGTGCAGCTTCGTCTGCTCGGTCTGCGCCAGCCCCACCGTCTGCAGCTCCTGCAGCCCCTTGTGGATGCGCGATGAGAGGGTGCCGCCGGCGGCGGCGGTGACGATGTGCTGGGGGGCCTGCCACCCCAACTGCTCCACGATCTCATAAGCGACCGTCTTGGCACCCTCGGCGTAGAAGGGCCGTAGCGTGATGTTGGCGAACTCCAGCCCGCTCATCGCCGCCACCGCGCGGCACTGGCGGTTGGCTTCGTCGTAGTTGCCCTCCACCTGACACACCTTCGCGCCCAGCGCCCTGCACGCGCGGGCCTTGGTGGCCTCCAGGCGGTTGGGGTAGAACACATAGGCCGTCACTCCTGCCTTCGCGGCCAGGGAGGCCACGGCGGTGCCCACGTTGCCGGTCGACACGCAGCCGATCTCCCTGCGGCCCAGTTCCAGCAGGCGCGCCATCGCCATCGAGACGACGCGGTCCTTGTAGGAGAGGCTGGGGCGCGAGGTGGAGTCGTCCTTGATGTACAGCTTGCGCAGCCCCAGCTTCGCGCCGAGCTGGTCGGCGGCGATCAGCGGCGTGAACCCGGCCCACTGACCCACCCGCGCCTCCGCGGAGGCGTCGAGGATCGGCAGCAGCTCCTCCAGGCGCCAGATGTTGAAAGGACGCGACCCCCTCTCCTTGAAGCTCTTTAAGAGGTCCTGCGCCCGCGCGTAGTCGTAGTCAACGTCGTAGCAGCGGCCGCACTGCGCGCAGAACGCCTCGGTGTGCGTGATGGGAAAGCGCACGTCGCACTCCCTGCACACCAGTCCAGTCACGCAGGAGCGCGTGCGCGCGGGGCCCTCGGGGGTGTGCTGTGCGGTGCTCATCCTGTTGCCCTCCCCCGCATTGTCGCAGCTAGCCCGGCCGGCCTGGGCAGGCGAGCGCAAACGGTGGGGTGGTGGGTCTGCATCGGCGCCAGACTTTAGATCTATGCGGCCGGGGTGCTTGTGACTGTTTCTGTTACCGCGCTCGCAGCGCCCTGCGGCCAGGGCACGTCCACCGCTGGGTCGCCGTGCCCGGAGGCCAGCCACAGCTCCTCGCCCGTATGCGGTGCGAAGGGGGTGAGCACCTGCGCCAGCAACGCCAGCGCCTGCACCAGCGACGCGTGGTTCTCGCGCCCCAGCTCGCCCCCCGTGCGCTCCTTCACGCGCGCCTCGAAATCCTTGAGGCGGTCGAACAGCCTCATCGTGTTGCGCACCGCCTTGTGCATTTCCAACTCCGCCATGTCGGCGGTGATCTTCTCCAGCGCCGTCGCGCACCATTTCTCCAGGCGCGCGCGCAGGAACTCCGTGCGGTAGGCGGTGGCGGCGTCCAGCGGCTCGTGCTCGGCCGCGAACTGCGCCTGGGAGAACTGCCACAGCCCGTGTAGAAAGCGGTGGCAGTGCTGCACGGTGCTGTCGTCCCAGTTGAGCGACTTCTGCGGGCGCGCCGCATACAGCACCGCCAGGCGCAGCGTGTCCGCGCCGAAGCGCTGCAGCAGCTCGTCGGGGTCCACCACGTTGCCCAGGTGCTTGCTCATCTTGCGCCCGTCGCGGATCACCATCTCGTGGAACAGGCACCCCGCGAAAGGCTCGCCCTCGCCCAGGAACTCCAGCGGGCCGATGTCGCGCAGCGCCTTCGTCACGAGGCGCTGGTCGAACACGAAGTTGCCGCTGTCGGTCCCCGCCACCACCCGCTCGGAGGGCAGCCAATAGCGCAGGTCGGGCAGCGCCAGGATGTCCTCCAGCGAGGCCTCGCGCGCGGCGGGCGGCACGCACACGGGGATCCACAGCCACAGCGCGTCGAAGTGGCAGTCCAGCGTGTCCGTCTCGCGCCGCCCGGGCCCCCCGCAGGCAGGGCAGGCGGTGTTGACGAAGTCCTCCCTTTCGGCCAGCGGGTTGCCCGTGCCGGTGGGCTTGAGGTCCAGCGGCAGTTCCACCGGCAGCTGCGCGGCGGGCACCGGCACCGCGCCGCACTCCTCGCAGTAGACGATCGGGATCGGCGTTCCCCAGGAGCGCTGGCGCGAGACGGTGAAGTCGCCGGCGCGATAGCGCACGGCCGTACGCGCGGGCGTTGCCGCTGGCGTGGAGGATGGGGAGAGGGTCGGCATAGCCGACCCCCGCGGGCCGGTTTGTGCGCCTGCCAAGCGCTCTGCGATAACGGCGTCGGTGCGATCCTGCTCGGGTACACCAAGGATCGCGGTGGCCCCGAAGCGCCCGTCCACCACCGGGGAGACGAGCAGCGGCAGCTGCGCCACGCCGTCGGGCGCGGTGAGCGTCAGTCCCGTATCGACCAGCGGGGCCACCTCGGCGTCGCGCGCGCTGCGCTCCCCGCCGCCCGAGCGCAGGTCCTCCAGCTGCTCGCGCACCTCCGGCGTGGTGGCCCACTCCTCCACCGCGGGGTGTTTGGGCGACATCAACACGAACTGCGCCTGCCCCAGCGCGTCGGCGTGGGGTGTGAACACGGTCAGCTCCCGCCCGTCCGGGGCGGTGAGCTCAAGCTCCACGCCGTCCACGCGGCCCAGCACGAAGCGCTGGCTCGCCAGCGACGTGTCGTCCCAGTTGCGCAGCTCCGCCAGGCGACGGTCATTCTCCTCGACGTACGCGCTCACGCGCAGGAACCACTCTGGGCGCTGGATCAGGCGCACCGGGTTGTGGCAGCGCCAGCACGTTCCGTCCTCGACCTGGATGGTGGCCAGTGTCGTCTGGCAGGTGTCACACCAGTCGACCATCCCCGTCCCGTGGTAGATCAGCCCGTGCTCCAGCAGCGTCAGGAAGAGCCACTGCGACCAGCGGTACATCACCGGGTCGGAGCTCATGAAGGTGCGCTCCCAGTCGAAGCTGAACCCCAGTCGCTCCAGCTGCCCCCGCATGTGGGTGGCGCAGCGGCTCACCCACTCGCTGGGCGACTCCCCGCCGGCGATCGCGCCCAGCTCGGCCGGCAGCCCGAAGGCGTCGAAGCCGAAGGCGAACAGCACCTTCTCGCCGCGCCCACGCTGAAAGCGTGCGTAGGCGTCGCCGATGGCGTAGCTGCGCACATGGCCGATGTGGACGTTTCCCGAGGTGAACGGGGCAGAGGGCTTGATGTACTCACCCGCGCCCGCCCCGCCCTCGCTGATGGCGGGCGTGCGGAAGGCGCCGCGCTCACGCCACGCCTGCTGGCGGCGTGCCTCGATCGCGCTGGGCTCGTAGCTGGGGAGGGTCTCCGGGCTCATACCGTTCGAGCATATCCAAGGCCCCCGGACGCAACGCTTGGTCGGGCCGTGCCCGTCCCCCGCGGCTGTCATGATGCTGGCATGGACGTGGAAATCGGACGCGGCAAGACCGGCCGCCGCGCATACGGCTTTGACGACATCGCGATCGTGCCCTCGCGGCGTACCCGCGACCCTGACGACATCGACATCTCCTGGAAGCTCGGGCCCTACCAGTTTGAGCTGCCGATGATGGCCTCGGCGATGGACGGCGTCGTCTCGCCCACCACCGCCGGCATCGTCGGGCGCCTGGGGGGTCTGGCGGTGCTCAACCTGGAGGGCATCTTCACGCGCTACGCCGACGCCGAGGAGCAGCTGGAGCGGATCGCCTCGCTGCCCAAGGAGGCGGCGACGCGCGAGATGCAGGACATCTACCGCGCGCCCGTCCAGCCCGAGCTGATCGCCCAGCGCATCCGCGAGATCAAGGAGCACAAGGTCGTCGTCGCCGCCTCGCTCACCCCCCAGCGCGTGCGCGACCACTACGAGCTGGCGCTCGAGGCGGGGCTTGACGTGCTCGTGATCCAGGGCACGGTGGTCTCCGGCGAACACGTCTCGACCGTTTCCGAGCCGCTCAACCTGAAGGAGTTCATCCCCTCGCTGGAGGTCCCCGTGGTGGTCGGCGGCTGCGCCTCCTACCACACCGGCCTGCACCTGATGCGCACCGGCGCCGCCGGCGTGCTCGTGGGGGTGGGCCCGGGCGCCGCCTGCACCACACGCGGGGTGCTGGGCATCGGCGTGCCCCAGGCCACCGCCATCGCCGACGTCGCCCACGCGCGCTCCACGCACATGCTGGAGACAGGGGAGTACTGCCAGGTGATCGCCGACGGGGGGATGCGCAATGGGGGGGACGTGTCCAAGGCAATCGCCCTCGGCGCCGACGCGGTGATGATCGGCTCGCCGCTGGCGCGCGCCCACGAGGCGCCGGGCCGCGGGTACCACTGGGGCATGGCCACCTTCCACCCCACGCTGCCGCGCGGCGCGCGCGTGGCGACCACCCAGAACGGCACGCTGGAGGAGATCCTGGTCGGACCCGCGCGCGAGAACGACGGCACCTTCAACCTGTTCGGCGGGCTGCGCACCTCGATGGCCACCTGCGGGCACAAGGACCTCGCCGAGTTCAACCGCGCGGAGGTCGTCATCGCGCCCGCGCTGCAGACCGAGGGCAAGCAGCTGCAGCGCGACCAGGCCGTGGGGATGGGCTCCAACGGGAAGGCCGCCGCAGCCGCTGTTGTAAATGACTGACGCGGCCGTCACGGTTCCAAGTCCAACGGCCACGGAGTCGCACCCCAAACCTGCGGCGACCGAAGAGATTGTGGTCCTCGATTACGGCGGCCAGTACTCCCAGCTGATCGCCCGCCGCGTGCGCGACTGCGGGGTGTTCTCCGAGCTGCTGCCCCACCACGTCGGCTTGGAGGAGGTCGCGAGGCGAAAGCCGCGCGGCATCATCCTCTCCGGCGGGCCCGCCTCGGTGTATGAGCCGGGCGCCCCGCGCCTGGAGCGCGGGCTGCTGGAGTTGGGCGTCCCCGTGCTGGGCATCTGCTACGGCATGCAGCTGCTCGTCCACGAGCTCGGCGGTCGCGTGGAGCAGGCCGAGGTGGGGGAGTTCGGTCGCTCCGATCTCTCCGTCTCAGAGCCGGGCGTGCTGCTCGCGGGGATGCCGCGCGAGCAGACCTGCTGGATGTCTCACCGCGACACCGTCTTCGCCCCGCCGCCCGGCTTCACTGCCCTGGCCT
The DNA here is from genome assembly GCA_963844765.1 of uncultured Solirubrobacterales bacterium. Taxonomy (GTDB): domain Bacteria; phylum Actinomycetota; class Thermoleophilia; order Solirubrobacterales; family Solirubrobacteraceae; genus Palsa-744. Next base: position 15,138 of record CAWJPN010000001.1, read on the forward strand.
CCTCCTCGGTCTCGCCCGTCGCCGCCGTGGAGGACGTGCAGCGCAGCATCTACGGCATCCAGTTTCACCCCGAGGTGGTGCACACGCCCTACGGTCAGCAGATCCTCACGCGCTTTTTGACCGAGATTCTGCGGCTGTGAGCCCACCTGGTCGGCCGCCTCGATCGTGGAGGAGCAGATCGCGCGCATCCGCGCGCAGGTCGGCTCGGGCCGTGTGATCTGCGGGCTCTCCGGCGGCGTGGACTCCTCCGTCGCCGCGCTGTTGGTGCACCGCGCGGTAGGCGACCAGCTGACGTGCGTGTTCGTGGACCACGGGCTGATGCGCAAGGACGAGGGCGAACAGGTGGTGAGCGCCTTCCGCGACACCTTCAAAGTCCCTCTTGTGGCCGTGGACGCCGAGCAGCGCTTTCTGGAGCGCCTGCGCGGCGTCACCGAGCCTGAGGCCAAGCGCAAGGCGATCGGCGCGGAGTTCATCCGCGTCTTCGAGGAGGAGGCCGCCCGCCTCGACGCCGCCCACGGCGAGGGCGTGCGCTTTCTCGTGCAAGGCACCCTCTACTCCGACGTGATCGAGTCCGGTGGCGGCACCGGCGCCGCGACCATCAAGTCCCACCACAACGTGGGCGGGCTGCCCGAGGACCTGCAGTTCGAGCTCGTCGAGCCCCTGCGCGCCCTCTTCAAGGACGAGGTGCGCGCGGTGGGCGCCGAGCTGGGCCTGCCCGAGCGCCTGGTGTGGCGCCAGCCCTTCCCCGGCCCCGGTTTAGCGATCCGCATCGTCGGCGGCGAAGCCACCAAGGAGCGGTTGAACGTGCTGCGCGAGGCCGACCACATCTTGCAGGAGGAGATCCGCCAAGCCGGGCTCTACCGCGAGCTGTGGCAGTCCTTCTGCGTGCTGCCCGACGTGCGCACCGTCGGGGTGCAGGGGGACGAGCGCACCTACGGCTACGTCGTGGTGATCCGGGCGGTGACCAGCGACGATGCGATGACCGCCGACTGGGCGCGGCTGCCCTACGACCTGCTTGAGACGATCGCCTCGCGCATGATCAACGAGTTGCGCGAGGTCAACCGGGTGGTCTTGGACATCACGTCGAAGCCCCCCGGCACAATCGAGTGGGAGTAGCTATCATCGGGCTCCGCGCCGCGCGCTTTGTTCGCGTGGCCTTTTTCACGCCATGAAGACCTACGTCGCCAAGCCCACAGACCGCGAGCGCAACTGGCTCGTCATCGACGCCAACGGGCGCACTCTCGGCCGTATGGCCACGCAGATCGCCGACGCCCTGCGTGGTAAGCGCAAGCCCGAGTACACCCCGCACATCGATACGGGCGACTTCGTCGTGGTCATCAACGCCGAGAAGGTCGCCGTCACCGGCAACAAGCGCACCGACAAGCGCTACTACCGTCACTCCGGCTACCCCGGCGGGCTGCGCTCGCGTTCCTTTGAGGAAATGCAGGCCCGCCGCCCCGAGGAGATCGTGCGCCTGGCCGTCAAGGGCATGATGCCCCGCAACCGCCTCGCCCGTAAGCAGATCACCAAGCTGAAGGTGTACGCCGGGCCCGAGCACCCCCATGTAGCGCAGAAGCCTGTGCCGCTGGAGGTCGAGGCGTGATGGCTGACGACTCGCCCGAGACGCCTGAGGAGCCCGCCGCCGAGGCGCCCACCGCCGTCCCAAGCGAGGAGGCCGCCGAGATCGCCGGCTCGATCGAGGACGCCCCGTTGGAGGCCTTCGAGGAGGCCCACGCGCCCGAGACCGCTGCGCCGGCCGAGACCGTCGCGGCCGTCGAGGAGTCCCCTGCCCCTGCTGCGGCGGTTGAGGAGGAGTCCGTCGAGGAGGACGAGGGAGAGGACGAGGAGCCTGCGCCGCGCGTCAAGCCCTCCGTGCCTGGAGCCCACTTGGAAGTGGACATCGTCCCCGAAGGCGCCGACCCGCTTGGTCGCGGCGAGGAACCCGCCGACCCCTACGCGCTTGAGGAGGAGCCGCAGACTGAGGCGTCGGGGGACGAGCAGGAGGAGCCGCTGGCCGAGCCCATCTCCACCGCCGCCATCGATCTGGCCGCCGACGCGCGCTACCGTGCGACCGGCAAGCGTAAGACGGCCATCGCCAGAGTCACCTTGCGTCCCGGCACCGGTGTCTACTCCGTCAACGGGCGCACCCTGGAGCAGCACTTCACCCGCGACACCCTGCAGCGCAACATCCGCCAGCCGCTCGAGACGGTCGGCTATCAGGACCGCATGGACGTGGTGGCGCGCCTGCACGGCGGCGGCATCTCCGCGCAGGCCGGCGCTCTGCGCCACGGTGTCTCCCGCGCGCTGCTCGAGGCCGACCCCAACCTGCGTGGCGAGCTCAAGCGCCGCGGCTTTTTGACGCGCGACTCGCGCGCCAAGGAGCGCAAGAAGGCCGGCCTGAAGAAGGCGCGCAAGCGGCCGCAGTTCTCCAAGCGCTGAGCCGGGCATGGCTGGGCGGCTGTTTGGGACCGACGGCGTTCGCGGCGCCGCAGGGGAGCTGCTGAGCGCCGAGCTGGCCCTCGCCCTCGGTCGCGCCGCCACCCACCAGACGGGCGCCACTCGCCCGCAGGTGCTGATCATCCGCGACACCCGCGAGTCCGGGGAGATGCTGCAGGCAGCGATGGCCGCCGGCATCGCCGCCGCCGGTGGTGACGCGCTGCTGGGCGGCGTGCTGCCCACCCCCGCCGCGCCGCTGTTGATCGCGCGCTACGGATTTGACTTAGCGGTCGTCCTCTCGGCCTCGCACAATCCCTACCACGACAACGGAATCAAGTTCTTCGCCGCCGACGGCTTCAAGCTCAGCGACGCCGCGGAGGAGGCGATCGAAGCGGAGTTGGCGAGCGCGTCTGGCAGTGGAGTTTCGGCAGGCTCCTCGGAGAGAGCCTTCGGCCACGTGCGTGAGCTGCGCGGCACCGCTGAGGACTACCTGCGCGAGCTGCACACCCGCTTTCAGGGTCTGGACCTGAGCGGTGTTGACGTGCTGCTCGACTGTGCCCACGGCGCCACCCACCACGTAGCGCCGGAGATCTTCAGGCGCCTGGGCGCCACCGTGCACGTGGTCGCCGACGCCCCCGACGGGCGCAACATCAACGCCGGCTGCGGCTCCACCCATGTAGAGCGCTTCGCCGAGCAGGTTCGCGCGGGCGGCCACGCATTGGGCTTCGCCTTCGACGGCGACGGCGACCGTGTGCTGGCGGTGGACGGCGCCGGCGAGGTGGTGGACGGCGATGAGCTTATGGCGCTGGCCGCGCTGCACCTGCGCCGGCACGACCGCCTCCCCGGCGGGGGCGTCGCGGTGACGGTGATGACCAACTACGGCTTCCACACCGCCATGGCCCGCGAGGGGATCGAGGTGGTCGTCACCAAGGTTGGCGACCGCTATGTCCTTGAGGAGTTGCGCGCTCGGGGCTGGGCTCTCGGCGGCGAGCAGTCCGGCCACATCATCGAGATGGGCTTCAACCGCTCCGGCGACGGCATCGCCAGCGCCCTGCTCGTGCTGGAGGCCCTGGCCGGGCGCGTCCTCGCCGAGCGCGACGCGATGGAGAAGCTACCCCAGCGCCTTGTCGGTATCCGCGTCAAGGACCGCGGCGCCTACGAGCACGCCGCCGAGGTCAAGGCGACGGTGGCCCGCGCCGAGGAGGCCCTGGCCGGCCGCGGGCGCGTGCTCGTCCGTCCCAGCGGCACCGAGCCGCTGATCCGCGTGATGGTCGAGGCGCCCACCGATGAGGAGGCCGAGGAGGTCTGCTCGCGGTTGGCGGCGCTGGTGGAGAGCGCGCTGGCCTGAGGACGCCGGGGGGTCTGCTCGCGCCCGGCCGCGTTGGCACAGAGTTGGCGCGAGGCGGTCTCGCTGCGCTCGGCATGGTTAGCGGCAGAGATTTTTCGGGGTCCTGTGTTCTTGCCACTTCGCAGTGACTCGCTGCGCCGCGGCCCGCGGGCCGGCGTTAGCCGGCCTCTCCCTTTTCTTTTCCTCCCGTGGGCGCGCCGCGTCCAAACGTGTCCACGCCATTTGAGTCGGGCTCGGGGCCGCTGGTATCGTCGTTCGCGTGTGCGGCATCGTTGGCTACGTCGGCGGCCGGCCTGCGCGAGATTTGCTGCTCGCCGGGCTGCGTCGGCTCGAGTATCGGGGCTATGACAGCGCCGGCATCTCCGTGCTCGCCGAGGACCACATCGAGGCGGTGCGCGCCGTCGGCAACCTCGACGCGCTGCAGGCCAAGCTGGTCGCCCAGGCTGATGCGCAGGAGCGCTCGGGTGGGGCCGTCGCACTCGCCGTGCGGCCCGCCACCACAGGCATCGGCCACACGCGCTGGGCGACCCACGGGCGCGTCAGCGAGGCCAACGCCCACCCCCACTACGACAGCGGCGACCGCATCCACGTGGTCGTCAACGGCATCGTCGAGAACTACATGGCCTTGAAGGAGCGCCTGCTTGACGCGGGTTGCCACTTCACCTCCGAAACCGACGCCGAGGTGATCGCGCACCTGGTCGCCCACCATCATGAGGGCGACCTCGCCGCCGCCGTGCGCGCGGCCTACGCTGAGTTGCAGGGCCACTACGCGTTCGTGGCCATGTCCCTGGACGAGCCCGCCACGCTGGTAGGCGCGCGCAAGGAGTGTCCGCTGGTCGTCGGCTGTGGCGATGGCGAGCACTTCGTGGCCTCCGCGGTCGCCGCCTTCCTGGCGCAGACCCGCACCGTCCAGTACGTGGAAAACGGCGAGGTGGTGGTGCTCACGCCGGAGGGCGTGCGGCTGGAAACGGCTGATGGCCGCGCCGTGCAGCGCGAGCAGGTTGTGGTCGACTGGGACGAGGACACCGCCGAGAAGGGCGGCTATGACACGTTCATGCTCAAGGAGATCCACGAGCAGGCCGACGTGGTCGCCGAGGCGATCGCCGACCGCACTGCGCGTGGCAGTGGCGTTGACCTGGATGAGGAGGGCGCCCTGGACGAGGCGCTGCTGGCGGGCGTCCAGCGGATCGTGATGGTCGCCTGCGGCACCGCCTACCACGCCGGGCTGATCGGGCGCTACGCGATCGAGGAGTGGGCGCGCATCCCGGTGGAGCTGGACGTCGCCTCCGAGTACCGCTACCGCAACCCGGTGGTCGGCCCCGGCGATCTGGTGATCGGCATCTCCCAGTCCGGGGAGACCGCCGACACGCTCGCCGCGATGCGCACCGCGCGCGAGCGCGGCGCCACGGTGTTGGCGATCACCAACGTGATGGGCTCGCAGGCCACGCGCGAGGCCGACGGGGTGCTGTACACGCGCGCTGGCCTGGAGGTCAGCGTGGCCGCCACCAAGACGTTCGTCTGCCAGGTGGCCGTCATGTACCTGCTCGCCCTGCGCCTGGCCGAGCTGCGCGGCACGCTCCCGCCCGAGCGCCTGGCCGAGCTCGTGAGCGAGGTCAAGCGCCTGCCCCACTGCATCGCCGAGATAACGGGCTCGCAGAAGCTCGCGCAGCAGATCTCCAGCATCGCCGACGCCGAGTTCGACAAGGACTTCTTCCTCTACATCGGCCGCCACGTCGGGTTGCCCGTAGCCCTGGAGGGCGCCCTGAAGCTGAAGGAGATCTCCTACATCGCCACCGACGCCTACGCCGCCGGCGAGATGAAGCACGGCCCCATCGCGCTGCTCGACGACTCCACCCCGGTGGTCTGCGTCGCCACCGACTCGCCCGTGCTGGAGAAGCTGGTCTCCAACATCCAGGAGGTCCGCGCCCGCGGCGCCCACGTGGTGGCCGTCACCACGGCCGGCAATGAGGCGGTTCTCAAGCACACCGACGCCGCCCTGGCGGTGCCCGCGATCGACTGGATGCTGCAACCCATTTTGGCGGTCATCCCGCTGCAGCTGCTCGCCTACGAGATTGCGCGGCGGCGCGGCCTGAACGTCGATCAGCCCCGCAACCTGGCCAAGACGGTCACCGTCGAGTAGGTCCGCGCTGGCACCCTCTAGCATCGCGGGGGTGCCACTGCCAGATTGGCTGCTCCCGCTGTTTGACGCCGGTCAGATGCGCGCCGTTGACCGCTGGGCGATCGAGCAGGGGGTGCCGTCGCTGGACCTGATGGAGCGCGCCGGTGCCGGGGTGTATAGAGCGGTCGAGGAGCTTGCTCCGGACGGCCCTGTCGTGGTTGTCTGCGGCAAGGGCAACAACGGCGGCGACGGTTTGGTGGTGGCACGCCTGCTGCGAGAGGCCGGGCGTTCGGTGACGGTGTTGTGCACCGCTCCTGTCGAGGAGTTCTCCGGCGACGCCGCCGTCCAGTTGGCGCGTCTGCCTGGGGAGCGTCCCCTGGAGCTAACGGCTCTCGATGGTGTGCTCGAAGGCGCCGCGGTGGTCGTGGACGCTCTACTTGGCACCGGGTTCGAGGGCGTGCCGCGGGGGACGGTGGCGGAGGCGATCGAGGCGCTTGGGGCGGCCGCTGCGCCGGTGGTGAGTGTTGACGTGCCCAGCGGTGTTGACGCCTCCACCGGTGAGGTCTCGGGCGCAGCCGTGCGCGCGGCGCTGACGGTCACCTTCCACGCCGCCAAGCCCGGGTTATGGATCCATCCGGGCAAGGCCCTCGCCGGGCGGGTGGTGGCGATCGACATCGGCATCCCCCGCGGCGCGCCCACCCCCCGGAGGGTCCCGGACCAGCCCACCGTCGGTCTGCTCGAGGCCGCGGTTGCACGCGAGCTGCCCCGCCGCGGCGCCGCCTCCACCAAGTTCTCAAGCGGCCACGTGGTGGTAGCCGGCGGCTCGCGCGAGCTGACGGGCGCCCCACGCATGACGGCGCTGGCGAGCGCCCGCACCGGCGCCGGCTATGTCACCGCCTGCCTGCCCGCCACACTTCAGCCGCTGCTTGCCGCCACCCTGCTTGAGGTGATGACCCGCGCCCTGCCCGACGCTGAGGGCGAGCTGACGGTGGAGGGAGTTCCCACGGTGCTCGGGCTGCTGGAGCGAGGCGGCGCGCTCGCGCTCGGCCCCGGCCTGGGGCGCGGTTCGGGTGCGGCGGCCTTCGCGCGCGAGTTGGCCGCGCGCGCCCCCGTAGCGATGGTGCTAGACGCCGACGGCCTGTCCGCCCACGTCGGCCACCTGGAGGAGCTGGCCGAGCGTGAGGCGCCGACGGTGCTCACCCCGCACGCGGGTGAGCTGGCCCGGTTGCTGGAGTGCGGCGGTGAGGAGATCGCCAGCCGCCGTCTGGCGAGCGTCCGTGACGCCTGCGCCCGCTCGCAGGCGGTTGTCGTGCTCAAGGGCGACGACACGCTCATCGCCGCCCCGACGGGGCGAGTGGCAGTCAGCCGCGGCGACAGTCCCGCGCTGGCCACCGCCGGCACGGGCGACGTGCTCACGGGCGTCATCGCGGCTTTGCTGGCGCAGGGGCTGGAGGCCTTCACCGCGGCGTGCGCCGGGGTATGGCTGCACGCCCAGGCCGGGCGCCTCGCGGCCCGCGCGCAGGGTTCGGCGGAGGGCGTGCTCGCCTCAGACGTGATCGCCGCGCTCGGTAGCGCCCGCGGGGCGAGCGAGAGCGTGGGGGAGCCCATGTCGCGCTCCGGCGCAGGCGCATTGGCTGGCGCGAGGGCGGTGGAGGGCCCATCTTGACCAAGGCGGTCGTAAACCTGGCGGCAATCGAACGCAACTGCCGGCGCCTGCTGGCCGAGCTGCAAGCCCCCACGGGGCTGTGCGCCGTCGTGAAGGCCGACGCCTACGGCCACGGTGTGGCGCGCTGTGCTCGCGCGGCGCTTGCCGCCGGCGCCACGTGCCTGGCCGTCGCCAGTCTCGATGAGGCCCGCGAGCTCAGCGACGAGGATTACGAGCACCTGCTCGTGATGGGGCCGATCCTCCTCGGCGACCTGGAGGAGGCCGTCGTGCTCGGCGTCGACATGGTCATCTGGCGCGAGGACGTCGTGCGCTGGGTGGACGAGCTCGCCGCTGAGATCGGCACGCGCGCCCGCGTGCACGTCAAGCTCGACACCGGCATGGGCCGCTTCGGCACGCGCGACCCCGCCGAGGCCTCGCGCGTGGTCGCCGCGGCGCTCGCCGCGCCCCACGTCCAGCTGGTTGGTCTGATGACCCACTTCGCGACCGCCGACGAGCCCGGAGACAGCTTCTTTGAGGAGCAGCTGGCTCGCTTCGAGCGCTGGGCGCTTCCGCTCAAACAGCAGCACCCCGAGGTGCTGCTGCACGCCGCCAACTCCGCCGCCACGCTGCGCGCGCGGCGCGCCCACTTCGACATGGTCCGCTGCGGGATCGCTGTGTATGGGATGGACCCTTTCGGCGAGGACCCGCTCGCCCGCGGCTTGGAGCCGGCGCTGGAGCTGGGCTCCTTTGTAGCCGAGGTGAAGCCCTGCGCCGCGGGGGAGAGCACCGGCTACGGACGCCACTTCCTGGCTGCGCGTGACACGCACCTGGGGGTGCTGCCGACCGGTTACGGCGACGGCTGGCGTCGTGGGCTCTCAGGCAACGGCGAGGTGCTGATCGGCGGTCGCCGCTACCCGCTCGTCGGCAGGGTGAGCATGGACAGCCTCGCCGTCGACCTCGGCCCGGATCCAGACGCCCCGCAGCTGCGGCGAGAGGAGGCCATCCTGATCGGCAGCCAGGGCCCCGAGCGGATCACTGCCGAGCAGATCGCGGCGCGTTTGGACACGATCAACTACGAGGTCACCTGCGGTTTGACCAGCCGCGTGGAGCGCTGGTACCACCACGACGGCGAGCGTTGAGGGTGGACGACGTGTTGCAGGCCGCTCGCTCGGCGCTTGGCGAGCGCACGGCGTGGCTCGTCGGGGGCGCGGTGCGCGATCGCCTGCTCGCGCGCCCCACCGAGGATCTGGACGTGGTGATCGACGGAGACCCGGCTGAGAGCGCACGCGTCCTGGCGCGAGCGTGTGGCCCCGCGGCCTGCTTTGCGCTCTCCGAAGAGTTCGGCGCCTGGCGCGTGGTGGCCCGCGACGGCTCCTGGCAGATCGACGTCGAGGGTCTGCGCGGAGGGTCCCTGGAGGAGGACCTGAGGCTGCGCGACTTCACCGTCAACGCCGTCGCCGAGCCGCTGCAGGGGGGCGCCCCGATCGACCCCCTGGGGGGTCTTGGCGACATCGAGGCGCGGCGGCTGCGCATGGTCGCGCCGCGCGCGTTCACAGACGACCCGCTGCGGGTCCTGCGGATGGTGCGTATCGCCGTCGAGCTGTCGCTGGATCCTGAGCCGCAGACGCTGCGCAGTGCTGCCGCCGCCGCGCATCTGCTCGGGTCTGTGTCGGCCGAGCGCGTGTTCATGGAGCTGCGCCGCATTCTCGACGCGCCCGCTGCGCTGCGCGGCCTCGCCCTGATGGGTGAGGTCGGCGCCACCGCGGTCGTGCTCCCCGAGCTGGAGGCGCTGCGCGGCATCCAGCAGAGCCGCTTTCACCACAGCGACGTGCACGATCACACGCTGGAGGTGCTTGAGCGTGTGATCGCTCTCCAGGAGGACCCCGCGTCACTGGGTGGTGGCTCGGACGGGCGGATGGCAGAGGATGTCCGCGCGCTGCTGGCCGAGCCGCTGGCCGATGGGCTCACGCGCGGCAGCGCGCTGCGCTGGGGAGCGCTGTTGCACGACGCCGCCAAGCCCGCCACGCGCGCGGTGCGCGAGGACGGGCGCGTAACGTTCTTCGGCCACGACGCCGGTGGGGCCGAGCTGGCGCGCGCGGTGCTGGGCCGCCTGCGTGCGAGCGAGCGTCTGCAGGCTCACGTGGCTGCGCTCGTGCGCCATCATCTGCGCCTGGGGTTCCTCGTGCACGAGCCCCAACCGCTCGCCCGCGCGACGGTGTTCGACTACCTGCGCGCCTGCGAGCCCGTGGAGGTCGACGTCACGCTGCTGTCGGTCGCCGACCGCCTGGCCACGCGCGGCGACAGGGCCACGGAGGCGATCGAGGCCCACATGGTCCTGGCGCGCAGCGTGCTCGCCGACGCCCTGTGCTGGCGCGCGCAGGGAGGCGCGCCGCGCGCGCTGGTGCGGGGCGACGAGCTGGCGCGCGAGCTCGGCATCCAGCTCGGCCCGCGCGTTGGGGAGCTGCTGGAGGACCTTGCGCGGGCCCAGTACGCCGGCGCGGTGCAGAGCAGGGCGCAGGCGCTCGATTTCGCTCGATCCCTCCTCTAGGATGCCTCCCGTGAGCGATCTGCCCGCATCCGAGATGCCTTCCGGGAGCGATGTGCCTGCACCCGAGCACGAGCCCGCGTCCGCGAGCGATCCCGACTGCATCTTCTGCAAGATCCTCGCCGGCGTCCTGCCCGCCACGATCGTCGACGAAAACGAGCGCACGGTCGCCTTCATGGACATCAACCCCGCCACGCGCGGCCACGCGCTGGTGATCCCGCGCGCGCACTCCCGCGACCTGCTGAGTGTGGACCCCGAGGACCTGAAGGCGGTGTCGGTGGCCGCCCAGCGGCTCGCCGCGCGTATGAGCGAGCGGCTTGGCGCCGAGGGGGTCAACACGATCAACTCCTGCGGCGCCGTCGCCTGGCAGACGGTCTTCCACTTCCACGTGCACGTGATCCCGCGCTACGCCACCGACCCGCTGCGCCTGCCCTGGACGCCGGCGCCGGGGGACCCCGACGAGATCGCCGCTGCCGCGGCGGCGCTAGGCCCAATAGCGAGCGCCTGAGGGGGAATTGGGGCTGCGACGTCGAACCGAACCACTGGACGTCTGACCGCTACCTGGCCCCCTTCTCCGTGTTCAATGCCCATATGAGACCGTTTCGAGCATCCCTGGCAGCCCTGCTGGCCCTCGCCGCAAGCGCGATCCTCGTCCTGGCGCTGCCCGCCGGCTCGCTGGCGACGCTCACCGAAGTGGGCATCCTCCCAGCCACCACGCCCGAAACGCCAACCACTCCGCCCAGCTGTCCGGGCAGCCCCTGTCTGGCCGTGAGCCGCACGACGGGCTTCCAGGTCAAGATCGGCTCGCTGCACAACCCCCTCGCGGCCCCGCGCGAAGGGACGATCGTGGCCTGGACAATCACCCTCGGCAAGCCCAACGCCACGCAGGTCAAGTTCTTCAACGCCAACGAGGGCGGCGAAGCGACCGCGGGAATCGCGATCCTGCGCGCCCAGCGGACCCCGAACCTCACCTACAAGCTGATCGCCCAGAGCCCGCTCGTCAAGCTCGAACCGTACTTCGGCAAGACCGCCCAGTTCCCGCTGACGACCACCATCCCCGTCAAGAAGGGCGACATCGTGGCGCTGACGGTCCCCTCGTGGGCCCCCGCGCTGGCGCTGAACTATCCCGACACGACGTCCTGGCGTGCCAGTCGCCCCAAGACCCAGTGCACCAGCACCAGCTCGCAGACGACGCAGACCACGGTCGGCTCGCCGGTTCAGTACTACTGCCTTTATCGCACCGCGCGTTTGACTTACAGCGCGACGCTGATCTCGACGCCGTAGCGCGACGCCGTAGCCGTCTCAGGCGTAGCCCCGCCTCAGGGGGCGCTGGCGCCGCCCGTGGGGCTGCTCGTCGCGCCGGAGGAGCCCGAGCCGCCGCCTGTGGCGTTACTGCCGGAGCCGGCGCCGCCCGCAGTGGATCCGCCGGCCGCGGAGCTGCCACTGCTGCCAGAGGAGCCACTGCCCGAGGCGCCCGTGCCTCCACTCGCGCCGCTGCTGGCCGGTTCTTCGGTGGAGCCGCCGGATTCGCTCGCGCCGGTCGAGCCCGAGGCGCTTGTACTGGAGCCGGAGGAGGTGGTCGAGGTGGTGGACACCGCGGCCGCCTGCGCTTCGTTTTCGATCGAGGTGTTCGTCGGCGGGATGATGTTGGGCGTGCTCTTGGGCACCGCGTCGGAGGCGCTTGAGCTGCCGCCGCAGGCGCTTAGCGTCAGGGCGCAGATGGTGAGGACGGTCGCGCCAATGGCTACACGAGAGGCGCGGGAAGCTGCGCTCACAGCGGCCCCATGCGCCGGCCGCAGGTGGGACAGTCATTGAGGTCCCGCTGGGCCAGCTGGTCGCACCACGGGCAGAAGCGCAGGTTCTCCACCGCCCACGGCAGCTGCGAAGCGGAGGGGGCGAGCGGCAGGATCTTGCCCACGACCTCCATCGGCGACCCGCTGTCGCGATCGACGTAGATCTCACCGGGCTCCGCCGCGAGCAGGATCTCACGCCCGCTGGCGGGGTTGCGCAGGCGGTAGCGCTGGCCGTTATTCACGGGCGAGACTCTAGCGAAGCGCTCGGCTGCAGGTGGCGCAGGGCGAGGCGGCTGCAGGTGGCGCAGGGCGAGGCGGCTGCAGGTGGCGCAGGGCGAGGCGGCTGCCGGAGGGCGAAGGGCGAGGCGTGGTGGCGAGGCGTCCGGGCGTAGGCTGCGCTGTGCTGCCATGCGCATCCTGATCTTCCACGGCTACCTGCTGGGCGGCACCGGCTCGAACGTCTATAACGCCCGCTTGGCAGCCGCGCTGGTTGGCCAGGGCCACGAGGTGCACCTGCTCTGCCAGGACAGGGCTCCCGAGCAGCAGTCCTTCGTCGACGCCGTGGGCGAGTGGCACGAGGGCCGCTTGCACGTGAGGGTGCTGCGCGAACCCGTGCGCTGCACCGTCTACCGGCCGGACATCGGCGATCTGCTGCCCGTATATGTGATGGACCGCTATGAGGGCATCCAGGCAAAGCCGTTTGCGGAGTGCACGCCCGAGGAGGTCGATCGCTACATCGCCGCCAACGTGGCTGCGGTGCGCGAGGTCGTGGAGCGCGTACAGCCCGAGGTGGCGCTGGCCAACCACCTGGTGATGGGACCGGTGATCCTGGCGCGCGCGCTCGGCGGCGAGGTGCCCTACGCGGTCAAGGTGCACGGCAGTGCGCTCGAGTACACCGTCAAGCCGCACCCCGAGCGCTTCCTGGGCTTCGCGCGCGAGGGCATCGAGGGCGCCAGCGCCGTCCTCGTCGGCTCGCGCCACACCGCCCTCAGCCTGTGGGAGGCGCTTGGCGACCCCGCCGTGGAGGAGCGCACGCGCCTGGGGCCGCCCGGGGTGGACGTCGAGAGCTTTCAGCCCCGCGACGCGCGGGAGGCGGTCGCGGGGGTGCGCGCGCTGGCGGCCCGTCTACGGGCAAGCGCTGCACGAGCGTCGACGAGCGTGTCCACGTCGGACGGTGGGGATGCCTTCGCGCGTGACGATCTGACAGCCGGGGTCGCACTCGAGCGCGTGGAGCCGGACCGCGACCGACTGGTTGTGTTCGTGGGCAAGCTGATCGTCAACAAGGGCGTGGATCTGCTGCTCGCCGCCTGGCCGCTGGTGCTCGCGAGCGAGCCGGCGGCACGGCTCCTCGTCGTCGGCTTCGGCCCCGAGCGTGAGCGCCTGGAAGCGGTGGCTGACCCCGTGCGAGAGCGGGTCCTCTTCACCGGGCGCCTGGACCACGAGGAGCTTGTCGATCTGCTGCCCGCGTGCGAGGCCATTGTGGTGCCCAGCATCTTCCCCGAGGCGTTCGGCATGGTGGCGGCCGAGGGAGCGGCCTGCGGGGCGCTGCCGGTGAGCGCGGCGCACTCGGGGCTGGCCGAGGTCAGCGACACGCTGGCGCGCCACGTGCCCAGCCAGGCCGCGCGGTGGCTGTCCTTTCCCATCGATGACGCAGCGGTACCCGCGCTGGCGGCGTGCCTCACCGGCTGGCTGGGAGCCGACCCAGAGCTGCGCTCCCGCACGCGCGCCGGGCTGGTCGCCGCGGTGCGCGAGCACTGGTCCTGGGAGGGTGTGGCAGCGGGAGTTATCGCTGCCGCCAGGGGGGAACTTGACGATCTGGCGAGAACTTGACGGCCTGGCGAGATCGTGACGTTCGACACAGCGCAACCGGCTCTTAGGATAGAGTTGGCGCGTCGATGTTCGACGGGAGATACAGAGGGGATAGGAGTCTGCGTCGTCTCGGGGTGCTCCTCGGCACGGGTTGCCTGGCGCTCGCCTGCGGGGGGTGCTCGGCCAAGCGCTACTCCGACCCCAACCTGATCGTCGGCAAGCAGCAGTTCGTGGCCAAGTGCGGCTCCTGCCACACCCTCGCGCGCGCGGAAACCAAGGGCATCGTGGGCCCCAACCTCGACGAAGCTTTCCGCCAGAGTCTCGCCGAAGGCCTCGGGCGCAGCACGGTCGAGAGCGTCGTGCACGGCCAGGTGCTCAACCCCAACCCCTACGGCGTGATGCCCCACGGCCTCGCCAGCGGGGCGACGCTCGATGACATCGCGGCCTACGTCTCCCAGTCGGTGGATCGCCCCGGCCCGGACACGGGCCTGCTGGCCAGCGCCGTGGCCCCCGCCGGCTCAGGCAAGCCGGCCGTGGAGAAGGAAGGCAAGCTGCAGATCGAAGCCAACCCAGCCGGCCAGCTGGCCTACACCGCCAACAAGGCCACCGCCAGCGCCGGCCCGGTCACGATCACGATGGGCAACATGTCGGGGGTCACCCACAACCTCGCCGTGCAGACCGGCACGGGTCCCACCGGCCCCGTCCTCGGCGCGACCAAGTTCCTCAGCAAGGGCTCCTCTTCGATCACCCTCAACCTCAAGCCCGGCACCTACACCTTCTTCTGCCAGGTACCTGGACATAGACAGGCAGGCATGGAAGGCACCCTCACCGTCAAGTAACCGCGCGCAGCACCACGATGAGGACGACGATCGCGATGAAGACCGCGATCAGGTAGAGCAGCAGGCGGAAGGCCTCGCCCTCCGAGCGCAACGGGTTCAACACGTGGGCGGCACTGGGTCGGCGGATGGTTCCGGGTTCGACACGGAGGCGGGGGCGGGTCTGCCCGGCTCAGGCCACGTAGACCGTCAGGTACACGACCAGCCACATCGCGTCCACGAAGTGCCAGTAGATCCCGGGCACTTCCACGCCGCGGCGCTGGTCGGAGGAGTAGTGCCCGCGGAAGGAGCGGATGCAGACGATCAGCAGCAGCATCAGCCCGATCGTGACGTGCGCGCCGTGCAGGCCGGTGAGGCCGTAGAAGATCGTCGCCTGGGCGGTGTCCTGCGGCGCAAAGCCGATGTTGGCGTACTCGTTGATCTGGATGAACAGGAAGGTGGCGCCGAGCAGGAACGTCATCACCATGCCCGCCTTCAGGCCGAAGCGGTTGTCCCGCTTCAGCGAGGACTCGGCCCAGTGCAGTGTGAAGGAGGAGGACACCAGGATCGCGGTGTTGAAGGCGGCCACCGTCACCGGCAGGTGCGTGCCCGGCGCGGGCCAGGTGTCGCCCTGGGCGATGCGGATGAAGAAGTAGGCCGTGAAGAAGGCCCCGAAGACCATCACCTCGGAGATGATGAAAAGCAGCATCCCCAGCAGCTGGGGCTCCACGCGCGAGCTGCGGTTGGCCGGCGGCGGGCCGTGGTGCTCCTCCCCGTGGGGGTGCTCGCCGCCGCCGGGCGCGTGCGTGATGCTGGCTGCCTCCATCTCGCGCTAGCTGGCCGTCGCTGCCGTGACGGGGGCGTTGACGTCCACTTCGACGTGCTCGACGGGCGCCGAGGTGGCGCCGCGCACGCGCTCGATCAGCCGCGAGCGCATCCACCCAGAGCGCTCGCCGGGGAGCGTGGAGATCACGATGTCATCGACCTTGAACAGCTCCAACGCGTTCATCACCGCGGTGTAGGGGTCGGGGTCGCCGATCATGCCCGCGCTCAACAACCCCGCGGCGTGCAGGCGCTCGAGCATCGCGGCCAGGCGGATGCGCGCCTCGCGCGGGGCCGTGCCGCCGCCGTGCAGCTGGGGCACGACGGCGATGAACAGGTGGCGCTCCTCACCCGCCGCTTTGGCGCGCAGGTACTCCAGCAGCTCCTCGCCGCTGGAGGTCTTGTTGGCCACCACCAGCGTCACCGCGAAGGGCAGTCCCTCGTGCTCGAGGTCGGTCACGATGTGCTCCACCGGCAGCCCCGAGGCACGCTGGATGCGCTCGATCAAGTCGCGTCGCAGCCAGCCCGACTGGGAGGCCGGGTGGGTGGAGACGACAATCTCGTCGGGGCGGTGCTCGGCGATCGCGTCCATCGTCGCCGCGAAGGGGTCGTGGTCGCCGAGTTCGCCGCGGGCCCGGATACCTTCGCTGGCCAGCAGCGACATCGCCAGGTCCACGCGCACCTGCGCGGATTCGCGCACCGCCTCGTCGTAGATCACGAGGCCCGCCGTGGGCCTGGTCTGGGGCACCACCAGGCGAAAGCGCACGTCGCCGGCGGCGTTCAGCTCGCGCACCCGCTCGTACAGCTTGGCACCGCCGAGGGTGCGGTTGGCGACCACCAGGACTTCGCTCATGTGTGCTCCGTTTCTCGTGTGCCCACCGTGGCCGGCACCGGCGGCGGGGCGAACATGCCGTGCACAGCGCCGGGCACGCCGTACTCGTACGGGCCGCCCACGACGGTGGGCACCCGGTCGAAGTTGAAGATCGGCGGCGGCGAGGAGACCTGCCACTCCAGCGTCATGCCGCGCCAGGGGTTGGCCACCGCGCGCGGGCCGCCGCGCCAGCTGGTGATCATGTTGTAGACGAAGATCAGAGTGCTCGCGCCCAGCGCGAAGCTGGCGAGCGAGATCAGCAGGTTGAGCGTGGCGAACTTCGCGTCGTAGGTGGCCACGCGGCGGGGCATGCCCTCCAGCCCCAGCACGTGCATCGGCGCGAAGGTCAGGTTGAAGAACACGAATGTGGTCCAGAAGTGCCACTTGCCCAGGCGCTCGTCGAACATCCGCCCGGTCATCTTCGGGAACCAGTAGTAGACGCCCGCGAAGATCGTCAGCAGCGAGCCGCCGAACAGCACGTAGTGGATGTGGGCGACCACGAAGTAGGTGGCGCTGGCGTGGATGTCGAAGGGCACCATCGCCAGCATGATGCCGCTGATGCCGCCCGCCGAGAAGGTCACCAGAAAGCCCAGCGCGAACAGCATCGGCGTGTCCAGGTGCAGCACGCCGCGCCACAGCGTCGCCAGCCAGGAGAAGATCTTGATGCCGGTCGGGATCGCGATGATCGCTGTCGTGATCGCCATCGGGTAGCGGACCCACGCGGCCATGCCCGAGGTGAACATGTGGTGCGCCCACACGGTGAAGCCGAGCCCCACGATCGCCAGCAGCGAGAAGGCCATCATGCGGTAGCCGAAGATCGGCTTGCGCGACTTCACCGCGATCACTTCGCTGACGATCCCGAAGCCGGGCAACATCATGATGTAGACCGCCGGGTGGGAGTAGAACCAGAAGACGTGCTGGTACATCAGCACGTCCCCGCCCTTGCCGGCGTCGAAGAAGTTGAAGCCCAGCGAGCGGTCGAGCAGGATGAAGAACTGCGAGGCCGCCACGAAGGGGGTGGCGATCACCACCAGCAGGGAGGTCGCGAAGTTGGCCCACACCAGCAGCGGCATGCGGAAGAAGCTCATCCCCGGCGCGCGCATGGTGATGATCGTGACCAGGAAGTTCAGCGCGGTCATGATCGAGGAGGCGCCCGCGAACTGCACCCCGACGGTGAAGAAATCCTGGCCGATCGGCGCGTCGATCGACAGCGGCGTGTAGGCGGTCCAGCCGTCGGCGAAGGCCCCGCCGGGTGCCAGGAAGCTCGAGAGCATCATGATGCCGGCCAGCGGCAAGAGCCAGTAGGAGAGCGCGTTCAGGCGCGGGAAGGCCATGTCGGGCGCGCCGATCATCAACGGCAGCACGAAGTTCGCCAGGCCCGCGAAGACGGGGATGATGAACAGGAAGATCAACAGCGAGGCGTGCACCGAGAACAGCCCGTTGTAGGTGTTGGCGTCCACGAACTGCGCTCCCGGCTGGGCCAGCTCGGCGCGCATCAGCATCGCCAAGAGCCCCCCGACCAGCAGGAAGAAGAACGAGGTGACCGTGTACTGGATGCCGATCACCTTGTGGTCGGTGTTGATGCGGAAGTAGTCGCGCCAGCTGTGCGCGCCGTGGCCGGAGTGGTCCTCGGGGCGCGTGGGCCGTCCCGCGGCCCAGTAGAGCCAGTAATCGAAGCCGCCGAAGCCGAACAGGAAGAAGATCGGCGCCGCGAGCAGCGACACCGTCAGGATCGCTTCGCCCTTGAGGTAGTGCGGGTAGGTGCTGTGGCCGGTGCTCATGCGCACCAGCCACGTGACGCCCACGGCGAAGGCGATCCCCAGCACGAAGCCCAGTCCGCCGCGGTAGAAGCCCGGTGCACGAAACTTGGCGATCATAGGTCGGTCACTTTACTGAAGCCGCGGCGGTTGTTTGAGCCTTCAGCCAGCTTTGAAACACGGCCGGTCTGACCACGTGGATCGTGGAGCGCATCAGCGAGTGGCCGACCCCGCACAGCAGGTTGCAGATCACCGGGTAGCTCCCCAGCCGGTCGGGCGTGGCCCGGTAGTGGGTGGTGATGCCCGGCACGGCGTCGATCTGCAGGCGGAAGGCGGGGATCCAGAAGGCGTGGATCACGTCGACGCTGCGGATGTTGAAGTAGACCGACTCGTTGTCGGGGACGTACAGCTGGGTGGTCTTCAGCGGCGCGCCGCCGGTCAGCGACGGCGGGTATTCATAGCGCCAGAAGAACTGCTGACCGATCACGTTGACCTGGATTTCCGGGCCCTTGGGCTTCTTTTCGTTGTTGTAGAGCACCACGAAGGAGTAGGCGACGAGTCCCGCCAGCAGCACCGCCGGGAGCGCCGTCCACAGCACCTCCAGACGGGTGTTGCCGTGGATCGGAGGCCCATCCTTCAGCTCCTCGCCGGGCTTCATGCGGAACTGCCAGACGGAGTACAGGATGACCGTCACGACCAGCACGAAGATCGGGATCGAGACGATCACCAGCACGTGGTAAAGCGTGTCGGTGTTGTGCGCCTGGGTGGAGGCCGCGACCGGGAACCAGTGGATCACATAGCTCAACCAGATGCCGATCGCGGTCGCGACCATCGCGGCGATGGCAGCCCCGATAAGCGAGCGCCGTGAGCCGCTCGGCGGGTGCTCCGCGGGGTCTGTCGTGAGACCTTCCATCGGAATGAGCTGATCCTAACCACTTCGCGGACGTCTCGTCAGCTGGTGCGTTTCGATACGCACCAGCGCCGTATATCCGCCGTCTATCGACACGCACGATCCCCCGGTTTGGCATGTCCGATCGCTTGACGCGCGACCCTCTCTCCACTACATTGAGACAATCGTTGCAAGAAGAGAAAGGAGGCGTCCGTGCAGGTACACGAGGGAATGAGTCAGATGGTCGTCTCGGTGGGACCAGGCCACACCCTGCGCGCCGCCGCCAGGCTGATGTCCGAGCGCAGCGTGGGCGCCGCCGTGGTGGTCGACCCCGACGGCCACGGCCCGGGCATCCTCACCGAGCGAGACGTCCTGCGCGCGATAGGCGCGGGCCAGGACCCCGACACCGAGCTGGTGGCCGAGCACCTGACGAGCGACGTGGTCTACGCCGCCCCCGATTGGTCCCTGGAGGAGGCCGCCGCGGCGATGGTGCAGGGCGGCTTCCGCCACCTGATCGTGCTGGACGGAGGCGAGACTGCAGGCATCCTCTCGGTCCGCGACATCGTGCGTTGTTGGACAGACGACGGCGCGATCTGCCCCGTGCCGGCCAGCGCGACGGCCGGCTAGCTCAGTGGTCGAGCGGAAGCTCGTCGACTTCGCGGCGCGTGTCGGCGATCCAGCGCGCCACGCAGACGATCGTAAGGATCACCCCAATGACCACCAGGATACGGCTGATCGTGATGCCGATCACCGCCAACGTGATCCCCACTGTCGTAAGCAACGGCAGGATGCTGGGCCCAGGCAGGTGGATTTCCTCCCCAGCCGGCGGAATCTGCGGGTCAAGCGGGCTCATGAAATATAGATCGCGGCCACCACGAACGTAAGTCCGAACATGAACATGCAAACCGCCGCGATCACCACTCCGGTGCGGATGTTCCTGCGTGCAAGGCGTCGATTCATCGTGCGCTGAAGTCTATAGATGTACGTCGATGACCATCGCGACGAAAAGCAAAGCAAGGTAGGCCAACGAGAAGAGGTAGAGCTGAAGCGCGCTGCGTCGATCCGCGCGCCGATACAGCCGCACGGCCCCAGCGATGAACCCGAACCCAAGCACCAGCGAGGCCGCCAGGTAGGCCCCGCCCAAAGCGCCGGTGCAGAACGGCAACTGCGTGACCGCATACAACAGCACGGTGTAAAGCAGGATCTGCCGCCGCGTCTCGGCCTCGCCGCGCACCACGGGCAGCATCGGCACCCCAACCTTCGCGTACTCGTCCTTCATCAGCAGCGAAAGCGCCCAGAAGTGGGGCGGGGTCCAGAAGAAGACGATGAAGAAGAGGATCACCGCCAGCCCGCCCACGGAGCCCTGGACGGCGGCCCAGCCGACCAGCGGCGGCACGGCGCCCGCAGCGCCGCCGATCACGATGTTCTGCGGCGTGCGGCGCTTCAGCCACACGGTGTAGACGAACACATAGCCCAAAAAGCCGGCGAAGGAGAGCCCGGCGGCCAGCGGATTGACGGCCACAGAGAGCTCCACCAGCGAGAGCGCCGCAAGCAGACAGCCGAAGGTCAGCGCCGCGCGCGGCGAGACCCGCCCGGAGGGGATCGGCCGGTTCGCGGTGCGCGCCATGCGCGCGTCGATGTCGCGGTCAAACCAGTGGTTGACTGCTCCCGCCCCGCCGGCGGAGAGGTAGCCGCCAAGACAGGTGAGCGCCACCAGCAGTGGCGATGGATCGCCGGCGACATACATCGTGGTGATCGTCGTCAGCAGCAGCAGCGACTGCACCTTGGGCTTGGTCAGCTCGATGTAGTCGCCGACCAGCTGGCGGGCGGGCGAAAGGTGACGCACCGCCGTCGCAGGGGCCGGAAGTGCGCCGGCAACACCGCCGGCCTGGGAGTCCGTCACAGGGGCGTCGAAAGACACGCCGACACCCTACACCCCTACCTGCGTGGCGCCGGCAGGTACGGTGGCCCCGCCGTAGGCGCCCTCGCCTCCGGCGAGGCTGCGGCGCTCGACCTCGCGGCGGATGTCCTTCATCGGTTCGACCGAGCGCACACGGGGGATGACGTCGAAGTTGTTGACCGGCGGGGGCGAGGTGGTGAACCACTCAAGCGTGTTGGCTTTCCAGGGGTCGGGGCCGGCGATGACGCCCACCTTGAGGCTGCGCGCCACGTTGACGACGGTGACGAGCACGCCGGAGGCGAGGATGAAGGAGCCCACGGTGGAGATCAGGTTGTAGAGCGCCAAGTGCCCGACGTTGTCGTACTCGTACACGCGCCGCGGCATCCCATCCAGGCCGATCACGTGCTGGATCAAAAAGGTCGCCAGAAAGCCAAAGAACATCAACCAGAAGGAGAGCTTGCCGAGCGTTTCGTCCATCATCCGCCCGGTGATCTTGGGGAACCAGTAGTAGATCGCCGCGAAGATCGTGAACACCGCGCCGCCCATCAGCACGAAGTGGATGTGGGCGACGACGAAATACGATTCGTTGAGCTGCCAGTCGACGGGGAAGATCGCCAGGAACACGCCGGAGATGCCGCCGATCGTGAACAGCGCGATGAAGCCGGCGCAGAACAGCAGGGGGGTCTTGAATTCGATCGTGCCGTGCCACAGCGTGGCGATCCAGTTGAAGATCTTCACGCCGGTGGGGATCGCGATCAGGAACGAGCTGAACATCACGAAGATCAGGATCGCCTCGGGGATCGGGGTGGTGAACATGTGGTGCGCCCAGGTCAAAAAACCGAGGAAGGCGATCGCCACGGTGGAGGCCGCGATCGCTTTGTAGCCGAAGATCGGCTTGCGCGCGAAGACGGGCAGGATCTCCGAGACGACGCCGAAGCCGGGCAGCACCATGATGTAGACCTCGGGGTGCCCGAAGAACCAGAACAGGTTCTGCCACAACAGCGCCGAGCCCCCCTCGGCGGGGTCGTAGAAGTGGGTGCCGAAGTGGCGGTCGGTGAGCAGCATCGTCACCGCGGCGGCGATCACCGGCATCGCCAGGATGATCAGCACCGAGTAGGTCAGGATCGCCCACACGAACAGCGGCAGACGGCCCCACGACATGCCGGGCGCGCGCATGTTGGCGACCGTCACGTAGAGGTTGATCGCGCCCAGGATCGAGGAGAGCCCTGTGAGGTGCACCAGGTAGATCCAGGCGTCCTGGCCGCCGCCGGGGGAGAAGAAGTCGTTGGACAGCGGTGTGTAGCTGGTCCACCCGGCTTCCGGCGGGTTCCAGAAGATCGAGGCGTAGAAGACGATGCCGCCGGCCAGCAGCAGCCAGAAGGACATCGCGTTCAGGCGCGGGAAGGCCATGTCCCGCGCGCCGACCATCAGCGGCACGAAGTAGTTGGCCAGGCCAGCCATCATCGGCACGATGAACAGGAACACCATCGTGGTGCCGTGCATCGTGAACAGCTGGTTGTAGACCTGCGGGCTGACCAGCGTGTTGTTGGGGGCGCCCAGCTGCAGGCGCATCATCAGCGCCTCCACGCCGCCCATGATGAAGAAGACGAACGTCGTGACCATGTACATGATCCCGATGCGCTTGTGGTCGGTGGTCGTGAACCAGCTCGTCCAGCCGCTCGCCTCGTGCTCGGCGCGGTGGGCCGCGATCTGGGGGATGGGGGCTGTGTAGGTGGCCATGGCGGGGTTCTCCTAGGGGTTCTCGACCTGTCCGGCGCCGACCTGGTTGCGCAGCTTCGCGCGCGCCACCGCGGCGAGCGCGTTGGCTTCGGCGATCAGCTTCTTCTGGTAGGCCAGCCACGCTTCGAACTGCGCGGGCGGCACGGCCTTGACGGTGGCGATCATACGCGCGTGGCCGCGCCCGCAGAGGTTGGCGCACTGGCCGCGGTAGATCCCCGGATGGGCGATCTTGAACCACGTGTAGGAGTGATAGCCGGGCACCGCCTGGACCTTGCCGCCGAGCGCGGGGACCCACCAGGAGTGCACCACGTCGGAGGAGACGACGTCCAGCGTGACGGTCGTTTCGGTGGGCACCACCAGTTCCTCGTAGGAGTAGGGCGCGCCCAGGCCGTCCGGTTCGTTGGCGCCGGGGTAGACGAACTGCCAGATGAACTGGCGCCCGATCACGTTGATGTTCAGCGAGCGGCCGTTGGGGGGCAGGTGGCGGTCGGCGGTGGCCAGCAGCGGGCCGCCGTCCGAGCCCAGCAGCTGGGCGCCTTCGGGCCCGGAGTTGGGCGGGTCCTGGATCGCGGAGAGCTTGACGAAGGTGAACACCGCGAGGGCCACCAGGATCAGCGCCGCGCCGATCGTCCAGCCGAGCTCCAGGCGGGTGTTGCCGTGGATCTGGGCGGCCACGGCGCCCTTGCGCTTGCGGAAGTGCCATAGCGCGTAGCCCAGCGCGCCCTCGACCAGCACGAAGATCACCAGGGCGATGTACAGCGTGATCTTGTAGAGGCCGTCGATTTCGACGGCGTTGGGCGAGCCGCTGGAGTCGGGTGGCGTGAAGAACGCCAGATGGGGGAGGAGGAAGTTCAAGGCGGGCGAGATTCTATTCAGGCCGGGGCGGAACGCGCTTCAACGGGGGTGGGCGGGGGCTTTCAGCGGCCCGTGAATCGGGGCGGGCGCTTCTCCAGGAAGGACACCGCGCCCTCCACGAAGTCGTCTGACTCGGCCATTTCTCCCTGCAAACGGGCCTCCAGCTCCAGCTGCTCGTCCATGCGCTGATAGAGCCAGCTGTTGACCAGCTGCTTGGTCCCCGCATACGAACGCGTGGGCCCGGCGGCCAGGCGCGCGGCTAGCGCCGCGACCTCCTCGCGCAACTGCGTGTCGGAGACGACGCGGTTGACCAGGCCCCAGGCGAGCGCCTGCTCGGCGCCGATGCGCTCGCCGAGCATGGCCATCTCCGTGGCGCGCGCCATGCCCACGCGTGTGGGCACGAACAGCGAGGAGCCCCCGTCGGGCACGAGGCCGATGTTGACGAAGGCCAGCAGGAAGTAGGCGCTGGCGCCGGCGTAGATGAGGTCGCAGCACAGCGCCAGCGAGCAGCCGATGCCCACGGCGGGCCCGTTGACGGCCGCCACCACCGGCTTGGGCACCTCGCGGATGGCGTGCATGATGGGGTGGTAGATCTCGTTGAGCGTGCTCTGCACATCAGGGCGGCCGGTGGGCGTGAGGCGCCCGCCGCTGACGTCCTTCAGGTCGGCTCCCGAGGAGAAGGCGCGGCCCGCGCCGGTGATGACGATGGCGCGTACCGCGTCGTCTGACGCAACGGCCCGCAAAGCCGCGAGCAGGTCGCGCCCGAACTGGTGGTTCCAGGCGTTGAGCGCCTGCGGGCGGTTGAGCTCGATCGTGGCGGCTCCGTCGGAGACGGAGACGTTGACGGTCTCTAGCGTGGTGGTGGGCTGACTCATCGTGGTCTCTCCTGGCGCCAAAACGGCTGGTAGTGCATGGCAGGCCGCCGGCCTGCCTGATGCAAGATGGGCCGCCAGATCCTATGGTGTGCGGCATGGGAAGGCCAAGAATCGGCATCTGCACAGCGCTGGAGCGGGCCCAGTGGAGCGTGTGGGACCAGCAGGCCGTGCTGCTGCCGCGCAGCTACGTGGACGCGGTACAGCGCGCGGGCGCGCTGGCGGTACTGCTGGCACCCGACCCGTTCCTCACCGATGACCCGAGCGAGGCCTTGGAGCTGATCGACGGCCTGCTGCTGGCGGGCGGCGCGGACATCGACCCGGCCTCATACGGCGGGGAGCGCCACGCCGAGACGTTTGGCACGGTGCCCGAGCGCGACGCCTTCGAGATCGCGATGGTGCGCGCGGCGATCGCGCGCGAAATGCCGGTGCTGGGCATCTGCCGCGGCATGCAGCTGATCAACGTGGCCTACGGCGGCACGCTCTCCCAGCACCTGCCGGAGCTGATGGGCCACCACGAGCACTGCCGCGAGCCGGGGACCTTCGACAACGCCGACCACGACGTGCGCCTCAGCGAGGGCTCGCTGGCGGCGCGCGCGGCGGGCGAGACTGCCCACGCGACCAAGTCCCACCACCACCAGGGGGTGGACCGGGTGGGGGAGGGGCTGGAAGTGAGCGGCTACTCGACGGTGGACGACCTGCCGGAGGCGATCGAGTTGCCCGCCCCCGCGTGGGTGCTGGGCGTGCAGTGGCACCCCGAGGCCGATCCGGCCAGCACGGTCGTCAAAGCGCTGGTGGAGGCCGCCGGGGTAAGGGTCGCCTGAGGGCCGGCATATACTCGCCCCGGTGCGGAGGTCGAGGGCCATGCAAGCGACCGCCTGGGCAGTGGTGGCGGCGGGCGTGATGGCGCCGCTGCTGCGCAAGCACATCAAGGGAGTGCCGCCGCTGGCGACGCAGACCGTGGCCTTCGCCGCGCCCGTGGGGCTGTCGGTGGCGATGCGCCCCAGTCCGCGGCGCAACGTGGCGATCTGCTGTCTGCAGATGTGGGCGTATGTGGCGGCGTACAAAACGCCCAACGACGACGAGGCGGCGCAGGCGGAGCGTGTGCGGATCGACTACCCGATCGACGTCGATCGGGTGCTCGGCGCGGGGGAGCTGCCCACCGTGCGCCTGCAACGCCGGCTGGCGCGGCGCCTGGATGCTGACGGCGCACAGCAGTGGCGCACGCTGGACAAGGTGCTGGTGTGGGCGCACTGGTCGTGGTTCATGGTGCCGCACGGCTCGCTGGCGTACATCCTGGTGCGCCACCCCGGCCGCTTTCCGCGCGCGGCGGTGCTCACCTACGCGGTGTTCGACGTGGGCGCGATGGTCTACTGGGTGCTGCCCACAGCGCCGCCGTGGTATGCGACCTCGGTCGCGCACCGCCAGGTCGGACACCCCGCGGTGCGGCGCATGATGGTCGAATACGGCGAGTCCTTCTGGAAGGACGGCTGGGGGCCCCTCTACAGTGTCTTTGGAGGCAACCCTTTGGCTGCGATGCCCTCGCTGCACTTCGCCACATCCGTGATGGCCGCACTGCTGCTCGCTGAGATCGGCCCGCTGCCCGGCGCCCTGGGGAGCGCGTACGCGGCGACGCTGGGCTTCGCGCTGGTGTACCTCGGCGAGCACTACGTGGCCGACCTGCTGGCGGGCGCGGCGCTGACGGCGGCGGTGCGCAAGCTGGAGCCGTGGGTCGGCCCGGCGCTGTCCCGGGTGGGGGGCGGCCTCGCCGCGCTGCAGGAGGCCGCGCATGGCTAGCGGTCGGTTTTTAATTAAGAGAGGGGGGGTCGCGCAGTGAGCGCCGAGCGCGTTCTGCCGAGCACACCGCCCGAGGCGGCTCATGAGGAGGAGATGCCGCGCGTCCAGCTGACGCGCAGACGGGCGATCTCTGCCGTGTTGTTCGTGCTCTCAGCGGTGGGGTTTTTCTACTTCGTGCTGCCGAAAATCTCCGGTGTGGGCAACACGGTGCACGGCATCGAGGGGGCCGAGCGCTGGTGGATCGCCGTGGGGGTGGTGGCGGAGGCGCTGTCCTTCGCGGCCTACGTGGTGCTCTTCCAGGCGGTGTTCGTGCGCAGAGGCGAGTCGGAACGGATCGGCTGGCGCGAGAGCTATGAGATCACCATGGCAGGGGTGGTGGCGACGCGTCTGTTCGCCACCGCGGGCGCGGGGGGCGTCGCGCTGACGGCGTGGGCGCTGCGGCGCTCGGGCATGGAGGCGCGGCTGGTGGCGTGCCGGATGGTGGCGTTCACCGTGCTGCTGTACGTGATCTACGCCGGCTCGCTGGTGCTCGCCGGGCTGGGCCTGGGAACGGGGCTGTTCCCCGGCGGTGGGTCCTTTGCGATCACAATCGTGCCGGCGATCGTCGGCGCGCTGCTGCTCGCGGCGGCGGGCGCGGTGACGCTGCTGCCGCAGGACTTCGAGCGCCGGCTGGGGCGCTGGGCGGAAGGCTCGGGGCGCGTGGCACACTGGACGGCGCGCCTGGCCACCGCGCCGGCGCTGGCGGCCAGCGGGGTGCGCACGGCGATCGCGCTGGTGCGCACGCGCGACTGGCGGCTGCTGGGCGCCCCCGGCTGGTGGGGCTTTGAAATCTGCGTGTTGTGGGCGTGCTTTCACGCTTTCGGGCAGGCGCCGCCGTTCACCGTGCTGTGGATGGCGTACTTCGTGGGGATGTTCGGCAACCTGCTGCCGGTGCCGGGCGGCATCGGCGGCGTGGAGGGCGGCATGATCGGCGCGCTGGTGGCGTTCGGCGTGGACTTCCACTTGGCTGTGCTGGCGGTGCTGGCCTATCGCGGCATCTCCTTCTGGCTGCCGACTGTCCCTGGGCTGGTGGCGTACTTGCAGCTGCGCCGTACGGTGGCTCGCTGGCGCGACGAAGCTACAGGCCCGAGGGCTATACTTTACAAAGTAAAGCGAAGCGAAGCGGTAGGAGGCACCTGATGGCAGACGTAGAGAATGTGATCGTCATAGGCAGCGGCCCCGCCGGCTACACCGCCGCGCTGTACACCTCGCGTGCGAACCTGAACCCCCTGGTGATCGAGGGGTGGGCGTGGGGCGGGCTGCTGCAGCAGACCACCGACGTCGAGAACTATCCAGGCTTCCCCGAGGGCATCATGGGACCGGAGATGATGCAGAAGCTGCGCGACCAGGCCGCGCGCTTCGGCTCGCGGTTGGTGAGCGAGCAGGTGGACCGGGTCGAGCTTGCGCAGGAGCCCGGCGGCGTGCACAAGGTGTGGGTCGGCGACACCGAGCACCAGGCGCGCACCGTGATCCTGGCGATGGGCGCCGAGCACAAGAAGCTCGGCATCCCTGGCGAGGAGGAGCTGGGCGGGCGCGGCGTGAGCTACTGCGCCACCTGCGACGCGGCCTTCTTCCGCAACGCGCAGACGATCATCGTCGGCGGCGGGGACTCGGCGATGGAGGAGGCGATCTTCCTCTCCAAGTTCGCCGGCAAGGTCACCGTGGTGCACCGCCGCGACGAGTTCCGCGCCTCGAAGATCATGCTGGAGCGCGCCCGCGCGCAGAAGAACATCGAGTTCCTGACCCCCTACACCGTCAAGAGCTTCCAGGGTGGCGAGAGCGGCGTGCTGGTGCACGCCGTGCTCGAGAATGCGCAGACGGGGGAGACGCGCGAGCTGGAGGCCACGGGCGCATTCATCGCCGTCGGCCACGAGCCCCAGTCGGCCCTGGTGGCGGACCAGATCGACCTGGACGACGGGGGGTACGTGAAGGTGCAGGGCCGCTCCACCGGCACCAACCGCCCTGGCGTGTTCGGTGCGGGGGATCTGGTGGACCACACCTACCGCCAGGCCGTGACGGCCGCCGGTTCGGGCTGTCAGGCGGCGCTGGACGCCGAGTGGTACCTGCGCGACACGCCGGGGATCCCGGTACCCGAGGGGATGCCGATGGGCGACCCGGCCGAAGCTCAGTACGCGCCTGTGGACCCCTCGCCAGCCCGCTGAGGACGTGACAGATGCCGCTGGACGGAGCGCCTGCGCCGAGTGGACGTGGGCAAAGCAGGGTACCTGTTTGGAGCAAAGATTTGCAAAGTAAGGTCCCTATCTTGGGAGTCGACTGGCAGAATAGGGTACTGAACTTTGCAAAACTGGTATCTTGCCGCTTGAATGGCTCTTGGCGACGATCAGATCCTGGCCCAGAACAGCTGGTGGAGCAGGCCTGGCTGGGAGGCGACGGATCCTCATCTGGCGCTGCTGAAAAGGCAGCCCAATTGCTTTCCGGCTGACTTCGCGGTGGGGCTCGATCTCGATCGTGGGGGTATCCACGGTCTGCGCGGTCCTCGTCAGGTCGGCAAAACCACCGATTCTCAAGTTGCTCGTAGAGCGGGCGATCGGGTCCGGCCGAGAGCCACGTTCGGTGATCTATCTGACCTTCGACCTGATCGAGGGCCAGCCGCACGCCGCGCTCGCCGAAACCGTCATGCGGGCGAAGGCGCTCGCCAGACACCAGGGTCCGAGCCTGCTCCTGCTTGACGAGGTCACGGCTCTCTCGCGCTGGCAGAGCGCCGTGAAGGCGTTGTGGGACGACGGGTCGATCCGCGAGGACGTGGTCGTGTGCACCGGGTCCTCGGCGATCGACCTGCAGCGGGGTGCGGCGGAGCGTCTGCCCGGACGCCGCGGCGCCGGGCAGGATCACCTCGCGCTGCCGCAGTCCTTCGCCAGGTTTGCGCGGGCCGTCGATCCCTCAATCCCTGACTCACCCGAATTGACCGTCGCCCAGCTCGTCGCTCCAGAAGGACGGGAGACGCTGCTGGATGCTCGGCTGCACGGGCCCGCGCTTGCGGACGCCCTGGATCGCTACATGCTCTTCGGCGGTCTGCCAGCCGCCGTGGCCGAGGCCGTTGCGGGCGCTCCCGCACCGTCGGCGGCGGTCAGGCGCGTGCTGTACGACTCGCTGGTACGGGAGGTGCAACGTAGGGGAGCGGGCATCCCCGCCACACACGCACTGCTGGAGCGCGTACTGAGCTCGCTGGGCTCCAAGACCAACTGGAGCAGGATGGCGAGGGAGATGGACGTCCCCCTGAGCCGAGGTAGGGGGGCCGCCAGCCACCAGACGCTGCGCGACTACATCGAGCTGTTGGCAGGCGGCTACTTCCTCTTCATCGCCTATTTCTGGAAAGCCGCCACGCAAACCAGCAGCCTCTCCAGCGATAAGAAGGTCTTCTTCGCCGACCCCCTGCTGCACACGATCGCGCTCGACCACGTTCCGGGATTTGTCGCCGACGTGCCCGCCCTGATCGAGAACATCGTGGGGTTTGCGCTCTACCGACGCTACGAGCCGCGGGAGCGGTCGATCGAAACCTTCGTCTCTCCCGAGCGGCTCCACATCTGGCAGACCGCCAAAGGCGGGGAGGTCGATTTCGTGGCCGGCCGCCGCGGCGCGCTCGATGCGGTCGAGGTCAAGTACCGCGCCAACATCGACCGCCGCGGGCCTGCCGCGATCGCCAAGGCTCACCCGGGACGTCCGGTCGTGGTGGCGAGCAGGGATGAGCTGCGCTTTGGCGACGCTTACTCGCTCGTGCCGGCTCACCTGCTGCTGTGGGCGCTTGGATAGCCGGTGGAGGTGGCGCTCGGCCGGGGAGGGGGTGCTCGGAGCTGGTGGACGCGGCAGTCGGATGGCCAGTGGAGGTATGCGATCGTTCACAGTCGAGGCGTGAGCGCGCCCTCCAGCTGGAGCAGCCAGCGCTTTCTGTCCAGCCCGCCGCCGTAGCCGCCGAGGTTGCCCCCGGTGCGCAGCACGCGGTGGCAGGGCACGATCACTGGGATCGGGTTGGAGCCCAGCGCGTTGCCCGCCGCGCGCGAGCCGCGCGGGGAGCCCGCTGCGGTGGCCATCCCGTTGTAGGTGCTCACGCTGCCGTAGGGGATCGCGCTGGTCGCCGCGAGGACCCGCTTGGCGAAGGCGCTCATCAGCACCCGGTCGAGCGGCACCTCGAAGTCGCGGCGCCTGCCGCTGAAATACTCGTCCAGCTCGCGACGCACTCGATCGAAGCGGGTCTGCTCCTCGATGATGCGGGGTGAGAGCTTCGCGGCGAGACGGTCGAGCACCTCGTCCAAGGGCTCCTCTGGGAAGGCCAGGCGCACCAGGCCCTCGTCGGTCGCGGCGGCCGTGAGCGTGCCGAAGGGCGAGTCGACGACGCCGTAGGCGATGTCGGCCAGTCCCTCCCTCGTCACGCGTGCGCTGAAAGCATGGGCTGCCTGCATGGCCTGAGCCTCCTCCTCGTGGACCGGTGTGGACAGGGCGCCATCGCGCAGCATCTGCTCGATGTCCTTCATGCCGCCACCACCTCTCTGAGCTTGGTCAGGCCCTCGTGCAGAGAGCGCCGCGCGGCGTCCTCCGAGCAGCCGATCGCCTTGGCGATGTCGCGGTGGGGCAGGTCGCCCACGTAGCGCAGCAGCACCGCCGAGCGCTGGCGCGGGGGCAGGCCGTGCACGGCCTCCCACAGTCCGTCGTCGCGCAGCGCGCCTGGTGGGGACTCGGCGGTTGGGCTCACGTGCGTGGCGCGCTTCGCCCGTCTTCCCCCGGGGCCTGAAGGTCCGCCCTGAGCCCCGCCATCCGCCACCTCGGCGACCTCCGCCACCGGCAGCGCCCGGCGAGCGCCCCCGCGATGGGCGTCGAGCGCCTTGCGGTGGGCGATCGTCAACACCCACGCGCGCAGGTTGGAGTCCGCTCGCAGACGGGGGTAGGCGTCGAGCGCCGAGATGAACGTCTCCTGAAAACAGTCCTCGGCCTCCGTGCGCCCGACCGAGGCCACCAGGAAGCGCCACACCTCGTCGCGGTGGGTGTCGAGGAAGCGCTGAAAGGGGGGGAGGGGGGCGCTCACTGAAGGCAAAACGCGCGGGTGGCAGCGAACGTGAGATTGCCTGTCCTCGGCCAGCTCACGATCCGCGTCGGAGAAAGGGTCGGGATCGGATGAGGCATTTTGCCTAGCCCTCGTACTCGAAGAACCCGGCGCCCACGTCGCGGCCCAGGCGCTCGGCCAACACCAGGCGGCGCAGCGCCGGGGCCGGGCGGTAGCGCTCCTCGCGGTACTCCTCGCACAGCGCCTCCAGCACGTTCAGCACGTGGTCCAGGCCGATCTGATCCGCCCACGCGAGGGGGCCGCGCGGGTGGTTCATGCCGAGCGTCATGCCGGTGTCGATGTCCTCTGCGCTGCCCACCCCTTCGCCCAGCGCGAAGGCCGACTCGTTGATCACCTGGCAGACGATCCTGCCCAGCACCAGCCCCGGCGCGTCGCCCACCCACGCGGTGTGCTTGCCGAGCGCCGCGAAGAACCGCTCCGCGCGCGCGGCGGCGACTGGGGAGGAGGAGTCGCTGCGCGTCAGCTCCACGAGCCCCGTCTGCGCGAAGGGGGGCAGCACGTGAAAGCCGACCGAGGGTCCTCCCGGGTCAAGCGCGGCCAGCGAGCCGCTGTCGCACAGCACAAGGCGGGGCGCCCCGCGCGGGGAGTCCTCCTCGCCCAGCCCGCACTCCACGATCAGCGCCGGCAGCTCGCGCTGGGTGTCGTGGGGGCCGCGCACCTCATACCCCGCCTCTGTCGCGGCCGTGCGCAGCTCGCCCGCGAGCACCCCC
The DNA here is from genome assembly GCA_963844765.1 of uncultured Solirubrobacterales bacterium. GTDB lineage: Bacteria > Actinomycetota > Thermoleophilia > Solirubrobacterales > Solirubrobacteraceae > Palsa-744. The sequence goes on from CAWJPN010000001.1 coordinate 46,977, forward strand.
TCGCCGCAGATGACGACCAGCCCCTCGCCGTCGGTGGGCCGCTGTGGCTCGGGCGGCGCTGGGTCCTCGGGGCGGTGGGCGTCGGGTGGGTGGGCCCCATACTCGTAGTAGCCGCGCCCGCTCTTGCGCCCGTGCAGCCCCGCCGCGACCATCCGCGCCTGGATCGGCGACGGCCGCCAGCGCGGCTCGCCGAAGCCCAGCTCGTAGAAGCTCTTGGACACGTCGAACCCTGTGTCCACGCCGACGAGGTCGCTCAGCTCGAAGGGGCCCATGCGGAACCCGCCCTCCTGGCGCACGATGCGGTCGATGGTCGGCACGTCGGCGATGCGCTCCTGCAGCATTCGCAGCGCCTCCAGCCCGAACGGCCGGTTGCAGCGGTTGACCAGGAACCCCGGGCCGTCGGTCGCGCGGATCACGGTCTTGCCCATCGCCTCGCCCGTGGCGGTGGCCAGCTCAAGCGCGCGCTCGCCCGAGCGCATCCCCGCGATCACCTCCACCAGGCGCATCACCGGCGCCGGGTTGAAGAAGTGCATCCCCACCACCCGCTCGGGGTGGCTCGCCGCTGCCGCGACGGCCGTCACCGGCAGGGAGGAGGTGTTGGTGGCCAGCACGCACTCCTCGCTCACGACCTCGCAGAGGCCCGCGTACAGCTCGTTCTTCAGCTCCAAGCGCTCGGGCGCAGCCTCGATCACCAGATCGCAGGGAGCCAGATCCTCCATGCTGTCCACGGCCTGGAGCCTGTCCGCCGCGGCCTGCGCGTCCTGCTCGCTCAGCCTGCCCTTGGCCGCTTCCTTCCGCAGCCCCTCGCGCGCTCGCTGGGCGCCGCGCTCCAGCGCCGCGGGGATCGGGTCGTGCAGCAGCGTTCTTGCCCCCGCTTTTGCGGCGAGCTGGGCGATGCCTGCCCCCATCGTGCCCGCGCCGAGTACGCCGATCGTCTGCGCCCTGTCTGTGGCCATCGGGGCGGCAGCCTACAGCTTGCTCCGCGCGGGGCCGCGTATGGGCCACGCGCTGTGCTCACCGTCGGGGGTCGTTTGCCGTCTGCGTTCCCACGGCCGAACGCTGGGCCACGCGCGGCCCGCTGGCCGGCTTTATGCCGGCCCTCCCCCCAAAAAATGGCCTCAGGACGGTACGAGCGCGTTGATCCCTGTCATCGCGCGCCCGATGATGAGCTTCTGGATCTGCGAGGTGCCCTCGTACAGCGTCGTCACGCGCACGTCGCGGAAGTAGCGCTCCACCGGATGGTCGTCCACATACCCTGCGCCGCCGTGCACCTGGATCGCGGTGTTCGCGCACTCCACGGCCGCCTCGGTGGCGTGCAGCTTGGCGACCGAGGTCTCCAGCGTGTTGGGGCGCCCCTTGTCCTTGAGGAACCCCGCGCGCCACACCAGCATGCGCGAGGCGTCGGTCTTCAACACCATGTCCGCGATCATCGCCTGCACCAGCTGGAAGCTGGCGATCGGGCGGCCGAACTGCTCGCGCTCCTTGGCGTACTTCACCGACTCCTCGACGCACCCCTGGCAGATGCCCACGCAGCCGGCGGCCACCGAGAAGCGGCCTGAGTCGAGCGCGCTCATCGCGACCTTGAAGCCGTCGCCGACCTCGCCCAGCACGTCGTCGGGGCCCACCTTCACGTCGTCGAGGCCGATCGAGGCGGTGTCTGAGGCGTGCAGGCCCATCTTGTGCTCGATCGTCTGCGCCTGGTACCCGGGCTGGTCGGTGTCCACCAGAAAGCACGCCAGCCCGCGGTGGCCCTTCGCGGGGTCCGTCTGCGCGAAGATCATCGCCACCTTGGCGTAGTTGCCCATCGAGATCCACATCTTCGCGCCGTTGATGCTCCACCCCTCGGCGGTCCTGGTCGCGCGCGTGCGCTGGTTGGCGGCGTCGCTTCCGGTGTCCGGCTCGGTGAGGCCGAAGCACCCCAGCCACTCGCCGCTGCACAGCTTCGGCAGGTAGTGCTGCTTCTGCTCCTCCGTGCCCCACTTGAGGATCGCGCTGCACACCAGCGAGGTCTGCACGCTGATGACCGTCCGGATGGAACTGCACCCGCGGCCGATCTCCTCCACCACGAGTCCGTAGTCGATGTACCCGAGCCCCGCGCCGCCGTACTCGCGCGGCACGATCGCGCCCAGGTACCCCTGGTCGGCGATCTTCTTGACCAGCTCCAGGTCGAAGTGGTGGTTGCGCGCGTTTTCGCGCGCCTGCTGCACCACCTCCTTGTCGGTGAACTCGCGCGCGGTGTCCTTGATCAGGCGCTGCTCGTCGGTCAGGTCGAAGTCCATGTCTCTCCTTAGTTCGTGGCGGGGCGGTCGTGGCGGGCGAGCGTCGGGGGGTGGGACGCTACCGATTCCTGGTTGGGTCAGCCAAGCTTGGGCGTCTTCCAGGGCGTGCTCAGGCGCCGCTCGATGTTCTCGGCCACCGCGTCGATCGCCACGCGCTCCTGGGCTAGCGAGTCGCGGTCGCGCACGGTGACGGTCCGGTCTTCCAGGCTCTGGTGGTCCACGGTCAGGCAGTAGGGCGTGCCGATCTCGTCCTGGCGGCGATAGCGCTTGCCGATCGAGCCGCCCTCGTCGTACTCGACCATCCCGATTCCGGTGCGCGTTCGCAGCGCCTGGTGGACCTCGTGGGCCAGCTCGGGCTGCCCGTCCTTCTTCAACAGCGGCAGGACGGCGGCCTTGACGGGCGCGAGGCGCGGGTGCAGGCGCAGCACCGTGCGCGTCTCGCCTGCCACCTCCTCTTCATCGTAGGCGTCCACCAGGAACGCCAGCGTCGCCCGGTCCGCCCCTGCGGCCGGCTCGATTACGTGGGGGATATAGCGCTCGCCGGTTGCCTGGTCGAAGTACTCGAGCTTCTCGCCCGAGTGCTCCGCGTGCTGTTTTAGGTCGAATTCGCCGCGGTTGGCGATCCCCTCAAGCTCCGACCAGCCGATCGGGAACAGGTACTCCACGTCGCTCGTCTGCGAGGAGTAGTGCGACAGCTCGTCCTGCTCGTGCGCGCGCAGGCGCAGGTGGTCGGGGCGGATGCCCAGTTCCGTGTACCACCGCTCGCGCTCTGCCAGCCAGTGCGCGAACCACCGCTGCGCCTCCGCCGGTGGTACGAAGTACTCCATCTCCATCTGCTCGAACTCCCTGGTGCGGAAGATGAAGTTGCCGGGCGTGATCTCATTGCGAAAGCTCTTGCCCGCCTGCGCGATCCCGAACGGCGGCTTCTTGCGCGAGAACTGCAGCACGTTCTTGAAGTTGACGAAGATCCCCTGCGCCGTCTCCGGGCGCAGGTACGCCGTGGAGCCGCTCTCCTTGACCGGCCCGATGGTCGTCTCGAACATCAGGTTGAAGTCGCGCGCCTCGGTCAGGTCGCACTCCGAGGTCTCGCCGGGGTGCTTGGATGGCCTGCGCCCGCACGGCAGGTCCGCCAGGTGGTCGGCGCGGAAGCGCTGCCCGCACGCGCGGCAGTCCACCAAGGGGTCGGTGAACCCCGCCAGGTGCCCTGAGGCCTCCCACACGCGCGGGTGCTGCAGGATCGCGGAGTCCAGCGCGACGATGTCGTCGCGCTCGTTCAGCATCGCCCGCCACCACTCGTTCTTGACGTTGCCCTTCAGCAGCACCCCGTAGTGCCCGTAGTCGTAGGTCGAGCCCACCCCGCCGTAGATCTCCGAAGAGGGGAAGATGAAGCCGCGGCGCTTGCACAGCGCGACCACCTTGTCCATCGTCACGACGTCGCCGCTGGGGGCGGGGGCTGGGGGGGCGGTCTCGGCCATTCGCCCAGGCATGGTATTCGAGCGCCTGTTCGCGCTCGCTGCGGGTCAGCCGGGACCTGAGCAGTCTCGGTCCTACATCGTTTCCACTTCTCGCTTGACAAACTTGTTCATTTGTGTTTCTCTTATTGCATTCGAGCGTCGCTACCCATACCTCTCCAGCGGCGCTCGAACTTAACTTGACGTAGCATGCCGGCCGTGGCCCGACTCCTGATCCTCGGCGGTGGTTGCCGAGGCAGGCAGCTGGCCGCCGAGGTTGTCTCTGAGGGCCACGCCGCGCGCATCGTCACCCGCTCGGAGGCCCGCCGCGGGGAGATCGAGGCCACGGGCGCCGAGTGCTTCATCGGCGACCCCAACCGCCTGGGCACGTTGCGGGGGGCGCTGGAGGGCGTAGCAGTCGTGTGCTGGCTGCTGGCCACCGCCACGGGTCCGCCCGAGGAGCTGCGAGACCTGCACGTGTCCCGTCTGTCCGCCTTTCTTGGGGCGTCCGTGGACTCCACCATGCGGGGCTTTCTCTACGAGGCGCCCGCCGCAGGCTCGGGGGTCGCGGCACAAGCCTACGCGATCGGCGAGGGGCGCCAGTCGGTGGAGGAAGTCGCTGCTCGCAACGCCATCTCGGCCATCGCGCTCACGGCCGATCCGCGCGATCCGGACTCCTGGCAGCGCGCTGCCCGCGCCGCCCTGTCTCCATACCTATGAGCTCCTCCACCCGCTCCAGCAGCTCTTCCAGGATGCGCGCCGTGGCACCCCAGATCAGGTGCTCCCCCAGGACGTAGGCGTCGGTCTCGAACGAGATCCCGCGGCGTTCCAGGCGCGTGCGCGTCCTGCTTTCGCGCAGCGCGCGCAGCGGCAGCTCCAGCACGGCGTCCACCTCACGCGGGGATACCTCCCACACTCGCCCTGCCGGAACCAGCCCGACGAAGGGGTGGATCACGTAGTTGGTCACATACGTCGGCGTAGGCTCAAGCGTGCCCAGCAGCTGCACGTCTGTGCGGGCCAGTCCGATCTCCTCCTCCGCCTCGCGCAGCGCCGTGTCGCTCAGATCGACGTCCTCGGGGTCGCGCCGGCCGCCGGGGAAACTGATCTCCCCGGCGTGGCGGCGCAGGCCCGTCCCCCGTTTGGTGAACACCGCGTGGGGCTCCTCGTCCCCAGCGAGAAACAGCGGCACGAGCACCGCCGCGGGAATCAGATCTGGGGAGGTGCTCAGCGTCCCAGCTCGGACGCCAAGTGGACGTGCTCCACGCGCTCGCAGAACATCACCTCGCCGTCCAGCGCCCGGTGCACGGGGCACTTCGCGGCGATCACCTGCAGGCGCTCCACCTGCTCCGGCGGCAGCTCGTCGGGCAGGCGCAGCACCAGATCAAAGCGCGTGGGACAGCCGCGCTCGGCGGGGCTGTACTGCACCTCCACCTCCACGTGGCCGATGTCCCAGCCCTTGCGTGCCGCGTACATCTCCATCGTGATCGCCGTGCACGAGGCCAGGCTTGCCGCCAAGAGCTCCTGCGGGTCGGGCCCGGCATCGTCCCCTCCGGACTCCAACGGCTCGTCCACGAGCACCTGGTGGTCGCGCACCTGGATGGTGTGCTTGAAGCTGCCGTCGTTACGTCGAGCAGTGGCTTTCATCCTGATCAGCCCCTCCATCTCATAGCCTCCTCTGATCCTCCCCACTTCACATGGTACTGCGGTGCGGGCATCATGAAAGAGGGTTGAACAGCAGGCCCGTGAGTAGCTTCGGGAAGAAGAACGTGGACTTCGGCGGCATGTTCTCGCCCGCCTGCGCCACCGCCTGTACTTGCCCCACGGGCGTGGGACGCATCAGGAACGCCACGTCGTACTCCCCGCTCTCCACGAGCGTCCGTGCCTGCCCGGCCGTGCGGGCGTAGCCGAAGTTGTGCAGGTGGGAGATGTCCTCGTCGCTGAGTCCCAACGCCCCCTTCAGCAACAGTGTCTCCAGGATCCCCGTATCCAGGTGGCGGTAGGCCTCGGAGTGGCCCCGCAGCGCCGCGTCGGCGATCGCCTGGTCCTTCAGCCTCAGGCGCGTGGGGCGCTTGGAGGAGGCGTCGATGTACCCCAGCTGCAGCGGTCCCGTGCCGGGCGGGGGCGCCAGCTCGCCGGCGTCAACCTCGGTGGCCTCGAAGTCGCGCCCCAGCGCGTCGGTCAGCGCCCGCATGCGCTCAGCGTCCAACCCCTTGACCAGGCGGTGCGTCGGAAACACCGTCAGCCCCGGATCCTCCAGCGCCACCAGACACATCAGCACGTACTGGTGCTCTCCCTCCCCGCCCACCTCCTGCGCGTAGGCGCGCGCGGTCTCGTAGCGGTGGTGCCCGTCGGCGATCAGCAGCTCCTTCCCGCGCGTGGCCCCCTGCACAGCGGCGATCGCCTGCGGGTCGCTCACGCGCCACACGCGGTGCACGGTGCCCTCGGCGTCCTGCGCCTCGCCCCACGGTGCCTCTGTGGTGGCCGGGCGCAGCGCCTCCCACGCCGCGCTGGCCGGATCGGAGTAGAGCGAGAAGATCGGCGACATGTTGGCCCGCGTCGCGCGCGTCAGGCGCAGACGGTCCTCCTTCGGCCCCGGGTGCGTGCGCTCGTGCGGGCGCACCCCGCCCGGACCGTACTCCTCGATCCGCACCCGGCAGAAGAACCCCCGGCGTGTCTGACTCACCCCGTCGGGGCCGGTGTACTGCTGGGTGTGCGCCCAGATCGCCGGCTCCTCATCGCGCGTCACCGCGCCCTCCAGCTGCCAGCTGTCGAAGCGGTCGCCCGCGGAGATGTACGGATCGGCCCCGCCCGGCTCGGCCTGGGGGAGGTCCACCGCCGCGACGTTGTAGGGGGAGCGGGCGAGCAGTTCCTCGCGCTGCGCGCCGTCGATCACGTCGTAGGGCGGCGCTACGACGTCGGCCAGGGTGCCCACCTGGGCGAGGTTGTAGTGCAGGGCGCGCAGGGGCTTTACATCGACCATGACGGGGGCGGAGGCTAGCAGCGGGTGGGGCGCATCTCCTGGTTGCGAAGGGCTGGCCGCACTCCCTGGCGTCCCTGGGTGGTGTCGATGCCGTAGCAACCCCTACTCTTAGAGCTACGGGGCGTGGCGCAGCCTGGTAGCGCACCTGCTTTGGGAGCAGGGGGTCCCCGGTTCGAATCCGGGCGCCCCGATTGAATTGCTGTTGGAGTCAGGTGGCTACTGGGGGCCTCCCTAGCTTCGGGATTGGCTTGGGGAGTGGGGTTTGGTTGGGGTGGGGCCAGTGGTGGCGGGGTCGCTGGGGTTCGCGGTTTGGCGGCCGACCGCACACGGACCGCACACGCGAGGTCCGCGCGACCGCACGCGCCAGCTTTGGTCCGTTTTTGCAATGTCATTCTTGTGCCCAGGCAACGAGCTGGTGGAACCAGCTGGGTGAGACGAGCAGCTTGTATTCCGGTGCGCCGCCGGCTCTGACGCTCAGTTCGCCGGGTGTCTCGTCATCGGTGAAGCCGACGTCTATGGGCAGGCCAGTGCTATGGACGAGTTCGCAGCGAAACCACTTGTAGAAGACTTGCTCAATTGGCCAGAGCCTGCCTCGATACTCGACCGAGAGACGAGTTGGAAATTTGGATTCGATGTATCGACGAAAGCTTTCCGCCTCGCCCATGGGTTTTTCGGGAAGTCCTCGCGGGCTCTCACGACTATTGCCACGATGGCCAGCAGAAAGGCTCCCTCCCGGCGTCCGGCTTGCCAGAGTGTGAGCGCATCGTCAACTCGATCCTGGGCGGAGTCCATCAATCATCGGGCTCTCTGGCGGTGCCTTCGCGGTCAAAGACGAGCTTTTCTATGTCGGCCCGGTTGGTGGCCTGCTTCCCAAGTTCGCTGCGCACCGCAAGCACGACATCGATCAATAGCGCGCGGCCCTCAGCGGTGGCAGTATTGGCTTCGTCTTGAAACCGGCGGAAGGCAGTCACAACCACTGGCGAGGCATATAGCGCGATCCTCGCCTTTGCGGAGGCATAGCGGACCGTGGCCTCGCGGCCACCGCCTTGAGCTACCTCAGCGATGGCAATCATCGCATCATTGAGAGCTGACACAAGCAAGCGATCGGCTTCAGCTTGCTTCTCGTTGCGACGATTTAGCAGCGCTCCGCAGAGCACTCCAATCACTGCGGCGCCGCCCGCGATTGCGGCTGTCCCGAGGCCTGTGGTCACACCGGCACGTTAGGTGTGAGCCCGGACGCTGCGGGCCTTCCGAGCACAGAAATCGTGCTCCCCCGGAGGGGGGTGGATATAGTCTGTGCTGGGGTCGTTGCGTGGGCAACGAGTTCGTTTGGGGGTTGGCGTAGGGGTGTTGCAGCGCGGGGGGTTGGGCTCGTCGGGTGGTCTGGTGCGCGCTCGCTGAGGATGGTCTTCGTGGGGGGCCGCTGGGCGATTTGAGAATTGGGTGGATGCTTCTATGTTGTCAAGGGTGTTTTTGTGAGCTGGTTGTAGAGGTGGCGGGAGGGGGGTATCTCTTGAGGGAGCGCATGGCCTCTCGTTTGGTTTTTCCTTCGGTGATGCGGCGTTGCATGTAGTCGCGGCTGGGGGTGTGGTGGACTGATCGGGGGAGGCGATTGTGTGTATCGCGGCGTTGATTTGGCGGTCTCCTCTGCGGCTGGGTGGGTGGCGGATCGTCTTGTCGGAGGAGGCGGGTTGTGGTGCGGTGTCGTTGGCGCGTGCGAATGCCGCCTCGCTGGTGAAGCGGGCTGGGTTGAATGCGAGGAGCTTGTCGGCGCAGATCGGCCCGACGCCGGGTTCCTCTAGGGGGCGTGGGCGTCATAGACCGGACAGGCTCCTCGATTTCGCGGGTGTAGCTGTTGGCTTGGGTGTCGAGTGCCCTGGTGCGGTTGGCGATGTCGCGTAGCACCTGCAGGGTGGTGTTCTCCTGCGAGCTCGCGGTGGGGGTGTGCGCATCCCTGTGAGGCGATCGGCGAGCTTTGCGCCGTTGCGGGCTGGGCTGGTCCTTTCCCGCAGAGCGCCGGGTGCGCTGACGTGAAGGGGCTTGCAGCTGGTTGTAGAGCCGTGAGCGCTCGCCGATGACGGAGCTGGGTAGGCGACGAGCAGCACTTGTGGCGCCACGCGTGTCCCGGGATCCTCTGGGGGTCGATAGGCCGTCGCGGGCGAGGACTTTCTTGGTGCCCAGCAGAGCATCGATGCGATCGGACTTGCCGGTGCGGCGCTCGCGGTGGCGCGGGCGCTCGACCTCGAACACTTCGACCCTCTTCGCCTGGAGGTACTCGCATAGTCTTGCCTCGTAGCTGCCGGCGCCCTCGATGCCGACCAGCACTTGCCCGTCGAGTCCCGCGAGCCAGTCGACGAGCTTGCGGTAGCCGGCCGGATTGGTCGTGATGGCGATCTCTGCGAGTAGTTGTCCGAGGTCGTCCAGGGCGACGGCGAGATGCTGCTCCTTGTGCGTGTCCACGCCTATTGCGATCATGAGTTTTGGTCTCCTTTGCTGGTTGGCGCTGGTGATGTGGAGGCCGCTAGACAAAGCCATGTCGAGCAAATGAGCACGCTTCTATGAAGTCATAGCGGCGTCCGTGGCAAGCGGCGGGAGACAGATCCAACGGAGGGCACCCACGAGGGGCCAGCCGGTTTGATCGAGTCATCCCGTCGCCTGCCACACCCTCGACGGGGCACCGGACGCCACTGCATGACCGCCGCGTTTCACGGCCGTCAGCCCGCTTTCCACAGGGCCCCAACAGGCACCAGAGAAATTACATGGCCGGCTTCGGGGTTTGAGGGTCAGTAAGGGGGATGAGCCAGGGCGATCTCCCCCAGACCACAGTCGATGCGCCGCGGTGGCCGCCGGTGGGCGAGCGCTATGTGTCGCGCCGGGAGCTGGCGACGCTCATGGGCGTGAGCCTGGCGACGGTGGACCGGATGGTCGCTGAAGGGGATGCCGTCGGTGACGTGGGGGCGGCGTACACGGCGTTTCAGGGTCTCGTAAGCAATCTCGTGGGCATCGGGGCGTAGGAGGGCGGCGTGAGCGTCACACGCCTTCCGTCGGGTCGCTGGCGGGCGCAGGTCTACGATCCCGCCACCGGGAAGAACGTCAGCGTCTCCGGGGTGCTCGGCGGTCCCGGCACGTTTGCGACGAAGACGGAGGCCAAGCAGGCGCGTGTGAGGGCGAGGGAACGCCTGGGGTATGCCCGTGGACGGGAGGTGACGGTGCGGGGGTTCTGGGAGCGCTGGACGACCGACCCGTTGTTCGCCAGGCCGAAGGAGTCGAGCGACATCCGCCGCAGGGAGCTGACGAAGGGCTTCGTGGAGCGCTACGGGGATGTGCCGATCGGCCAGGTGGGGGATGAGATCGTCGCCCAATGGCTCGCCGGCGGTGGTCGCTCCTCCTCGGTGCAGGGGTTGTGTTCGATGCTCAACGATGCGGCGTCGGTGAAGGCGGGCCGGCTGATCGGCCGTAACCCGTTTCAGAAGCTCGGCATCTCGAGGGGCAAGGGCCGGCGTGACCAGCAGCCGCCGAGCGAGCGGCAGGTCTGGGAGCTGGTCGGCCACGCGCGGAGGTTGTCGGGTCCGTCGTTCGCGGCGTGGCTTCAGGTCGCGGCGTTCACGGGCTTGCGGCCGGGGGAGCTTGACGCGCTGCGCTGGGAGCGGATCGACTTCGGCCGGGACAGGATCGTGGTCGCCCAGCAGTTCAGCGCAGCGACGCGGCGGTTTGACACGCCGAAGAACCATCTGCGCAGGGAGGCGCCGCTTACCGCCCATGCCCGCACGGCGCTGCAGGGCCTGCCGCATGAGGGGGAGTTCTGTTTCGTCTCGCTGCGCGGTGAGCACTGGACGCCAAGCTCCCGCGCCTACCACTGGAAAGCCGTCCGTGCCGCCGCGGGGTGGGAGGGAAGCCTCTATTTGGCGACGCGGCACTTCGCGGGCTGGTACATGGTCAACGAGCTGGAGATGTCCTCCGAGGACGTCGCCATCGCCCTGGGCCACCAGGACGGAGGCAACCTCGTCCGCCGCCTGTACGGCCACCGCGACAAAGGCCGCGCGCTCGACCGCATCGTCGGAGCCTACGCCCACGCGGCCAGCGGACGTGCTGCCGGGATCGAGGCGCACTCTCATAATCAGCCATGGGATGGGTCGCTTGACCCGACGAGGCTGTTCGACCCTGGTGACCCTGTCCAGAGGTTCCCGCACGAAGACCACGCGGAGCGTCTTCGGTGAGGCCAACATGCCGGGCGTTGCCTATGGGCGCCCGAGAGCGCCATCCGGGGGGGGCAGCTCAGGCGGCGGCAAGAGCTGCCGCGAGCTCGTCTGCATTCGTCTCGATCAGGCTGGGAACGGTGACGGTGATCTTGCCGTCACGCTCGACCAGCCATTTCGCGTTGACGATCGTGATGCCGATGACCTCTCGATTCTCGTCCAACCGCACGGCGTGGCCCTCGGGGGTGCCGAATGTCTCCGCTGCCTCCTGACGCTCGCCTCGGCGTAGGTAGAGAACGTCGCCGTCGTTGTCGTAGGAGACGTGATCGAACTCGTATGGGCCGACGTGGACGGTCATCGTTGCCAGCCTCCCTGTTGGGGATCGTCGGACTGCGGGAACGCCGTCACGACACGATCCGCGCTGCCGCTGAACTCGGTGACGACCCGAATCCAGCGCTCCGGGCCTCCCCGGCGGAAGAAGCGCTCGCGTCCTGCTCGGGGGTCTGGTTCGCGGTGATCCGGTGCTTTTATCGCGGCCATCGTCTCTGCAAGGTACTCGCTCATCTCGACATGCTGGTCAAGCACATGATTCCAGGCTATCTCGTCCATCTGCACGAGATGGCCCTCGGGGTTGCGAATCTCAGCTATGACGTGGCGCTCGGCGATGCGCCAAGGCTAGGAGCGCTTGCGGACGAAGGCGGCAAGATCCATCGCCTCAGACGCGGAGCCGAGGCGGCGCGAAGCGTCCAGACCGCCCACGAAACCGCACACGACCCCGCGAATCGCCAGCCGCAGAGCCAAGCACCACCAATCGCCCCGATTGAAGTGCTGTTGGAGTCAGGCGGTGGCGGGAAGCTCGCAACGGTCGATAGTGGCACTGTATCACGCGTGATACACTCATCGCATGGCTGAGGTCAGCATCCGAGATCTGCGCAACCACGGTGGCGATGTCGTGGATCGTGCCGCGCGTGGCGAGCAGATCACGATCACGCGCTCGGGCAAGGCTGTTGCCGAGCTGCGGGCGATATCGCCTCGTGGGCTTCCTGCGGAGGCTCTGTTGAGCCGCTGGCGGCGGCTGCCGTCTGTAGATCCCGTGGTGTTTCGTGAAGATGTTGACCGGCTGCTGGACTCAAGCCTGTGAGCGAGGCGTCGTCGCACCCGCGCGGGATACTCGACACCTCGACGGTCATCCTGCTGGAGAAGCTTGCGGACGCAAGGACGCTCCCTGCGGAACCGCTCATCACGGCCGTGACGCTTGCCGAGCTTTCGGTCGGTCCGCTTCTCGCCAAAGAGGAGAGCGAACGTGTTGCCCGGCAAACTCAGCTCCAGCAGGCGGAGGCGGACTTCAAGCCGCTTCCGTTCGATGCGGATGCCGCTCGGGCGTTCGGCAGTGTGGCCGCCTCGTTGCGGCGCGCCGGTCGCAAGGCCGCTGCGCGAACCTACGACGCGATGATCGCTGCCACGGCCGTCGCCAACGACCTGCCGATCTACACCTGCAACCCGACGGATTTCGCCGGCATCGACGGGCTTGACGTGGTTGCCATCCCCGTGCCAGGACAGCCACGCAACACCGAGCGCATCTGAGCAGCACCCGCGAAGCCGTCGACAACCGGGAGAACTCCACCAGCCACCACCTCCCGCCCCTTTTTCTGCGTGGTGAGCGAGAGCGATGGCTATGCGGCGCCGTCTGACCCGTGTGCGGTGAGCTGGACGATCGGGATCCTCCGGTTCGCCTGCGCCGCTTCCCGGCGGTAGGTGGCGTAGGGCGCAAAGACGCGGTCGGCGAGCGCCCAGAGCCTGTCGCGCTCGGCTTCGTCGCTGACCACAGTGGCTCGCATGGGGACGCCGCCGAACCTCACGTCGGGGTGGGTCTTGAGATTGTGAAACCACGCCGGGTTCTTCTCCGCACCAGCCTTCGAGGCGACGATCGTGACCCGGTCCCCATCGTGGAAGTAGATCACCGCGTTGCGTCGCACCGCGCCGCTCTTGGCGCCACGGGTTTCGAGCAGGGCGGTGGGGAGGACCATGCCCATTCCGAGGCGTCCCCGGGTTGCTCGCATCAGATACGGATCGACCTTCCACGCGACGTTGGCCGAGATGAACCTGCCCAGGCGGGTGCTCGAAAACGCGGCATAGGCGCGACTGAAGGAGCTGCGCGGGCGGTTGGGGTCGACGTACCTGAGCTGTGTGGGCACCGCGGAGATTCTCCCACGCCTCGCCCGGCTCATCGAGCGTCATCGGGTCTCAGTGCGTTTCAGGCTTCAGCGCATTATCCGGGTCGCAGCGCGCTGGCAAGACGCTCGTGGACGGAGCGCACGGCGCTCGATCCCTCGCCCACCGCCGCGGCGACGGGTCCCTCCCGCTGCGGCACGGCGATAATCGGGCGTGATGGCAGGCACCGCTGAAGCCGCGAGCGACGCGCGCACGGCCTGGGCGCGCAATCTCGCGGCCCCGGTCCGCGACTTCGTGAGCACCGAAACCGGCAGCGCGCTGTTTCTGCTGGCTGCGACGGTCTTTGCTCTCGTGTGGGTGAACTCGCCCTGGTCGCACTCTTACGAGTCGCTCTGGAGCACCACGCTGTCGATCACGGTGGGCGGCAGTGGGATCGCGACAGACCTGCGCCACTGGGTGAACGAGGGGCTGATGACGTTCTTCTTCCTCGTCGTCGGGCTGGAGGCCAAGCGCGAGCTCGACCTCGGCGAGTTGCGCGAGCGTCGGCGCGTGGCTATACCCCTGTTCTCCGCGCTCGGCGGCATGGCCGTGCCGGTCGCGATCTACCTCGCGTTCAATGCCGGCGGTCCCGGCGCTCATGGATGGGGAGCAGCCATCTCGACGGATACCGCGTTCGCGCTCGGCGCGCTCGCGCTGCTCACTCCGCGCGCAGCCACGCGGCTGCGCGTTTTCCTGCTGACGCTGGCGGTGGTCGACGACCTCTGCGCGCTGCTGGTGATCGCGCTCGTCTACACCACCCACGTTTCGTTCTTGGCGCTGGCGGTTGCGCTCGCGCTGTTCGGTGGCCTGCTCGCGCTGCGCTATGCGCCGCGGCGGCTGCGCCCCGTCTCCGTCATCCTCGCAATCGGCGTGTGGGTGGCGATGTTCGAATCGGGCATCGACCCTGTCATCTCGGGGCTCGCGATCGGGCTGGCGAGCAGCGCCTATCCGCCCTCGCGCGAGGACCTGGAGCGCGCGAGCGCATTGGCGCGCTCGTTTCGCGAGCAGCCCACCCCGGAGCTGGCTCGCTCGGCGCGGGAGGGCGTGTTGTCGGCGATCTCGCCCAACGAGCGCCTGCAGTACGTCCTGCACCCGTGGACCGCCTACGTCGTGGTGCCGCTGTTCGCGCTCGCCAACGCCGGCGTCCCCCTGAGCGGCGCCCTGTTGGGCCAGGCGGTCCGCTCGCCGATCACACTCGGCATCCTCCTCGGCTACGTGGCGGGCAAGCCGCTGGGGATCGCCGCCGCGTCGTGGCTCGCCTCGCGCCCCGCTTTGCGCGGTCCGCGCTCGCCGCTGAGCCGGCCATTGGTAATGGCGGGTGGCGCCTTCGCAGGAGTTGGCTTCACGGTCTCGCTGTTGATCTCCAGCCTCGCCTTCTCCGGGCAGCGTCTGGACGACGCCAAGCTCGGCGCGCTGGCCTCGGTGCTCGTGGCGCCGCTCGTCGGCTGGAGTGTCCTGCGGGTCGTCAGGGCGCTCCCCGCGAGCGTTCGCGCGCGCCAGCTGGCGGGCACCGCCGAGGACATCCTCGACCTCTCCGAGGACGTCGACCCCGAGCGCGACCACATCCGCGGTCCCGAGGACGCGCTGGTCACGCTCGTGGAGTACGGCGACTTCGAGTGCCCCTACTGCGGCCGCGCCGAGGCAGCCATCCGCGAGCTGCTGGCGTCCTTCGGCGACGAGGTCCGCTACGTCTGGCGCCACCTTCCGCTCAACGACGTCCACCCGCACGCCCAGCTGGCGGCGGAGGCCGCGGAGGCCGCCGCCGCCCAGGGCCGCTTCTGGGAGATGCACGACACGCTGCTGCGCCACCAGGGAGCGCTCAGTGCAAATCATCTCAGCGCCTACGCCGAAGAGCTTCAACTGGACGGTGCCCTCCTGCTCGAAGATCTGCGCCACCGCAAGTACGAGCCGCGCGTCAGCGACGACGTTGCGAGCGCCGACGAAAGCGGTGTCTCGGGCACACCCACGTTCTTCGTCAACGGGCGCCGCCACTACGGCGCCTACGACATCGCGACGCTCACCGACACCGTACGTGCTGCGCGAGGGCGCGCACGGCTGCTCGCAGCCGGGTGACCGCGAGGAGTCGGAGACGCACGGCGCTGTCGTGCGCGCTCGCGCGGCCCCCTCTCTATCCTCATTCCATTCCCCGGCATCGTGCAGGGCCTGAGTACATGCGCGGCCCTGCCTAGAATGGCTGTCGATCCGGCGATGCGTTGTGAGCCGGCAGGTCGGTCTCCGCGGCTGGGCAAACGAAAGGAGAGTGCTCGGTTGATCCGAACCATCAGGGCCACCATGTTGCTGGCCGACCACGTGCAGGCGGCCGAGGGCAAGCTGAACCTGCTGGGCGGGGGTTGGCGCTGGACGGGCCCCGAGCCCTCGACGTTCGGCATCGGCGTGGTGATCGAGTTTCCCTGGGAGGCCGTCGGCGAGGAGCACACCGTCAAGCTTGACCTGATCGACGGCGACGGCGCGCCGGTCGAGCTGCCCCAGGGCGATGGCACCTCCGCGCCCTTCGGGTTCGAGGCCACCCTTCCGGTCGCCGCCCCGCCCGGCTCCAAGCGTGGCACGCCGATCAACGTCTGCATCGGCGTCAACGTGGTGCAGTTGCAGCTCCCTCCCTCGGGCCGTTTCGAGTTTCGCATGGAGATCGACGGCGAAGCGCACGAAGAGTGGCGCATCGGCTTCAACACCCGGCCCGAACCGCAGTCCCACGAGGCGTGAGGGCCCGCGAATCAAGATGGATGTATAGGACCCGCCCACCCGCTCGGATGGTGGATGCCAGACGCCGCACGCGAGCGCGGCCGGTAACGGGTGCCGGAGGCTTCGAGCATCGTGGGTGGCGGCTGGCGCCGCCAGGCGGGTGCATCCGGCCCGTCAGATATTGATTCGCGGGCCCTAAGCCGCGGGCCGCGCCCGACTTCGGGAGGGCCGCACACCGCAGAGAGGTAGGGTGCTGCTCGTGAAGCGCGTGCTGCTCGTCTCCTGGGAGTACCCCCCTGTGATCGAGGGAGGCTTGGCGCGGCATGTGCGTAAGCTCTCCGAGGAGCTTGTGCGCCAGGGCGTCGCCGTCGACGTGCTCACGCGCGGGGCCTCCGGTTCACAGGGCGGCCGCGTCGAGGTCGAGCAGCGCGCCGGCGTCACCGTCCACCGCGTGCGCGAGCCCTCCTGGCCGCGCGACCTCGATCGCTTCGTGGCCTGGGTCGAGCACATGAACGAGGACATGCTGGTGGCCGGTACGGCGCTGGCCGAAGAGTACTCCTACGATCTCATCCACGGACACGACTGGCTCGTCGCCCACGCCTGCGCGGCGCTCGCCGACCGCCTCGGCGTGCCCTACGTGACGACCGTCCACGCCACCGAGCACGGTCGCCACCAGGGCTGGGTGGACAAGCCGCCGCAGTCGCACATCCACGCCGTGGAGCGCTGGATGGCCCAGCGCGCGGACTCGGTCATCACCTGCTCGCACTACATGCGCGGCCACGTCGCCGACATCTTCGACATCGAGGAGTCTCGCATCACGGTGATCCCCAACGGCATCGACCCGCGCGACCTGCGCCCGGTGGGCGACCTGGAGGCACTGCGCAGCGAGTTCGCCGCGCCGCACGAGCGCCTGGTCCTGCTCGTCGGGCGCTTGGTCTATGAGAAGGGCTTTCAGCTCGCCCTGGACGCGCTCCCCGGCGTGATCGAGCGCGTTGGCGACGTGCGCTTCCTGGTGGCCGGCTCGGGCACCCACGAGGCCGAGCTGCGCGCGCAAGCCGAGCGCCTGGGCCTCGCCGACCATGGGGTCTTCCTGGGCTGGATCGGCGACGACGCGCTGCACTCGCTCTACCGCATCGCCGACCTCTGCGTGGTCCCCTCGATCTACGAGCCCTTCGGACTCGTCGCCCTGGAGGCGATGGCCTCCGGCTGCCCCTGCATCGTCGCCGACACCGGCGGCCTGCGCGAGGTGGTGCCCTCCGGCGAGCGCGTCGGCCTGCGCTTCAACGGTGGCGACGCCGAGCACCTGGGGGTGATGATCGAACGCCTGCTGGTGGACGGCGCCCTGCGCGACCGCCTCGTGGCCGAGGCATCCGAGCACGTCCTCAGCTTCGACTGGTCCGACGTAGCCCAGCGCACGCGCGCGATCTACCGCCAGCTTGCCGGCTCCCCCGCTCGCCAGCGCGCCTGAGGCTGGGGCTGGACCTGAGGGATGTCTCACGGTCCGCGCGTCGCGGCTCTGCGCCTGCTCTACCGGGTCGCCTTTCGCCTGGCGCAACTGCGCGCGGTGCTGCTCCCCGGCCGGGGACGGGGCGTCAAGTGCCTGCTCACCCACGGCGACGAGGTGCTGTTGGTGCGCCACACCTATGGCCCCCGCGTGTGGCAGCTGCCGGGCGGCGCCGCCCACCGTGGCGAGGCCCCGGTGCTCACCGCGGCGCGCGAGATGCGCGAGGAGCTGGGTCTGCGCGAGGTGGACTGGCGCCCCGTGGTGACGCTGGACATCCGCCTGCAGCACATGCCGGTCAGCCTCACCTGTCTGCACGCCGAGCTCGCCGATCCGGCCGTGCGCCCCGATCCGGTGGAGATCGCGCAGGCACGCTGGTTTGCGATGGACGCTCTGCCCGAGCGCCTTGGTTCTGAAGTGGAGCGGATGCTCGACTTGCTCTACACCCGCCCTCAATAGACTGGGGTTGTTCGGGGTCAAGCGATGAGGGAGGATGTGGCGATGCTCGAGGGACTGATGCAGGACGACTTCCCACTCACGCTGCACCACCCGCTGCGGCGGATGCGCTCGGTTCACCCCGACGCCGAGGTCGTCACCCTGACGCCGGACGCCACCACCGTGCGCGCCACCTTCGGCGAGGTCGCCGAGCGTGTGGACCGCCTCGCTCGCGCGCTTGGCCGCCTGGGGGTGGCGCCGGGCGATCGCGTGGGCACCTTCGCCTGGAACAATCAGCGCCACTTCGAGCTCTACATGGCGATCCCGTGCGTGGGCGCCGTCCTGCACACGCTCAACGTGCGTCTCTTCGCCGAGCAGCTGATCTACATTGTCAACCACGCCGAGGACCAGGTGATCTTCGTGGACGACTCGCTGGTGCCGCTCCTGGAGAAGCTGGCGCCACAGCTGCCCGGGGTGCGCCACTACGTGGTGATGGGTGCCGGCTCGGGCGAGGACGAGGGCCAGGGCGAGGTGGGTTCCCTCCCGGGCGCGCTGCGCTACGAGGAGCTGCTGGAGGAGGCCGGCCCGGGCGCCTTCGACTACCCCGCCGTGGACGAGCGCCAGGCCGCGGCGCTCTGCTACACCAGCGGCACCACCGGCAACCCCAAGGGCGTGCTGTACTCGCACCGCTCGATTTGCCTGCACTCCACCGCCTCGCTGATGACCGACGCGCTCGGCCTCTCGCGCCGCGACCGCGCGCTCGTGGTGGTGCCGATGTTCCACGCCAACGCCTGGGGCATCCCGCACGGCGCTGCCCTCGCCGGCACCGACCTGGTGATGCCCGACCGCTTCCTGCAGGCTGCCCCGCTGGCCCGGCTGATCGAGACCGAGCGTCCCACGGTGATGGGCTGCGTGCCCACGATCTTTTCCGACCTGCTGCGCTACGCCGACGAGCACGAGGTGGACCTCTCCTCGCTGAAGAACGCCGCCTGCGGGGGCTCGGCTGTGCCCCGCCAGCTGATGCTCGATTTTCAGGAGCGCCACGACGTGCGCATCTTCCAGGCGTGGGGCATGACTGAGACCAGTCCCGTCGCCACCTACTCGCGCCCGGATGAGGGCGACGCGCGGGACGATGCCTACTGGGACGCCCGCGCCAAGCAGGGCCGCCCGCTGCCGTGGGTGGAGCTGCGCCTGGTTGGCGACTCCGGCGAGGAGGTCCCGTGGGACGGACAGTCCACCGGCGAGGTGCAGGTTCGCGGACCGTGGATCGCCTCCCGCTACTTCCACGACACCTCCGGCGACGAGCGCTTCGACGCGGGCTGGCTGCGCACCGGCGACATCGCCGCGGTCGGCCGCGACGGCCTGATGCAGATCACAGACCGCTCCAAGGACGTGATCAAGTCAGGCGGAGAGTGGATCTCCTCGGTGGAGCTGGAGAACGAGGTGATGGCCCACCCCGACGTGCTGGAGGCCGCGGTGATCGCCAAGCCCGACGAGCGCTGGGCCGAGCGGCCGCTGTGCTGCGTGGTCCTGCGCGAGGGCGCCTCCACCGACGCGCAGGAGCTGGTGGAGCACCTGCGCGGGCGCGTCGCTCGCTGGTGGCTGCCCGACGAGTTCGCGTTCATCGCCGAGGTCCCCAAGACGAGCGTCGGCAAGTTCGACAAGAAGGTCCTGCGCCAGCAGCTGCACGACGACGCGCTGCAGGGGCGTGTGGTGGTGGATCTCCACAGCGCCTCCGCCGCGCGCTGAAGGGCGCTCAAGGCCGACCCCGGTTGGGGCCGATAGGGAGTACAGGCCGCGGCGGACTGGAGTCGGATGGCGTCGGGACGTAGGCGGCCGGCAGGAAAACGACAGATGAGGGACAATCAGATGGAGGTAAACTGACTCCTCAGTCCCCAGCAAAGCCTTGGAACGGGTCCCGACCCTTCGGGACCGGACAAAACTTGACCACCAGAAAAGGTAGGTGTCCATGACTCGGATGTCTCGCACCCTTCTTGCATTGCCCATTGTGTTCGCGCTCGCGCTCCCCGCCGCACCGGCGCTGGCGGCGACCACGACGTCCGGCACCACGGGCTACTACAACACGCCTCCCAAGCCGGCGAGCAGCGTCGCCCCGTCCAAGGAATCCTCCAAGCCGAGGACCACCACCTCGCCCACGAGCACCGCCTCGCCGAGCACCACCACGCCCACCACCACGCCGACGACTTCCACGACCACCACCGCTCACGCCACCACGCTGCCCTTCACGGGGCTTGACCTGCGTTGGGTCGTGGGTCTGGGCGTGCTCCTGGTTGGCGCCGGCATCTCGATCCAGATGACCCAGCGCCGCCGGCGCTACGGCAGCCGCTGAGAGGGTTTCATCGAGTTGCGCTGAGCCGGGTGTTGGCGCGCACCCGGCGCGGCGCACTCGAGTAGCCGTGTCGTGCCCGTGCTCGCGCAAACGCGCATGCCTGTGCCCGCCGCCCATCGCCGCGCAGTCGCGCCCCCTAGCGCATACCCGCGTGGGCTCAGGGCGATGGCTAAACTGCGCGCGTCCCCGCCGGAGTAGCTCAGCTGGTTAGAGCAGCGGAATCATAATCCGCGTGTCGGGGGTTCGAGTCCCTCCTCCGGCATCGCTAAAACCCTGCAAACACAACAAAAACAGCATATCAGGGGGAGCGGACGGGGCCTACGATTTCCCCAGCGATTTCCCTGGAGGGCCGTCCGGAGGGCGTCGAGAGGTCTGGATGGGTGCAGAAGGGCTCCCCATCCACGGGCTGACGAGCCCACGGCCGGCGACGCGATATGCCGCTGCCTTGGAAGGCGGAAGGAGCCGGTTAGAGCTTGGCCTGCTCGGCGAGCCAGTCTTCGAGCATGTGGCGCGTGACTCGGCGGCGCGGTCTAAAAGGGCAGGCGGATGCCCGCGCCTTCGGGGAACATTTCGGACGCAGGGTGCAGAAGCCCGATGAGCACGACCTTCGCAGCGTCGCGCAGCACTTCGATGATTGGTTCCCTGCCCTCGCTCAGCGCTATGTCGATGGGGGCGTGCGGTTCCACGTCCACATGGGGGTCCGGCCCCTCGGCGCGCTCGGCGGCGACAAGAACCTCCATCACATATGTGTCGCCGTGGAAGCGGCCCGGAGGGCTGGCGACAAGGATGGCGTTGGTGAGCTTGATCTCCGGCGCCGGACCCCACAAGATCGTTGGTATGAGGGTTTCGTGCTTGTCGGTGTTCCACAGGGCGTGGAGCTGGCGCAGTCGCGCTCCGTTCGGTCCCTTGTACGGCTGACAACTCTCGATCAATGTTGTCGCGTCGTCGCTGACGCCGAACAGTCGGCCGCGGATCGTGCGGCCGCGCTTGTCGAGTCGCTTCCGGCGCATCTCGACCGCGAATCCCTCCGGTGGCTCGTAGGTGCAGAGCGGGAAACAATGGCTCTTGCGGGGTGTCCCGCCGTTCAGTCGGACGAACTCGCAGACGAGCTGGTCGAGGGCGGACCGGAAGTCGTGGACGATCTCTCCGATGATCGCGCCCCAGCGGTCGTGCAAGTCGGTTGGCCACGCTGGCTTGAGCGCGAAAACGTAGTGCGTTCGCTCGTCGTTTACCTGACTAAAGATGGTGTAGGGGTGCGGTTTTTTCCCGAACGCCAGCACTTCTTTGTTGAGCGCTGTCAGTTGCTCCATTCCGCGCTGGTACTTCGCCCAGACGCCGTAGAGGTCCGCGTCAGCCACGACCGCGAGCCTACCCGCGCTACGCCGCCAGCGCAGCCTCCTGAGAGCGGGCCAGCGCCGTCGTCAACTGAGCCAAGATCGTGAGGTCGGCGTGAAGGCGCACGCGCTCAATTCGGCGCACACGCAACGGGGGCACCCCCGGCGAGGGTTGGGACATAGGCTGAGCAGATGCGCCAAGGGGACAGACGAACAGGCGCGATCAGCGTGGCCGGAGTCGGGATCGCCGTCCTGCTCTGGGTCCTGGGAGAACTAAGAGTCCATCCGCCCAGGATCGTCCTCTACGCCCTCCTGATCCTCTCGGGAGTCCTGATCGTCGCGCCTTTGGTCGTTATCTGGCTCCAGCACCATCGCGGCGACGCGCCGCTCGTGTCAGAGGACCACCGGAAGGACCTTCAAGCCATTGCTGAGCATCTACGTGAGGGTGTCAGACATACGCACACCGCCGACTATCTGGCTCCGGGCAACGAACGAGTCAACCACGCGATCGCCTTCTCCGAACACTTCCCGGAGATTGCGGGTGACGTTGCTCGCTGGAATGGGCTGGTCGAGGCGCGTGAGGCCGCACGGCGGGCGCTCGGCGACTGGGTGGCCGCGCGGCTATTGAGCGCGGGGATTACTGGGGTAGGCCGTGGGGTTGTCGACCTCATCGTCCACGAGGCGGAGGCTCCTGAACCGCACTTCAGCGTCGATAAGGCAACGAGCGAAGTGCGGATCGGCGGTCGAAACACGTTCGCGTTTAGTCTGGCCCCAGCCCCGAACCGCGCGGAGATGATCGTTGCGCTGCAAGACCTATTCGACGAGATAGCGTCGCAGCCAGAGCTTGCCCGCGTCGTCGCAGCCAAGGAGGAAATGGAGTCGGTCCAGATACCGCTGATCGACGGCCTCGAACTCGTCCGAGACAAAACAGCCATCGGGGGCAGATGCAAACTATGCGAGTGAGCGCCACGCCCAGCCCTGCGAGCGTAAGATTCAGGCATGGGATTCATGCGCAAGGCGCTGTTCCTTGGGACGGGCGGCCTGTCCGGTATGGCGGGCGTCAGGGCCAACTCGAAGAAGGAGCGCACCGCGAAAGCGGCCGAAAAGCAGGTGCGACTTCAGAAGCAGGCGCTCAGAGATAGTGGGCGTACGGCACAGCTCCGCACACGTTCTACGCGAATCGGCCCACACGAAGGCTGGCTCAACGAGGTCGCGACCGCACTCGCCGATTTGGGACTCACCGAGATTGGGCGCAACAGCTGCACGGTGCTGGCTGGCATTCCGCTGGAAACGGACATCGGGGTGGAGGATCGCACGTTCCGCGTAGCCGTCAATCTGTTCGCGGATAGCGAGCGGTCACGTCAAGCAGTGGAGGGATTCACTTCGAAGCCCGACGCTCGCAAAGCAATCTCCAAGGGCCTTGGTACGTTCCAGGCCACGGATCGCCTTCTTTATGCTGCTAGCGCCCACGGAAAGCGGGTGGATCAGTCTCGCTTGGAGGAAGTGATGGCCGCTATCGCCGGGACAGCCATTCCTGCGCCCGTCGAGGTAGACAATGGCACTCCCGAAACCGACCTCTCGGCTGCGACCGAACTTGAACGCCTCGCGGCTCTGCATGAGCGCGGTGCGTTGACCACCGAGGAGTTCGCCGCCGCGAAGGCCAGCATCATCGAGGCGTAAGCGCCACGCCCAGCCCTGCGACATCGTGCCTGACGAGCGTAGTATTGAGGCATGGGATTCTTGCGCTGGGCAGCGATCATAGGGACGGGCGGTCTGGCCCCCGTCAAGGGCACCGCGCCGAGGGAGCGCACCGCGAAAGCAGCGGAAAAGCAGGCGCGGCTTCAGGAGCAGGCCCTGAGAGGGGGCCAAGGTGCAACGGCGACGCGCCAACGCAGAGCGACCGGCAAGTCATTCAGGGTCGCTTGCGCGTACTGCGGACAGAAAGTTTGGCTGCCCATCGGCCACAATGTCGCGTGTCCGAAGTGCCGCGAGGTCATGGATGTGCACCCGGGCGGCGGCGTGCCAGGCATCCGGCCCGTTCGCGCCGTGCAGCCCGAGGCTCCTGCGCTCGACAGTCGGGGACGAACTATCAGCAGGGACTAGTAGACGGAGTGTATCCGCCGCTGCTCGGCAAGCCGCTCCAGAACGTCATCGCAGAGCTTACGGGCATCGTCCGCGTTCGCGCAGTTTTCGACCTTCTCTGGCGGAAGATTGATCCACTCATAGACAGCGGTCGCGGAATGTGTAGCAGGCTCGAACACCGCGAAGATTGTGTGCTGCCATCCCTCTGCGGCACGCGTCTGCGCCTCTCCGATCATCCACGGGTCCAGTAGCTCTCTTAGCTCCGGCGACCCATCTTCGCCGCACGTCACGAGGTACATGCGAGCGTCACTGACGCTCCAATGTGCCGCAGCGCAGTCGTCGAGAATCCGCCGAAATTCGTCAAGCTCCATGAAACCCATCCTATGGAGCTATTCGGTCGGGCTAGCTTGGGGGTCTGAAGCGGAACCCATGCGACTCGACTAGTTGCTTGACGGCCGGAACGATTTTGTCCGTCTTGAGCTGGACTACTTCCCGCCTATTGCGCGTGTCCGTTTCGCCATGGCAACTCGAAGGCCAGTCCGATGCAGGTCTGCTCGGATCACGCAGCGGCGCGAACGCTCAAAGCTGCCGTGTTGCTCATCGTGTTCGCTCCGGTGTTCGGTCGGGTTGGGTGATGCGGTTGATGGCGCGGGCGATCCCCGGTATCCGGCTGCGGCGGCTGGGCGCGATCGGACGCGTGTAGCCGCGCCCGTATTCTGGGTCGGGTAGTTCGGGGTGCGCGAGGGATGGGGTTTGGGCGTGGCTGCGGCGCATGTTCTGGGCGAGGCGTTGGATGCGGTCGGTGTCGTGTCCTTCGACTCCGAGGTCCTCACGCGAGACGTACCAGTGGGTGCCGTTGCGGGCGCGGGATGCCTCGACGTAGGCGGGCTCCTTGCTGGTCTGCCAGCCGCCGGTGACGACGAGGGTGCGGGTGACGGTCGCGCCTTGGGCGCGGTGGATGTGCTGGGCGTATCCGAGGCGTACGCGGGCGAGGTCATCGCCGGCCAATCTTCGTTGGCGTCCGGTGATGTCGAACTCGATCAGCGCTTCTCCGGCGGGGGTGACGTCGAGGACTTCGCCTTGGCTACCGTTCTCGATGCGCTCCGCTCCTAGCTCGTGGTGCTGCTCGATCATTGCCACCCGGTCGCCTTGGCGGATGCCGTAGTGAACACCGGGAACCTCGACTTCTAGCTCGCCGAGCTCGCCGCGTTGTACGCGGTAGTGCTGTGCGCGGGCGTTGAGACGGTGGATCTCCTGGTTCGAGGCATCGGAGATCAGCGCGACCTCGCCGATCGGGTGTGTCTCGGTGAGTGTCGCCCAGCTCTTCACGGCCTGCTCAACGGCCTCGTCTCTTGTGTCGGTCATGTGGAGTTGGCCGCGGGAGTGGTAGTGCGCCATCGCCCTGTCCGATCTGCCGGCGCGGAGGTCCGCCCACGCGCGCTGTTCCTGCGGGTCCAACGTCCGGCGGACATCCGAGAGCTCGGCGTAAGGGGCGATCCTGGTGAGCTGGTCGAACATGCCGCCCGCGCCGATCGAGGGCAGCTGCGCGGCGTCACCGATCGCGACGAGCTTCGCCCCGGTGCGCTCCACCATCTCAGTGAACCGATCGAGCCGTTGAGGTGTCGGCCATCCCGGCCTCGTCGAAGTAGATCGTCGTGTCCGCATCGACCTTGAGCTGGCCGTGCTCCACACGCGAGATGAGCGCGTCGACGCTGAACACCTGTTGGGAGAGCGCCGGGCTATCTCTGCCAAGCCGCTCGGCCGTCGACCAGGACACGGCGACACCCAGCGTCTGATGCCCCGCGAGCTGCTCGGCACGCGCGGCGGCGTCGAGCACAACACCCTTACCGGTGCCTGCGGGCCCGACAAGGATCGCGCCGCGCTCGGGACCGGTGATGACTTGTAGCGCGTGGGCCTGCTCGTCGCTGAGGCGCCCGCCGATACGCTCGGCCACCTGGTCGCTTGCGATCTCGCGGGCCACTTCGCCGACATCCCGGTCGGCGCTCTGAGCGAGGCTAGTGAAGCGATGCTCGATCGCCTGCTCCTTGGCGCGTACCGCGAGCGTCGTCATCAAACCACCCTCCAGCGGGAGGACCCTACGCTCGGCGATCATCGACCTTGAGAACGCGAGCGCCTCCCTGGGCGCTAGCTCGCCGACGGACTGCTCGAGCAGGACCCCGCGGAACTCCCCCGGCTCGAACGTCGCTGAGCGCTCGGTCAGGCACTCCTCGACACGATCTGAAAGGGCACGCTCCGGCCGCGACCCACGAGCCTCTCCCAGCAGCCGAGCGGGCTCATCTCCCACGAAGTCAAAGCGCGCCGCAGTCTCATTCCAAACCGCATGCAGGTCGCCGCGGGTGACGAGCACCTTCGCCTTACGGTTCTCCAGCTTCAGCCGGCGCAGCTCCCCACGCTCCGGCGCCCGGCCCCACTTCGCACGGAAGCGCTCCGCCGCCCTCGCAACCTCACGGCTACGGGCGGAGAATGCCTCCAGCAGCCCTTGGGGCACACCCGCGATCTCGAAGTAGCGGCCCTGCTTGCCAGTCCCCGCCTCGATCGCATAACCACGCTCAGAGAGCTGGTGCGCGAGCGCCGAGCGATAGTACGCACCCATCTCCCGCGCTGAGCGGAACACCGGCCGCGAAGCGACCGCGACGATCCGCCCGTCCTCCCGCACGGCGCTCGTAATCACGACATGACTGTGCAACTGCGGGTCAGGCGCGTCCCCTTCGAGGACGCCGCGGGCGGTCGTGTGCCGGTACTCCGCCGCCACCACCTCCCGCGCCGGCTCCTCCACGACCTGCCCGCTGTAGCGACGGCGCACGATCGGCACCGTCTCGGTGAGATGCGCCATCGCCTCACTCACCGCCGCGGCGTGCGCGGCCTCCATATCCCGACGCTGAGCCTCACCGCCGAGTGCCCACACCGCCGAGACCGACTTCGGCGCGCTGAACGTCAAGTCGATCCCACCACCCCGACCGCCACCAGCGCCCTCGGGGCGAAGCCACGCACCTGTCCGGGGGTGGCGGCCCTCCATCAAAGCGATGAAGTCACGGCCCTCGACCGCGCTGCCCTCGATACCCAACCGCGCGAGCGTCTCCGGCGAGGTGAGCCATTGGCCAGGCGCCTGGGCCATCTCCCCATCCGGGGTGAGGTAGTAGTCCCCGCGCTCTGGCACAACCGTCTTTGACTCCAGGTAACGCGCGTACCCCCCGGCCTTCGCGGCACCAATGCTGGCAGCGGTCATCACACCCGATACAGACCACGACCCCCCGAAAACGGCCAACGAACTTAGGTTCGCACAGTCCTTGCACAGCACCCGCACGGGCGTGCATCTAGTCTGTTTTGGCTTGGGGCTCAGAGGCGTCCGGCTGCGCGCTCGGTGGCGATCAACGCGGCGAGGTCGTCGAGCGCGGTCTCGGGTGGGGTTGCTTGGGCTGGTTGGCGGATGTGGTCGGGTGCGCCCGGCGGGTGTAGGTGGTAGGGGGACTCGGGGTGCCCGTCGGGGTCGAACTCGTAGCGAAGACGGGCGTCGCCGGCCTGTCCGTGATAGGAATAGCCGCGTAGGTAGAGGCCCTCGCGCTGTTGCGCGTCAGGTAGGGGATGTTCGGACCAGCGCTCGAGGAGCGTGAAGGTGATCCGCTCGTCGGGCTCGGCGTCCTCGTCCTCGTCGGCGTTGGGTAGGAGCACGGCTCGCATGTGGACGAGTCCGAGCGGTGGATCGTCTTCCCAGCGTGGGTGCTCGCGTCCGCTGAAGTCCAGCAAATACCCCGAAGCGTTGAGCAGCGCGTGGAGCTCCTCGAAACGGCGCGAGACGAACGTGCTGATGTGCGACACCGAGCGTTTCTACCAGAGGCCCGCTGAGACGACCCCCGCAATACCGTTTTCCTTAGTGTCGATTACGTCGATTCAGACGATATCTCTGATAATCTGGATTCCCCAACGTCGCTGGCTGGAGGTGCGCAATGGCTGATTTCGATAGGCAGTACTGGAAGATCAAGGACTTCGCCGAGCACTTCGGCTTGGACAAGAGCACGGTCTACAACAAGATCGAGCGGGGCGAGATCCGCGCCATCCGCATCGGTAAGACGGCGCTGCGCATCCCCACCGAGGAGGTCAAGCGCGTGCTGGACAGCTTCGTAGAGCCCCGCGAGCAGCCCCACGACTTGCTGGCACTCACGGAGGACTTCCAGGCTCGCACCGGGCGCTCGCCGGCGGACTTCGCCGACGCTTGGCGGGCAGGCAAGATCGAAGACACCCCGCAGAACACGCGCGATGCGATCGAGGCCCTCGCCCTACGCGAGGCGCTGCAAGCCGCCACCGTCCACGCGTAGGGCTCGACGACAGCTACGCCGAGAGCTGCGCGCCGGTCTCCGCGTAGAGCCGCTGGACCTCCCGCAGCCACTTGGCCGGGATCTCCTCCTCCAAGCGTTCTAGGAAAGTCGCCTCGGCACCCGCCGAGTGCGGACGGATCGGCGTTACGTTCTCGGGCAGGCTGCGCGGATCGAGCACCCGCGTGATCTGATTCGCGAGCTCAGGCTGCGGCCTGTAGGCCATGTACTGTTCGGTCGTGGTCAGGCGGGCGTGGCGCATGAGCGCCTGAATCGTCCTGACATCCACTCCGCCGCGGGCCAGCGTCGTGCCGAAGGAGTGGCGCAGGTTGTACATCCTGATCGGCTGCAGCCCGGCCTTTTGCTGGGCGAGCTTGAACGCGTTGCGCATCGAGCGGTCGCTGACGGGGCCGTCGCGGTCCTCGCTTGCGAACACCAGGTCCTCGTTCTCGGTCGCGTAGTCGCGGTCCATGACCTTCGTCAGCGCGCGAGCCAGTCGGGGCGTCATCGGGATCGCTTCTGAGTCTGAGGTCTTGGTCGTGTCGAGGGCGTTGCGCACCCAGTTGTCGTAGACGCGGATCACCCCGGCCTGGAAGTCGACCGCGCCCCGCGTGAGGCCTTGGGCCTCGCCCGGTAGGCGCAGGCCGGCGTGCGCGCCGAGCAGCCAGAAGGCTTCCTCGAGGACGCTCGGCGCGTGCTGGAGCAGCCGGTCGATTTCATCGGGGTCGTAGAAGTCGTCGCGGCGCAGGATGCGCTCCCGCTCGTGCCTCTTGCTCGTGCGCTTGACCTCATCGAGAGGGTTCGTAGGCAGCCAGCGCCTGCGCACGGCGTAGTCGAGGATCGCGCCGAAGATGTCGCGGTATGTGTTGCGCGTCTGCGCCGCTGCGGGAGCGACGAGCATCCACGGCTTCGTCGTGCGACGCGCGATGATCCAGCCTTCGGCTTCGCGCGCCTTTGCGGTCGCGTGCGAGACCCGCTTTGGGCGCTGTGCGGTCAGGGGGACCACGCGGTAGGCGCCTCGGCGCCGGTGCTTCCAGGTGCCGGGCAGCTCGTCGGCCAGGCGCTCGGCCTCGGCCTTGGTCGTGACCTCCACGGCGGCGCTGCCGGGTGGCTGAGCCGTCCAGCGCGTGATCTGCACCCTGCGGACATCCTTGCCTTCGGCCTTGGCCGCTTGCGCGGCCTGCTCGCCCAAGACGCGACAGGACTTGAAGTCCGCGAAGTAGGCGCGCAAGCGACCGTCGGCAAAGTCGCGGACAGGAGTGTCGGCGCCGTGGTCGCGGTACAGCCGCTCGAAGATGTCCTCGTAGCCCGCGACGGTGGAGCGCTTGAGGCCCTTCTCGCTCTGGCGCTCAGCGAGCCATCCCTCGGCGGACTGCCTGAGCGAGCCTTCAAGGGCCTGAGCATCCTCGGCCTGCGCCTTGGTCTCCAAGTCACGCAGGATCTCCGTGAGCTGGGCCTCGGCGTCCTTTGGGGTCAGATGCTCCGGTGTCGGGCGCGGTCCATTGCCCGCGCGCCAGATGGTCGCCCCGCGCGGCGTCTTGCGGCCAGAGTCGCGGACATGCGCCGGACCGAGGCGACATCCGCCCTTCTGGTCATTCTGGTCGCGCCAGAACGCATAGAACGACCGGGTGCGGCCGTTCCAGTCGAGCTTGACCTGTAGATGCCCCGTGGGGCGTGCTGTATCGCTCATGTTGCCTAAGACCTCCACGAACTCGAAACGGCCAATGAGTTGTGTGGAGGGCCAGAGCGATTTCCCTACGATTTCCCTAGAGGGCCGAGCGGAGGCTGAAAAAGGCCCTGCTAGATGGGCCAAAACCGCCTAAACTCGGGCAACCAGGGGTGCCGGCGGAAGGATCATAATCCGCGTGTCGGGGGTTCGAGTCCCTCCTCCGGCATTTGGCTAATGGCCTGCAAATGAGCGGGTTTTGGTTTCTTGTGGGGTGCGGGTGATCGTGGTCGGTGGGGTGGGTGTGAACAGAAGTGCGAACAAGGAGCCGCCACGCGTTCGCTAGGGCACGTCCACAGGCTGTCCGCGGGCGACGCCGAGCGCCGATATGCATGGATGCCAAGGAGAAGCGCGTACAAGCGACGCATGCTCAATAGCGGCCGGAGGCACCTGGGCTCGGATCAGTAATCATTTCGCCTGATCCGGTTGCCTTGTTCCGCGAGTGGTCTGAGAAAGCGGGCTCATAATCGGTTGGTCGTAGGTTCGAGTCCTACTGGGCCCACTGCAAGGCCCTCGCCCTAAGACGCCCGTGGGGCCACCTTTGGGGCCAC
The DNA here is from genome assembly GCA_963844765.1 of uncultured Solirubrobacterales bacterium. Taxonomy (GTDB): domain Bacteria; phylum Actinomycetota; class Thermoleophilia; order Solirubrobacterales; family Solirubrobacteraceae; genus Palsa-744. The sequence continues at coordinate 77,104 of CAWJPN010000001.1, forward strand.
CTGCCCCATGGGTAGCCCAGTCCCGTGTGGAATGGATAGCGGTAGCGGAGTGCGCGAACCGGGCGCCCCAGACGCGGCGTTGGGCGACGTCTTGCGCGAATTAAGAGGGGTCGGCGACTCCTCGCCCTCCGCGCGGTAGAGCCAGATCCGAAACCCGTTTAGACGGCCGATACCCCGAAATCTCGGCTCGGTTTACCCCGACCTTCTTGCAGACGAGAAGCCGCAACCCGGCGGCGAAACCAACTGCGAAGGTCGGATCAGCCGTGCCGCACCACGGTTGCGTTGCTGAACTGCTCCAGCAACGCGTTCTTGATCTCCAGCGTGACTCCGGCTGCGGCCGGGACGACCGCCTGCGAGGCCAGCGTATCGAGCCAATCGAGTATGTCCCCGAGGTTCGCCCAGACTTCCGGCTCACCCTGCTCGTTCTGTCGAAGCTCATTCCTGATGACAGTCATTGGTTGTCCTTCCTGGTCTTGGGTCGCTCGGAGAACTACTCGTCCTCGGCGGACTCGACATCTGCTTCTATGCCCGGATGACGCTCTTTGAAGGTTCGGACTACGCGCCTGATCCCTTCGACTGCCGCATAGTCGATCAATCCGTCCTCAGCCTGCGAGACAACTTCCATCATGACGTGGACGACATCTTGTCCAGCTCCACGTCGCTCGAAGGGCGGAGGGAACTTCGCTTGGAAGCCATCGTTGGAAAGGTCGCGGGACAGCATATGCGCGCCACGAATAGATCCTGAGTAGCGGACTCGAATCACGGCGTCAACTATAGGCACGGCACCGGACCCCAAAAACGGTCTTTCCCAGGTAGCCATCGCGCTGAATCGCTGCTACTACAACCGTTTCAAGGGTGTGCGTAGTAGCGTGCCGACTCCGCACGCTGACCACGATAGCGCGCGCTCGCGAGGATGCACAGCGTGGCCACGATCGTCATTGCCAGCCACGGCCACCATCCCAGCGGCGGTGACCACGCCGCTCGGTCGAGGAACCATGTGGGGCCCTTCCCGCCGACTGCGTAGCGCTTGGCGTTTACGTACCACGCGAGCGCCTGAATCACCGCCACGATCACCGCCACGCCGACGCTCAGCGTTCGTGTCAGACGCGCTCGCACGCGGTCGCGATGGCGGTAGAGCGCCTCACCCGCGAGCAGCGGCACCGCTACGCCTGTCCCCCACATCAAGGTCCGCCGCGCGCTCGTGAAGGGCCGCATGGGACCGCCCAAGAGCCGCTACGGCCGTCGCGAGATCCCACTCGATCCGCTACTCGTCGCGGCGCTTCACGAGCACCACGCGGCCACGGATTGGCCAGGTGATGAGGACCCCGTATTCCCAGCGTCCAACGGATCGCCGCTCATGCCCAATAACGTCTTCCGGCGAGTTCTCCAACCAGCTCGGGAGGCTGCGGATCTTCCGTGGGTAGGCTTCCACGCTTTCCGCCACACCTGCGCGTCCATCCTGTTCGCGGAAGGGCGCAACGCCGTTCAGGTCCAGCGCTGGCTCGGCCACCACTCCGCAGCGTTTACGCTCGCAACCTATGTCCACCTGCTCGACGGCGACCTCGGGGAGCCGCTGGCAATCCTTCAGAAAGGCGGCCAAAATGCCGAATCGGCTGGATAGCTTCCGCAGAAGGCGTTACGCTCTGAGTAGCGATGACCTTGCAGATAGAACATGTTGACGTTCAGGTGCTTCTCGACGAAGAGGAGAGGGATCGTCGCGCCGATGAGGAGGCGCTGCGCTCTGGACGTAAGACGCCCGAGCAGCTCAAGCGCGAAAACGAGGTCTTTGCGCTTCCGGCAGATCGCATTCGGCTCAACCTCGACTCGGCGCACTCCCTGTCCTGACCGACGAGTCCAGAGCCGCAGACGTGGCTGAGGAGCAGCAGAGCGAGGACGAGCTGCCTCCACTGAAGATCGATGAAACCGAGCGCATAATCGCTCGGCTGGAGCAAGTCGTCCGCGACCGGCGAGTCGTCCTCGTCGGTGGGCAGGCAGTCGCCATCTGGGCATCGAAGCTCGAAAGCCGGATAGCGGACGCGCTCGTAGACGCAGTGGCGAGTCGAGACATCGACCTTCTCGGCAACTCCTCGGACCTCCGACAGTCAGCCGAACTGCTCGACGCCCGTGTCCGCGTGGCCAAATGGGAGGATCGCACCCCACTCACCGGCGTCGCCATCTTCCTCGACAGCGAAGGCCACGAGCGCCGACTGGACGTCATGGCGAGCGTCTACGGAATGAACGCCGAAGACATCAGACAGACCGCCATCGAGGCAGAGTTGGTCATAGACGAGGACCGCCAAGTCAATGTCTGGATCATGCACCCAGAGCGCTGCATGGAGAGCCGCGTCCACAACAGCGTTCTCGAGAACAAGCAAACCGACCTTGCCTGGCGCCAGCTCCGCGCCTCCATCCTCTGCGCCCGTGCGTTCAGCCAGCTACTGCTCGATGAGCGAGGCGAGGCCGCTGTCCGCGACGTGCTGAAGCTCAACGAGCGCATCTTTCGCTTCGCGCAAGAAGACCGATGCTCGAAGCTTGCAGACGACCGGGGCATCGAGGCCTTCGACGCGGTGCTCGATGACGACCGGCTCCCCGAGAAGTTCAGGACCGTCCGCCTGCCGCAGATGCGGAACCGGATTCGGTCCTTGCGCGACGGCTTGGCACGAGGGACGGTCGGTAGCTGATGCCTGAGCGTTTCCGGCACCCGATCTTCGCTCGCGTATACACGAAGTTCGCGAAGACGAGCAATCGTCGCGGCGGCGACGAGCATCGTCGCAAGCTGCTCGCCGACTTGAGCGGGCGTGTCATCGAGCTTGGCGCCGGTAGCGGCGCGAACTTCGCGCACTACCCTGCCTCCGTTGACGAAGTTCTCGCCGTGGAGCCCGAGCCCTACCTGCGCCAGCAGGCGCTCAGGGCGGCAACAGAAGCATCGGTAAACATCCGGGTGCTCGCTCTCCCCCGCCTTGCGCGCGTCACGCGTGTGCAAGGCGATGCAGTAGGCGCAACCGTTGAGCTGCGAAGCCCGAATCTTGACCAGCTCTCGAAGCGCTGGGTCAAGCTCGATCAATCCATCGAATGCCACCATCGCGCGATAGGCGTCGAGCGCCGTGGCCTTCAGATCGATGCGTTGATCCTCCATAGGATCACATGCTATTCACCCGCGACGCGCAAGACACCAGGCATTCAAGCGATCCAATCCAGGCCAGGGTGCAAACAAAGTGCAAACATGGCCCACACCATTCGGCGACAAAGCCCGCAACAGCCTAGAGGCGAATCCCTAGCAGTAGAGCCAATCTGGCCGACCGAGCAACACCCCGCAACACCCCTCGGGACGAATCATAATCCGCGTGTCGGGGGTTCGAGTCCCTCCTCCGGCACTGTCGAAACGCCTCTAGTCAAGCGGTTTTCGGCGTATCAGCGGGTGCAGAAGGGGCGTCTCTGCTGAACACGCCCTTTACCGGTTGGGACAAGTCGAATCAAATGAGAGAACTCCTCTCACGGTGTCCGCGAGGGCCTCGGTCAGGTGCCGACGTAGGCCGCGAGGTGCTCGCCGGTGAGGGATGGGATTCCCTCCCGCCCGATTCCCTCCCGCCCGGCGACGAGGTCGGCGGGTGTGCCCTCGAAGACGATCCGGCCGCCGTCGTGGCCGGCGCCGGGGCCGAGGTCGATGATCCAGTCGGCGTGGGCCATGACCGCCTGGTGGTGCTCGATGACGATGACCGACTTGCCGGAGTCGACGAGCCGGTCGAGCAGGCCGAGCAGCTGCTCGACGTCGGCGAGGTGCAGGCCGGCGGTGGGCTCGTCGAGGACGTAGACGCCGCCCTTCTCGCCCAGGTGGGTGGCCAGCTTGAGCCGCTGGCGCTCGCCGCCGGACAGCGTGGGGAGCGGCTGGCCGAGGCTGAGGTAGCCGAGCCCGACGTCGGCGAGCCGGTTGAGGATCGTGTGCGCGGCCGGGATGCGGGCATCGTCGCCGCCGAAGAACTCCTCGGCCTCGGCCACCGGCATCGCGAGCACCTCGCCGATGTCCTTGCCGCCGAACTCGTACTCGAGCACCTCGGCCTGGAAGCGCTTCCCCTCGCATACCTCGCAGGGGGCGGCGACACCGGCCATCATCGCCAGGTCGGTGTAGATCACACCGGCGCCGTTGCAGTTGGGGCAGGCGCCCTCGGAGTTGGCGCTGAACAGCGCCGGCTTCACGCCGTTCTCCTGCGCGAACGCCTTGCGGATCGGGTCGAGCAGTCCGGTGTACGTCGCCGGGTTGCTGCGCCGCGAGCCCTTGATCGCTGCCTGGTCGACCGAGACGACCCCGTCCCGGGGTGGGCGGGACTTGACAATCGAGCCGTGGATCAGCGAGCTCTTGCCCGAGCCTGCCACGCCGGTGACGACGACCAGCACGCCGAGCGGGATGTCGACGTCGACATCTTGCAGGTTGTGGGTGCTGGCGCCGCGCACCTCCATCAGCCCCTGCGGTGCCCGGACCGTCGGCTTCAGCGCGGCGCGGTCGTCCAGGTGGCGCCCGGTGAGCGTGCCACTGGCGCGTAGCCCCTCGACGGTGCCCTCGAACACCACCTCGCCGCCCTCGGTGCCGGCGCCCGGGCCGAGGTCGACGACGTGCTCGGCGATCGCGATCGTCTCCGGCTTGTGCTCCACGACGAGCACGGTGTTGCCCTTGTCGCGCAGCGCCAGCAGCAGCTCGTTCATCCGCTGGATGTCGTGCGGGTGCAGCCCGATCGTCGGCTCGTCGAAGACGTAGGTGACGTCTGTGAGCGAGGACCCGAGGTGGCGGATCATCTTGACGCGCTGGGCCTCTCCGCCTGAGAGCGTGCCCGACGGTCGCTCGAGCGAGAGGTAGCCCAGCCCGATGTCCACGAACGAGCTGAGGGTCGCCGCCAGCGCGTCGAGGAGCGGCGCGACCGACGGATCGTCGAGCTCGCTCACCCACGCGGCGAGGTCGCTGATCTGCATCGCGCAGGCGTCAGCGATGTTGATCCCCTTGATCTTCGAGGACCGAGCCTCCGCGCTGAGCCGGGTCCCGCCGCACTCGGGACAGGTGGTGAAGGCAACCGCCCGCTCCACGAAGGCACGGACGTGCGGCTGCAATGAGTCGACGTCCTTGGAGAGCATCGACTTCTGGATCCGCGGGATCAGGCCCTCGTAGGTCAGGTTGACGCCGTCGACCTTGATCTTGGTCGGCTCCTTGTAGAGCAGATCGCCCAGCTCTTTCTTGGTGAACTTCTTGATGGGCTTGTCCGGGTCAAAGAAGCCACAGCCCATGAAGATCCGGCCGTACCAGCCGTCCATGCTGTAGCCGGGGATCGTGAGCGCACCCTCGGTGAGCGACTTGCTGTCGTCGTACAGCTGAGTGAGGTCGATGTCGTTCACCGCGCCCCGGCCTTCGCAGCGCGGGCACATCCCGCCGAGGACGCTGAAGCTGCGCTTCTCCTTCGTCGTGCGGCCGCCGCGCTCGAAGGTGACCGCGCCGGCGCCCGAGATCGAGGCGACGTTGAAGGAGAACGCCTGGGGCGAGCCGATCTGCGGCTTGCCGAGCCGGCTGAAGAGGATGCGCAGCATCGCGCCCGAATCGGTGGCGGTGCCGACCGTGGAGCGAGCGTCCGCACCCATCCGCTCCTGGTCGACGACGATCGCGGTCGTCAGTCCGTCGAGCACGTCGACCTCGGGCCGCACCAGTGTCGGCATGAACCCCTGCACGAAAGCGCTGTAGGTCTCGTTGATCAGACGCTGCGACTCCGCGGCGATCGTCCCGAACACCAGCGAGCTCTTGCCCGAGCCGGAGACGCCGGTGAACGCCGTCAGCCGGCGTTTCGGAAGCTCGACACTGATGTCCTTGAGGTTGTTGACGCGGGCGCCATGTACACGGATCAGATCGTGGCTGTTAGTCGGCACTCACCGGTCCTGGAGCAGCCCGAGGACGTTGCCATCGGGGTCGGTGAAGGTGGCCACGGTGCGGCCGGGACCGACTTCGTGCGCGGGTTCCTGCACGGTGGCACCCGCGGCGGTTACCTCGGCCAGCTTCGCCTCGATGTCCGGCACGTGCCAGTAGGCAACGGGTGAGGTCATGCCCTGCGGTCCACCGCCCGGCACCAGCCCGATGTGCTGGCCCGCGGCCTCGTAGCCGACGTAGTAGGGCGCGTCGGCCTGCGGTGGGACGCCGAGCAGGGCTGTGTAAACCGCCTTGGCTGCCGCCAGGTCGGACACTGGGTGCAGCACGGTCTTGATGCCCTGGGTGGAAGAGCCGGTCATGGTCGCTCCTGAAGTCGGGGGTCTGGTCGGGATGATAAACCGGGGGGCCGTGTGCCTGCTCGCCGTCCCCAACGTCTCCGAGGGCCGCGAGGAGGCGGCGCTGGAGGCGATCGCGGCGGCCTTCACCGCCGGTGGTCACGCACGGCTGTTGGACAGGCACGCAGACGTAGACCACCACCGCGCGGTGCTGACCCTGGCGGGCGCGCCGGGGGGCGTGGCGCAGGCGCTGGTGCAGGGCGCGGGGGAGGCGGTGCGGCTGATCGACATCGGCGCGCTCGAGGAGGCAGACCGCTTGCACCACGCGTCCCATGGCGCAGGGGCTGGGGTGCCAGCCCGCGGACAGCACCCCCACGTGGGCGCGCTCGACGTGGCTCCCGTTGTGTACCTCGACCGGCAGTCCCGCGGCGCGGCGTGCGCCGAGGCATTGGTGGCTGCCGACCGGATCGGCGCGGAGTGCGGAGTGCCGGTGTTCCTCTACGGCGAGTTGGCGGGTGGGCGCACGCGCGCGGAACTGCGTCGAGGTGGGCGCGCTGGGCTGGCAGAGCGGATGGATACGGGCGAGCAGCGCCCGGACTTCGGTCCGCCGCGCATGCACCCCACGGCTGGCGCGACGCTCGTGGCCGCGCGGGAGCCGCTGGTGGCGTTCAATGTGGAGCTGGCGGCGCCGGCCACAATCGAGCAGGCCCGCCGGATCGCGAGCGCGATCCGCGAGGGCGGCAAGGAGGGGCTGCCAGGGGTGAGGGCGATCGGGGTGAGCTTGGCCCGCCGGCCCGGCCCAGCGGTGGCGCAGGTGTCGATGAACGTGGAGCGACCGCTGGAGACGCCTCTGCGCAGCGTGGTCCAGGCGATCCGCCGCCACGCCGAGGTGGCCGCGGCCGAGCTGGTCGGGCTGGCCCCGCGGGCGGCCCTGGAGGGCTTCCCGAAGGACGTGCCGATGCCGGGCTTCCACCCCCAGCGCCAGGTGATCGAGCGCGCACTGGCCGCCCACTGACGGTGCGCCTGGAGCGCCGAGCGCCAGGTGATCGAGAACGCGGTGGCAGGACCCTTGTTCCCCAGCCGGTAGGCTAAGCAGCGATGGCCCAGACCAAGCGCAAACGCCAGACCAAGCACCGCGGGAACGCCGCCGGGGTGGTGGAGGCGCGCGGGCGCACCGGGCGCAAGCCGACGGCGGCGGAGAAGAACCCCGAGGCGCGGGAGAAGGCGCGGGCGAAGGCTGCCCGCGGGGACCGCATGGACCGTCCGCCGACGTGGACCAGCGCGTTCTACAAGGCGATGCTGGCGGCGGTGGTGCTGCTGCTGGCTTGTCTGCTCTTGGGGTTGAAGTCGACGCAGGTGATCGCGTTCTTCCCGCTGGCGCTGCTGTTGTATACGCCCGTCAGCTACTACACCGACGTGTGGATGTATCGGCGGCGCATGCGTAACAAGGCCAAGGGCCCCAAGGTGGCAGGGTAGGCCCCATGAGCGCCGACGTGCGCATGTTCACCGTGGGGCCGGTGCAGGAGAACGCCTACATCGTGCGCGCCTCAAACGCGAGCACGCGCGCGGTGATAGTGGACCCCGGCGAAGAGCCCGAGCGGCTGCTGGAGGCGGCTACCGAGCTGGGCGTGCGGATCGAGGGCATCCTGATCACCCATTGCCACTTCGACCATGTGGGGGCCGTGGCGCCGGTCGCGAAGGCAACAGGAGCGCCGGTGTGGTGCCCCGAGTTCGAGCGCCCGCTGCTGAGCGAAATCATGAAGTGGGTGCCGCCCGGGTTCGGGCCGTTCGAGAGTTATGAGCCCGAGCACACCGTCAAGGGCGGCGAGCGCATAGCGGTGGCGGGGATGGAGTTCGAGGTGGTGTTCACCCCAGGCCACAGCCCCGGCCACGTGACGTATGTGCTGGAGGGCGCGGACGAAAAGAGCGGGGCACCCGGCGCAGGCCCCGAGGCGCCGCTGTTGCTCTCCGGCGACGTGCTGTTCCAGGGGTCGGTCGGCCGCGTGGATTTGCCGGGCGGGGACTGGAACACGCTGGAGCGCTCGATCGCCGAGCTGATCCGACGGTATCCATCCCAGACGGTGGTGTATCCAGGACACATGGGCGTGACAACCCTCGGGCGCGAGCTGACGACAAACCCCTTCCTGCAGGAGTTGCGGGTGCCCGCAGGCGGACGGTGAGCGCGCAGAAGATCCAGGTCCCCAAGGGCACGACGGACGTGCTCGGCGAGCAGGCCGCGACGCGCGAAGCGCTGGAGGCCCGTGCGGCCAGCATCCTCCAGGGGGCGGGGTACGAGCGCATCGAGACGCCAACGCTGGAGGCAACCGAGCTGTTCGCGCGCGGCGTGGGCGCAGCGACGGACATCGTGCAGAAGGAGATGTACACGCTGACCGACGGGGGCGGGCGCTCGCTGACCCTGCGCCCGGAGGGCACCGCGCCCGTGTGCCGCGCGTATGTGGAACACGGGATGCACAAGCGGGCGCAGCCGGTGAAGCTGTGGTACTGCTCGAGCTTCTACCGCTACGAGCGCGCCCAGGCGGGACGCTACCGCCAGTTCTGGCAGGTGGGGGCCGAGGCGCTGGGCAGCGAGGACCCGGCGGTGGACGCGGAGTCGATCGCGCTGCTGGGGCAGCTGCTGCGCGAGATGGGCGTACAGGCGCGCCTGCGCATCTCAAGCCTGGGCAGCAGCGCGAGCCGCGCGGAGTACCGTGTGCGCCTGCAGGCGCACCTGCGCGAGCACGAAACGGAGCTGTCCGACGAGGTGAAGGGGCGCATCGAGCTGAATCCGCTACGCGCGTTCGACGCAGACCACGAGGGCACGCGCAGGGTGATGCAGAGCGCGCCGCGCCTGCTGGAGCACCTGAGCGCCGAGGACAGCGAGCACTTCGCGCAGGTCAGGGCGCTGCTGGAGGAGGCGCAGGTGCAGTACGAGGTGGACGCGACGCTGGTGCGCGGGCTGGACTACTACACGCGCACCGTGTTCGAGTTCACCTCGCAGCAGCTGGGCGCGCAGAGCGGCGTGGGCGGCGGCGGGCGCTACGACGGATTGGTGGCCCAGCTCGGCGGCCCACCGACCCCGGGCATGGGCTGGGCCGCGGGCGTGGAGCGCATCCTCCTGGCGGGGTCCCCTCCCGTGGCAGCGGACCGAGCGCTGGATTTGTACGTGGCAACAACAGATTTTAAGAGCCCCCCACAAGGGGGGGCGAGCGGGCCGCGCATGGCAAGCCGACGGGCTGCGTTCGGGCTCCTGAGCGCAGCGCGAGCGGCCGGGATGATTGCCCAGATGGAGTTGGCCGGGCGCTCGCTGAAGGGGCAGTTGGGGCAGGCAAACCGGCTGGGCGCCCGGTATGTGGCGATCGTGGACGGCGAGGAGACAGTGGTCAAGGACATGAACGGGGGGACGGAGCGGACGGTGCCAACCACGCAGGTGGTGGAGACGGTGCGGGGCGAGCCTCCAGTCCAAGGCGAAGTGCAGGGCTCAACTTAATCGCGCGAAATGCCGAATGCAGGGGCGATGGCTCAGGTGTCACGTCCCTTTCAGATTGCGCTGGCGGCGTTCGTGCTGTTCGCCGGCGTGTGGTTCATCGCGCTGCACAAGCCCGGCTCCTCGGGCAGCTCGCCGTCGAGCCCCCCCGCTCCTGCCGCCAGTCCCGCGCCCGCCACGCCGAAGGTCTCGGCCAACGGGGCAGGGTCGGATAGCGCGAGCACGCCCGTGTACCACGGCGCGGCGCCGGGCGTGGAAGGGCTGACCCGCGCGATCGACCGCGCGCACGGCGCGGTGGCGACATCCGAACAGAACGCCCACCAGTTGCAGCAGGACTCCGCGAAGGCCTCGGAATCGACCCCGGCCGAAGCGGTGGGTACGGCAACACCGAGTGCCGCGGCGCCAAGCGCCTCGACCACCGTGCACCACTCCGCGACCGGGACCACCACCACCGTGCGCCACTCCGCCACGAAGACATCCGTCACCGTGCACAAGACCGTGAAGAGCGCCCCCAAGCCCACCGCGAGCGCAGCCGCGCTCGCCAACGTCACAGCAGCCGTGCTGAAGGCCGAGATTGGCAGCGGCCAGACGGTGCTGCTGCTGTTCTGGAACCCCAAGTCGACTGACGACATGGCGGTGTTCAAGGAAGCCCTGAAGGTTGTCGCGCACGGCAAGGGCAAGGTGGTGCTGCACGTGGCGCTGCCCGAACAGGTGAGCCAGTACGGCTCGGTGACGCGCGGCGTGCAGGTCTACCAGACGCCCACGCTGCTGCTCTTCGACAAGAAGGGGCTGGCGGTCACCATGACGGGGCTGATGGACAAGTACGCGATCGAACAGGGCATCCTCGAAGCCAAGAGCGGGTCGGTCGGCGCGTAGCGCCGCCGCCACGCAAGGCTCAACCGGCGCACAGGGCGCCTCCCGGCCCACCACCGCGGACACCTACACTCGACGGAGCATGACCGTCGAGGCCTTGAGCAGCCACCTCGAAGCGCCAACCGGCCGCGGGCACACGCCCGCGCGGGCGCACACCGGCGCCGCCGGCGGCGCGGCTTGCGGGGATCTCGTCAGGGTGTCGCTGGAAATCGACCCCGATGACCCCGCTGGGAGGGTGGTGGACGCCGGCTTCGACGCCCACGGCTGCGGCGCGGCGATCGCCGCAGGCAGCGCGGCGGTGGAGCTGGTACGCGGGGCGCCGCTGCTGCAGGCCGCGCGCGTGGGCGCGCAGGAGATCGCGACAGAGCTGGGAGGGCTTAGCCCCGCCAAGCAGCACGCGGCGGAGCTGGCAGCCGACGCGCTGCACCGCGCGCTGGGCGGGGCCGCGCGCGCGCAGGCCCAGCTGGCCCCCGCGGCCGACCGTGCGGTGGTGGCGATGAGCGGCGGCGTGGACAGCGCGGTCGCCGCGCTGCTCACCGCGCGCGAGGGCCGGGAGATTGTGGCGGTGACGCTGGAGCTGTGGTCGGACCCCGAGAACGACGGCGAGCGCAGCTGCTGCTCGGCGCAGGCGGTGCGCGGCGCGCGGGCGGCGGCGCACCGCATGGGGGCGCCCCACCTCTCGATCGACCTGCGCGAGGAGTTCCGCGCGGGGGTGGTGGACCACTGGCTGGCCGACCACGCGGCGGGGGAGACGCCCAACCCGTGCGTGCGCTGCAACGGCGACGTGCGCCTGGAGGCGATGCTGGAGCTGGGCGAGCGCCTGGGCAGTCAGACGCTGGTGACCGGGCACTACGCGCGCGTCGAGGGCGATCTGCTGCGGGTCGCGGCGGACCCCGTCAAGGACCAGAGTTATGTGCTCTCCGGCCTGGCGCCCGAGTCGCTGGCGCGGCTGCGCTTCCCGCTCGGCGCGCTGCACAAGACGGAGGTGCGCGAGGTCGCAGCGCGCGAGGGCCTTGAGGTGGCGCGCAAGCCCGACTCGCAGGACCTGTGCTTTCTGGCGGGCACCGGGCTGAGCCGCTTCCTGGAGCGCCACGGCGAGCTTGAGACCGTCCCCGGGCCGATCCTCGACACGACGGGACGGGAGCTGGGGGTGCACCGCGGCAGCCGCACCTACACCATCGGCCAGCGCCACGGGCTGGGGCTGGCGCGCGGTGAGCCGCTGTACGTGCTGGCGACAGACGCCGCCACAAACACCGTCACCGTGGGCGCGCGCGAGGGACTGCTGACGCGCACGGTGGCGGTGCGCGAAGTGACGCTGCGCCGCCCCGGCGCGGTGGTGAGCCACGTGAAGGTGCGCTCGCGCGGGCGGCACGTGCCCTGCCGCTTGGCCGAGCCGGCCGCGGCGGCGCCCGGGCGCCACGCGCGCGTGGCGCTCGAACTGGAGGAGCTGATCGAGCGCACCGCGCCGGGGCAGATGGCGTGCCTGTACGCGGGCGAGACGATCGTCGGCTACGGCACCATCACCGACGGCGGCGCTTATGACGCGGCGGTGCAGGCTTCAGCGTGAGCGAGACGCTGGTGCCGGGAAGGTGGCGTGTGCCAGCCTTGGCGCTCTGTGTCGCCACCACCAGCCGTCTGGTGTGCCGGTAGCGCTTGGCGACCCGCACCTTCCCCAGCTTGCAGTCGGCGGCCAGCAGACGGCGCTTGGCGGCGGTCTTGCTCAGCCCCTCCAGGCGGGGCACCCGGCACCTGGGCGCGAGGATTGCACAGGCTGGATGGCCCGTCGAGCCGCTGCCCTCAGCACGGGCGAGGGCAGCCCGGCATACCGGGATGAGCGGGCAGGACGATGTGGCGGTCCTGAAAGCCAGGCTGTCGGCGCAGGGGATGAGGATGGGGTGCCCGGGCGGCGGCACCGCGGTCGGTTCGCTCACGGCCTGGTAGAGACGCGCCTGGACAGTGTGGTCGCTCTTGCGTCCCCAGGCGGCGACGGCTTCACCCGCGCTGTCCATGCCCACGGTGGTCGCCGGCACGTTGCCGCTGAGGGAGTCGAGTTCTTCCCCGGGGGCGCTCAACGCGTCTTCGGGTCCCAGGGCGCCGCCGGCCGAGCGCACGATCGCGTACTCGCCCTGGACTCCTTCGGGCGCCGCGCCCCAGCCGATAACCGCGTCGCCCGCGGCGTCCAGCGCGATCTGCGGATCGCCCCCCGTGGCGCTCAACTGGGTGGCGGGGGTGAAGGCGCCGCCCGCGGAGGCGCTGGCCACCTCGTTGGCGGCTGAGCCCTGCTCCCAGGCGGCGATGACCTCGCCGTTGCCACCAACCCCGACGGCCGGGTATTCGCCGTTGGCGCCTTCGGCGGAGATCGCCTGGGGGAGGGTCAAGAGGTCCTGCGGGCCGGCGCTGGTGCTGGCTTCGATGCGGTAGGGGGGCGTGGTGTCGCCGCGCTGCCAGGCGACCGCGGCTTGCCCGCCCGCGCCAACCGCGACTGTGATGTTGAAGGCGTATTCGGCGGCGCTCGTCAGGGTCTGCGCGGCGCCGAAGGCGCCTGCCGCCGGGCGCGTGATCGCCCTTGCGATCGTGGTGCTGCTGCTGCTGGCGCTCGACCTTTCTTCCCAGGCCAGGACCGCGTCGCCCGCTTCGTCTACGGCCACCACCGGCAGGTTGGCTTCCCTGCCGGGTTCGTCGATCGTCGTCGTGGTGAATGAGCCACCGGCCGGCTGCCAGGCGTAGGCGGCCACGTCCTTGCCTGCAACTTCGTCGGTCTCGCCGACCAGTACGTCGCCGGCGTTGTCGATCGCCACAGAGGTTGGCAAGTTGAGGCTGCCACCCGTGGGTCCGGCCTGGATCGGCGCGGAAAAGGCACCTCCCGCGGGGCGGATGGCGACCTCGTACTGGCCCGCGGTTCCGTCCGCCCAGGCGGCCACGACCGTGCCCGAGGCGTTGACGGCCACCTTCGGATAGCCCACCGCGTCTCCCGGGGTGGACACCGTTTCCTGGGAGAAGGAGGAGGCGCCGGCCGGGCGCACGCCGGCAACGACGCCACCGGCGTCGATCCATACAGCGGCGATGTCGCCCCGCGGTCCCATCGTCACCGTCTGCTCGGTGCCCGTGACCGGTTCGAGCGGGTTGGAAACCGTCTGCGCCGCCAGCCACGTGGACGTGGCCTGCGCCGCCGGCGCGGCCCAGCCGAGGGCACAGAGGCAGATTGCGGGGAGCACCGATCGACGCGTCATAGCTCTCAGGACCGACCGACACCATATTGGCATATGCCCCCTCAACGGCTGCGGAGCGCTCTGGCATGACCCCTGCAAGGCGTCGGGCAGACGGGTGTTGACCGCCGGCCGCTACCCTCGATGCCCCACACCATGGCGATGAGCACCGACGAGATCCGCGCGCGCTACCTGGGCTTCTTCGAGGAGCGCGGGCACCGGCGCATCCCCTCAGCCTCGCTGGTGCCCTCCGCGCACGACCCCTCTGCCCTCTTGACGGTCGCCGGGATGCACCCGCTGAAGCCTTACTTCCTGGGGCAGGAGGCGCCGCCGGCGCCGCGCTTAACGAGCTGTCAGAAGTGCTTTCGCACAGTGGACATCGCCAACGTCGGCAACACCGCGCGGCACCTCACCTTCTTTGAGATGCTGGGGAACTTCTCGATCGGCGACTACTTCAAGGACGAGGCGATCCGCTTCGCGTGGGAGCTGTCGCTCGGGGTGTTCGGCTTTGCCCCCGAGGACATCTGGGTGACGGTGTTCGAGGGCGACGAGCAGCTGGGGCTGGGAGCAGACGAGGAGGCGATCGAGCTGTGGCAGGCGGTGGGCGTGCCCAGCGAGCGGATCGTGCAGTGCCCGCGCTCGGAGAACTTCTGGCAGGGCGGGCCGACGGGGCCGTGCGGGCCGTGCTCGGAGCTGTATATCGACAGGGGGGTGCAGTTCGGCAGCGCGAGCGACCTGCCGGGGGGCGAGAACGAGCGCTTCCTGGAGTACTGGAACCTGGTGTTCATGCAGTTCAATCTGGCGGCGGCGGAGGGCGGGGGGAGCCAGACGCTCAGCGAGCTGCCCGCGCGCAACATCGACACGGGGCTCGGCCTGAACCGCATGGCCGCGATCCTGCAGGACAAGGCCTCGGTGTTCGAAACCGACAACTTCCAGCCGCTGCTCGACCTGGGCCAGCAGCTTTCCGGACAGGCATACGGCGAGGACGCGAGCGCCGACCGCTCGCTGCGCATCCTCGCCGACCACACCCGCGCGATGACCTTCCTGGTGGCCGACGGCGTGGTGCCCTCCAACGAGGACCGCGGATATGTGCTGCGCCGCGTAATGCGCCGCGCGATCCAGCACGGCCGCGCGCTGGAGATGGCGCCGGGGTTCCTCACGCGCTACGCGGAGACGGTCACGGAGATCATGGGCGGGGCCTACCCCGAACTGGTGGAGCAGCACGCATCGATCGCCAAGTGGCTGGCCGCGGAGGAGGAGGGCTTCGGGCGCACGCTCGCGCAGGGCTCCAAACTGCTGGAGGAGCTGATCGAGAGGGCGCGGGCGGAGGGCCAGGAGGGCATCGCAGCGCAGGACGCCTTCACGCTGCACGACACCTTCGGCTTCCCCTTCGAGCTGACGACAGAGCTCGCGGCCGAGCAGGGGCTGGGCGTCGACGAGGAGGGCTTCGAACGGTTGATGGACGGGCAGCGCGCCCGCGCGAGAGCGGCCGGCGGCGGTGGCGGGACCGAGCGCGAGGACGCACGCGAGCTGGCGCGGGAGCTGGCCGAGGGGGCGGGCTTTCAGACGCGCTTCACCGGGTATGAGACCGACGAGCAGCGCACCACCGTCGGCGCGCTGGCGCAGGAGAACGGTCGCTTCCTGCTGAAGCTCGCCGAGTCCCCCTTCTACCCAGCGGGAGGCGGGCAGGTCTCGGATGCCGGCACGCTGGAATGCCTCGGCGGCGACTGCCGGGCGCGCGTGGAGGGCGTGTACCGCCTCGGCGAGGACCAGGCGCTGGTGGTGGTCGTGGAGCAGGGGTCGCTGAACCCCGAGGAGCCCGTGCTGGCGCGCGTGGACCGCGCCGCACGGCGCGCCACTGAGCGCAACCACACCGCCACGCACCTCTTGCACGCGGCGCTGCGCGCGCGCCTTGGCAACCACGTCAGGCAGGCCGGCTCCTATGTGGGGCCCGACAAGCTGCGCTTTGACTTCAGCCACTCCCAGGCGATGACCAGCCAAGAGTTGCGCGATGTGGAGGACCAGGTCAACGCCTGGATCGCCCAGGGCGACCCGGTGCGCTCGATCACGACCACCCTCGACGAGGCTCGCCGCCTGGGCGCGATGGCGCTGTTCGGCGAGAAGTACGGCGAGGTCGTGCGCATGGTGCAGGTGGGGGAGGGCGAGTATTCGCGCGAGCTGTGCGGCGGCACCCACGTGCGCTCCACGGCGGAGATCGGTCCCTTCCGCATCCTCTCGGAGACCTCCAGCGCCGCCAACGTGCGCCGCATCGAAGCGCTCACCGGCGCAGGCGCAGTGCAGTTGTTGCGCGAGCACGACCGCTGGCTGCAGGACGTCGCGGCCACGCTGCGCACCCGGCCGCAGGCCGCCCCGCAGGCCGTGCGTGAGCGCGAGGCCGAGCGCAGACGCTTGGAGAAGGAACTGCGCAGCGGCGCCTCAGGGGCCGGGTCGGGTGGCGCCAGCGCGGTGGACGTCGACGCGCTCGCCGCCCAGGTGCAGGACGTCGCGGGAGCACCCGTGTTGGCCACCACCGTCGAGGCCCCCGACGCCAAGGCGCTGCTCGACGTGCTCGACCGGGTGAGGGGCCGTCTGCCCCAGGCCGCGGTCGTGTTGGGCACGGCGGTCGACGGCCGCGTGCACCTGGTCGCCGGCGTCGCCCCCGCGCTGGTGGAGCGGGGCGTGAAGGCCGGAGCGGTGGTGAAGGCTGCGGCCGAGGTAGCGGGTGGTGGCGGCGGTGGGCGCGACACCGTTGCACAGGCGGGCGGGCGCCACCCCGAGAAGCTGGGCGAGGCAATCGCGGCCGGCCGCGCGGCGATCGAGGCGGCCCTCGCGAGCTGATGTCGCGGGTGCTTGACAGGGTCGAAGCGAGCCGTGGCGGGGCGCCGAGGACGTGGGAGCCCTGCTGATGCGGGTGTTGGGCCTCGACTACGGCAGCGCCCGCTGCGGTTGCGCGATCAGCGACCCCACGGGGACCATCGTCACGCCGATCGAGACCGTCCCCCGGCCGCTGACCAAGCGTGGAATGGCGGCCCTGAAGGCGCTCATCGCCGCGCGCGAGGTGGAACGGGTGGTTGTGGGGCTGCCGCTCTCGCTGCGCGGGGGGGACACGCAGCAGACGCGCGAGACGCGCGAGTTCGTACTGCGCCTGGCACGTGAATTAATCGATCCAGCCCACGCCGAGGGCATCCCGGTGGAGATGTACGACGAGCGCTTCACCACGCGCATGGCCCAGCGCATGGAGGGCGCCACCGCAAGCGAGGATTCGCGCGCCGCCGCCCACCTGCTGGAGGGATGGCTCGCCGCGTGGCACCGTGAACGCCGCCCGGCTTCCTCCGGCTAGGCTCCCCGTCCGTGTTCATGAGCAAACGAACGCCGTCCAGAGGCGAACGGACAGTGGAGGAACGCCTGCGCGACCGCGAAGTGCGCGAACGCCGCCGTAGCGCGCGAGGGCGACGGCTGCCCGTTCGCCTCGCCGCGCTGCTGGCGCTGGCTGCCGTGGTGGTGGCAGCGGTGGTGGGGGTGGCGGCGCTGGTGCACTCGCCGGGGCCCGCCCCCAAGCCGGCCCCCGTATTGCCGCGCGTGGTGCGGGTCACCATCCCCGAGGGCTTCACCCGCACGCAGATCGCCGCGCTGGCCAAGACCGAGGGCCTGAGCGGCAGCTACCTTGCCGCTTCGGTGCGCTCGCCGCTGCTTGACCCGGCGCGCTATGGAGCGCCCGCGGGGACCCCCAACCTCGAAGGTTTTCTGTTCCCCGCCACCTACGAAATCTACGCGGGCACGCCCGCGCGGCGTCTGGTGGAAGAGCAGCTGCGGGCCTTCCACGAAAACTTCGGCGGCGGCGAGGTCGATCGCGCGCGGGTCAACGGCGTCACACCGTACGAGCTGCTGACGGTGGCCTCGATGGTGGAGCGCGAGGCCGCGGCGGCGCACGACCGCCCGCTGGTCGCCGCCGTGATCTACAACCGCCTGCGCCTGAACATGCCGCTGGGCATCGACGCGACCATCCGCTACGCGCTGAACGACTTCTCCTCGCCGCTGACCGAAGCGCAGCTGCACGACCCCTCGCCCTACAACACGCGCCTGCACACGGGGCTGCCGCCCACACCGATCTCAAACCCCGGCCTGGCCTCGATCCGCGCGGCGGCGTACCCCGCGCACACCAAGGATCTCTACTACGTGGCGGGCGCCGACGGCTGCGGCGAGCTGGTCTTCTCCAAGACGTTTGCCGAATTCGAACGCGACGCGGCGGCCTACCGCGAAGCGCTGGCCAAGAACCACGGGCAGGTGCCGACCTGCCACAGGAAGTGATGGGTTCTCCGGCCTCAACCGGAAGGACCTCCACTGGGCCTGGCTCCTCCGGGGAGGGTGTCACCCGCGACGGTTCCGCGGGCGCCCGACGCCTGGGCGTGCTCGGCTGGCCGGTGGCGCACAGCCGCTCCCCGGCGATGCACAACGCCGCCTTCGCCGCGCTGGGGATGGCCGGCTGGCGCTACCAGCTGCTGCCCGTTCCGCCTGAGCTGTTCGAGGAGAGCACTCGTGCGCTCGGTGCGGCGGGCTTTCTGGGCGCCAACGTGACGATCCCCCACAAGCAGGCGGCGCTGGCGCTGGCCGGCGAGTCCTCGGCCGTGGCCCGCGCGATCGGCGCCGCCAACACCCTCACCTTCGGCCCCGGGGGGACGATCGCCGCAGAGAACACCGACGCGCCGGGGCTGCTCGCCGCGCTGGACTCCCCTGTAGAGGGGCTGAGCGTGCTCGTGCTTGGCGCCGGCGGCAGCGCGCGCGCGGTCGTCTGGGCGCTGCGCGAGGCTGGCGCGGAAGTGTCGGTCTGGAACCGCACTCCCGCCCGCGCTTCGGCCCTGGCGAAGGAGTTCGAAGTGCGGGCTGTCGCGGCTCCGGGAGCGGCCGACGTGCTCGTCAACTGCACCTCCGTGGGCCTACAACGGTCGGCTAAAGAAACGACAGCGCCCTTGCAAGAACTGGGTCTCCTGCACGATCAGGTCGGTGAGTACGCCTATGTTGTCGACCTCGTCTACCGAGACACCCCCACACCGCTGCTCGCCGCCGCGCAGGCAGCGGGGGCACGCACACTCGACGGGCTCGATGTCCTCGTCACCCAGGGCGCGCTCAGTTTCGAGTTGTGGACCGGGCGTAAGGCGCCGCTGGATGTCATGCGCCGGGCTGCCCGCGGGGGCCAGTGGGGCGGCGGCGAGGGCAGGGGGAACGGGCAGGCCGGCGGAGTCGATGCGCCTCCTGGTGGCGACGTCAAGGACGGGGAGAGCGCTTAGTTCAACGGGGCCTGGGCCATGAGCGAGCGGAGCCCCGACCTGCACGCAATCTTCGGCATGGAGGAGTCCGCCTCGGCAGGGGCGGACTCCGTCGTCGGTCTGGCCCCCGCCGTCGAGCCGGTGGTGGACCTCGCGCCGCCCGAGTTGCCTGCGGTCGAGCCGGCCGTCCAGCGCGAGGTGCCCGAGCAGCCCTCGCAGGCCTCCGTCGAACGGGAAGCCGAGCAGGAGGAGGGCGCTCGCACCGGGCTGACCAAGCCCTCGCGCCGCGGCTCCTCCTCGCGTTTCCTGACCGACGTGATCGTGGACATGGGCCTCGCCCCCCGCGCGCGGGTGGACGAAGCGATCGAGTCCTCGCGCTCCACCGGTACCACCCCCGAGCGCGTGCTCGTCGGCGACGGGGCGCTCACCACCGACGGGCTGGCGCGCGCGCTGGCCGAGCGCTACGGGCTGGACCACCTCGACCTGAGCGTCTTCTCGGTCGACATGGGCGCCGCCAACCTCGTCACCACGGCCGCCGCCAAGCGCTACCAGGCGGTACCGGTGGCGTTCATCGACAAGCGCAGCCTGCTGGTGGCGATGACCGACCCCTCCAACGTGCTGGCGGTCGACGACATCGCGATCATGACCGGGTATGAGGTGCGCGTGGGCGTCGCCGCGCCGGAGGACATCGAAGGCCTGATCTCGCGCCTTGACCGCCTCGAGGACGTCGTCTCCGGCGCTGAGGCGGCGCGCGAGGCCGAAGCCGAGGAGGCCGCCGAAGTAGTCGACCTGCGCGAGACCGCCGACGACGCGCCGGTCATCAAGCTCGTCAACCAGATCGTCGCGCAGGCGGTGGAGCTGCACGCCTCGGACATCCATCTCGCGCCCGACGGCAAGGAGGTGCGCGTGCGCTTCCGCGTGGACGGCGTGCTGCAGGACATCACCACCGTCCCGCGCCGCATGGCCGCCGGGGTCGTCTCGCGCGTGAAGATCATGGCCGAACTGGACATCTCCGAGAAGCGCATCCCCCAGGACGGGCGCGTGGGGTTGACCGTCGACCACCGCCACGTCGACCTGCGCGTAGTGACGCTGCCGAGCGTGCACGGCGAGTCGATCGTGATGCGCATCCTCGACAAGGACTCCGTCGTGATGAAGCTCGAGAAGCTCGGCATGGCCGACACCGAGCGCGAGCGCTTCGAGCGGGCCTTCGCCCAGGCCCACGGCGCCGTGCTCGTCACTGGGCCCACGGGCTCGGGCAAGTCCACGACCCTGTACGCCGCGCTGTTGGCGCTGAACACGCCGGAGAAGAACGTCATCACCGTCGAGGACCCCGTGGAGTACCAGGTCGAGGGCATCACCCAGGTGCAGGTCTCGCCCAAGGCCGGCCTCACTTTCGCGACCGGGCTGCGCGCGATGGTGCGCGCCGACCCCGACGTGATCATGGTGGGGGAGATCCGCGACCGCGAGACCGCCCAGATCGCGATCGAGTCAGCGCTCACCGGACACCTCGTCCTCTCCACGCTGCACACCAACGACGCCCCCTCTGCCATCACACGCCTGGTGGAGATGGGCATCGAGCCGTTCCTCGTCGCCTCTGCGCTCGACTGCGTGCTGGCCCAGCGCCTGGTGCGCATGCTGTGCTCCAACTGCAAGCGCCGCACGATCATCACCGCCGAGGTGCTGCGCGAGAACGGCTACAAGGCGCTCGTGGACCTTGAGGCCTATGAGCCCGTCGGCTGCCGGCGCTGCGGCGGCTCGGGCTATCGCGGCCGGGGAGGCATCTACGAGGTGATGTCCGTGACCTCAGAGGTCCGCTCGCTGGCGCTTGAACGGCGCTCGGCGGACGATCTGCGCGAGGTCGCGGTGCGCCAGGGCATGCGCCGCCTGCGCGAGGACGGCCTGGACAAGGTGCGTCAGGGGCGCACCTCGATGGCGGAGATCGCACGGGTCATCGGGTCCAACTGAGCCAGGTTCAAATGGGCTAGGTCGCCGCCGAGACCCGGAGCCCGCGCGCGCGACGTTGCGGATTCGGGCACTTCAGTCAAATCGCTGGGCGCGGCCCTCGCGGCCCCCCTTGTGGGGGCCTTTCTAAAATATTCGTCCACTAACCGTCCACGGTGCGCGGCCCGCCGGCCCGGTCCGACGATGCGGCGGGCGTGGACATTGATTTCGCAGAGCTCCTGATGGAGGTCGTCTCGCGGCGTGCTTCGGACTTGCACCTGAGCGCTGGGGCGCACCCCACCGTGCGGGTGCGGGGGCGGCTTACCTCGCTTGACGAGTACCCCATCCTCTCGGGCACCGACACGCGGGAGATCGTGTATTCGATCCTCACCGGCGACCAGCGCCAGCGCCTTGAGACCGACTGGCAGCTGGATTTCGCCTACTCCGTGCCCGGCCACGCGCGCTTTCGCGTCAACGCCTACTACCAGCGCGGGGCGATCGGCGCGGCCTTCCGTTTGATCCCGGTCGACCTGACGTCGATCGACCAGCTGGGGTTGCCCCCCGCGGTGCACGACTTCACGCGCCGCCCACGCGGGTTCGTGCTCGTCACCGGGCCCACCGGCTCGGGCAAGTCCACTTCGCTGGCGGCGATGATCGATGAGATCAACGCCACGCGCGAGGAGCACATCATGACGATCGAGGACCCCATCGAGTTTTTGCACGCGCACAAGAAGTGCCTCGTCAACCAGCGCGAGCTGGGCTCCGACGCGCAGTCCTTCGGCGACGCGCTGAAGGCCGCCCTGCGCCAGGACCCCGACGTGATCCTGGTGGGGGAGATGCGCGACCTGGACACGATTTCGACCGCTCTGACGGCGGCTGAGACAGGCCACCTGGTGTTCGCCACGCTGCACACCCAGGACTGCGCGCAGACGATCGACCGCGTGATCGACGTGTTCCCCGCCCACCAGCAGGGCCAGGTCCGCGTGCAGCTCTCCGTCGCGCTGCAGGGCATCATGACCCAGCAGCTCTTGCCCTCCGCCGATGGCTCGGGGCGTGAGGTGGCGTGCGAGGTGCTGGTGCCCACCCCCGCGGTGCGCAACCTGATCCGCGAGGGCAAGACCCACCAGATCTACTCCGTCCTGCAGACCGGCTCGGCGATGGGCATGCAGACGATGGACGCCTCGCTGGCGATGCTGGTACGCCACAACAAGATCACCCAGAAGATGGCCGAATCGCGCTCCTCCACCCCCGAGGAGCTCAAGCGTCTGCTGGGGGCGCCGGCGCTGGCGGCCTGAGATGAGCACCTACGTCTTCAAGGCGATGGACGTGGCCGGCGTGAAGGCGCGCGGCGAGGTTGAAGCCGACTCCAAGCAGGCGGTCTCCGAGCAGCTGAAGGCGCGCGGCATGATCGTGCTGGACATCGCCGACAAGCACGCCTCGCGCAACATCGAGCTGAGCTTCATGGACCACGTCAAGGCGCAGGACCTGGCGGTCTTCTCGCGCCAGCTCTCCACCATGATCTCCTCGGGCATGAGCATCCTGCGCGCCCTGTATGTGCTTGAGGAACAGACCGAGAGCAAGTTCCTGAAGGCCACCCTGATCGCAGTGCGCAAGGACGTCGAGGCGGGGCTCTCCCTCAGCGACGCCCTGGGCCGCCACCCCAAGGTCTTCAACCCCCTGTTCATCGCCATGACCCGCGCGGGGGAGGCCGGCGGTGTGCTCGAGTCCTCGCTGCTGCGCGTCGCCGACCAGCTGGAGAAGGACGCCTCGCTGCGGCGCCAGATCCGCTCGGCGATGGTCTACCCGATCATGGTGATCGTCTTCGCGGTGGCCATCATGATGGCGCTCGTGGCCTTTCTCGTGCCCGTCTTCGAGGGCGTCTTCAAGACCTTCGGCGGCGAACTGCCCGCGATCACCAAGGTTTCCGTGTTCATGTCCCACGCAGTGCTCGGCTACTGGTGGGCGCTGATCTTCGGCTCCGTCGCGATCGCCGTGGCCTTCGTCAAGTGGAAGGCCTCCACCTGGGGGCGCCCGCAGTGGGACCGTTTCCGCCTGCGCATCCCGATGAAGATCGGGGCGATCGTGCAGGAGGTGGCGATCGCGCGCTGGTCGCGCACCCTGGCCTCGCTGACCTCCGCCGGTGTGCCGCTGCTGCTGGCCCTTGAGATCGTCGGCAAGACCGGAGGCAACGTCGCGATCGAGGACGCGATGGAGAGCGTCACCGCCTCGGTCACCCGCGGCGGCACCATCTCTGCCCCCCTCGCCAACGAGTCGATCTTCCCGATGATGGTCACGCACATGGTCGGCGTCGGCGAGGAGACAGGTGCGCTGGACGCGATGCTCGACAAGATCGCCGACTTCTACGAGGACCGCGTCGACGCCTCGGTGAAGGCCCTCACCTCAATCCTCGAGCCGATCATGATCATCGTCATCGGCGGCATCGTCGGCTTCATCGTGATCTCGATGTACATGCCGCTGTTCACCGTGTACAACCAGATCGGGAATTAATCTCCTACGTTGAGCGCTGGGAACGGGCCGCGATGATGTCGAGGATCGCGTCGATGCACGGGTGGTACCAGCCCTCCGCGCGCGCCTGAGCCTGCAGGAGGGGCGCCTCGCTGGCCACTCGCTCGACCAGCGCTCGGCGCACGCGCACATACGCTCCGGGGCTCAGGCCGAAGTCATCGGCCAGATCCGACCAGTGGATCGATGTGATGGTGTCGGGGTTCAGCTCGTCACCGACGCCCAGTGACAGCTCGGTGCTGAGCGCCGGATAGACGGCGGTTGACACGACGTCGTAGAGCGGCGCCAGTCTCACCTTGCCGTGTACGTGCAATAGCGAGATGTTCTTGGCGTGCGCGTCCGCGTTACCAACGAGGAAGTGGAGCAGCGCCGCCTGTGCGCCGGCGAGGCGGTCAAGGCCGGGCTGCGCCGAGTGCTTGTCGAGCAGTTCCGCGAGCGCGCGGTAGGAGGGCAGCCGCCATCCCTCCCTCTGATACTTGAAGTCGGGAGTGAGGCCAAGTGCCTGACACAGATCCTCCTGATGGATGCGGCGGTGCGGCGAGGTCACCTGTTCGCGGTCATACCGCTCCACGACCAGGCACGGGCGACCGGCTGCCGTTATGACCTCGACCGCGGCTGCGCGCAGGCCGCAACGCGCGGCCAGACGCATGCAGAAGTACTCGTTGGCGACGAGCCCCGGGTAGTCGCTATGGGGCAGCTCGGGCTTGAGGATGTGGCTGCTAGGCATGCCGTCGCGCGGCTCGCCAAAGCGCCCGTTGCCCTCACGCACGAGCACCGCCTTGTGCTGCACACCCGCGAGGCTGAGGCGCAGGTGGTCGTCCTCGGCGCGGATGCCGAGGGGGTGACGCGGCAGCTCCTCAATCAGCCTGTCGAGGCCGTGGGCGTCCAGCCAGCGAACCGACGGTCGCTGCGGGGTGCGCTCGGCGTCGAGGATCTGCAGCGCGCCTGCACAGTCGCCTCCCAGCGCGGCGAGCAGGCCATAGGAGTCGCCCGGCGCCACCCTGAGCTGCCGTGCGATCTGCTCGCGCACCGCGCCCTCTGGCAGCAGCGCCTCGAAGAAGGGCCGGCTTTCTGAGGTCTCGAAACGCTCATGGCTCACCGGCAATCCGAGCGATATCGAGCGGGTGCTCTGCGTGTAGCGGAAGACATACTGCCGCGACCGCTCATCGACCTGTTCGAGACGGCCGACCTCCTCGTCGTCCCAGTACACCCCGAGACCAGGGCTCACCCCTCACCGCCTCCGTGCACGTCAAGGCGCAGCCCGAGCGCCGTGAGGATCCGCAACAGCCCATCCATCCGCACCGTCGGCTGGCTGTGCTCGACTCGATGAACGGTGCGCACGCCGACGTTGGCCACCAGAGCCAGCGTGCGCTGGTCCATGCCCTGGCGATGGCGCTCGTCACGCACCAGCTGACCGATCTGCCGCATTGTGGATTCGTTCCTATTCATCTGCGTGTTCGCGCAGATTTTAGCGCAAAATGGAGACCTTCACCCGCATTTCTGCGCTATCGCGCAGATCTTGCCACAATGGCGTGAAATGCGCTGCATCTGCTCGATCGCACATGGCTCTCGCCATGTGTTCAGCCGATGCGCAGGCGCCCCTCACCCACCGAGAGCGACACCGCGCCGTCCAGCAACTCCAGCAGCTCGCCGCCGACCAGCTCACGCCGCCAACCACGCAACGTACGTACGTCGGCCTCCTCTGAGCCGCTGCGCCAGGCGGTGACGATCGCCTGCAGGTCCGCGCGCGCGGCCACCAGCTCGTAGGCGAGGTCGGCCTCCTGCGTGCGGGCGCGCACGAGCGCTTCGGCGAGCGCGACGAGCGGCGCGTCGGCGGGGTCCGGCGGTCGTGCGCGGGCGCTGTCCCGCAAGGGCTCGTGGGGGCGCTCGTGGCCACGGGCGACGGCCTCCAACACCTCCTCGGTGCGGCGGCGCACGCTGCTCTGGCCGGCGCCGCGGATGTCGTGCAGCTGCTTGGCGTTTGAGGGGCGGCGCTTGGCGATCTCCACCAGCACCGCGTCGGAGAGGACGCTCTGTACGGTGCGGTCCTGCGCGGCGGCGGTCTGCTCGCGCCAGGCCACCAGCTCGCGGGCGACGGCCTGGGCGGCGACGTTGAGGTTGCGTACGCGCGGCAGGCGGGCGAAGACGACCTCCAGGTCGCGCTCGTCGCTTGAGCGCTCCAGTGGCTCGCACTCCTGGCGCGCCCACTCCAGGCGCCCCAACGTTTGCAGCTTGTTCTTCAGGGCGCCGGCCAGCTCCAGCAGGTGCACGACGTCCTCGCGCGCATAGCCCAGCTGCTCGCCGGAGAGCGGCCGCGCGTCCCAGCGGGTGAAGCTCGCGCTCTTGGCCAGCCGCACATCGAGCAGGCGCGTCAGCAGCGAGTCATAGGAGGACTGCGCGGGCATCCCCGCGAAGCCCGCGGCGACCTGGGTGTCAAAGACGTTGCGCACCTCCGCACCGAAGCGCCGGCGCAGGAGCGCGATGTCCTGGCGCCCGGCGTGCACCACCACCTCCACGGCGGGGTCCGCGAGAACGGCGGCCAGTGGCGCGCCGTCGATGTCCTCTTCCAGCGGGTCGATCAGCTCGATGCGGCTCTCGGTCTGGCCTGTGCTTCTGCCCGGGCTGATGGATTGACCGGGCTCCGTGGAGTGGTCCGGCCCGAGGCTGGACGGTGGGCCGGGCTCCGCCGGTACCGCCAGCTGCACCAGGCACAGCAGCGTGCGATAGCGCCCCTCGCCCATGAACTCCGTGTCGAGCGCCAGCTCGCCGCCCGCGCGGGCCTGCGCGGCCAGCTCGGGCAGGGCGGTGGCCCCCACGTTCACGCTCACACCCTCGCTCACCGAGACCACGCTATCGCTCGGTGCATTCACGGCGTCGCTCCGGGCAGCAGCCACAGCGCCTGCGGGCGGGTCAGCCCGGCCTGGCGCGAGACGTCCCTGGCGTGCGCCCTGACCCACAGCGCAGGTGGCGAGCACGCGGCGTCGGTGCGCGGCGTGTGCGGCCCACACAGTCCCGTCAGCAGCGCGTAGCGCACTTCACCGCGCGCGATCGCCCGCTGCAACTGCGCCACGGTGGTAAAGGTGCGCCCTTCATAGCTCGTCAGCACCAGCACGGGCAACTGGTCGCGCACGATCAGCGCCGCCACCCTCGTCGCCGAGTCGGCCGCCACCTCATAGCGCGCCGTGCCCTGATGGGCGCGCAGGTAGACGCTCAGCTGGCGCAGTTCTTCGACGGGCATCGCACCGATGTCGTTGGCGTCGGATACGTCGAGTCTGACCGCGCGCACGCTCGCGCGCAGAGGGATCGCGAGCACCGCTGCCAGTAGGCAGGTGAGCACGGCTGCCTGCACGCGGATCCCCCAGCGCCCGCCCGCGAGGCCCGCGACCCAGGCCACGCCGATGCCGAGCATCGCCGCCACGGCCGGCGTGAAGCCCTCCACGTAGCGGGGGTGCAGGCGGGTCATCTGACTGAACAGCACCAGCCCGGTGAGCAGCCACACCGCAAGGCCGAGCCCCACCGCTCTTCGTAGGCCTCCTTGGCGCAGGCCGAGCGCCACCGCGGGGACACCCAGCAGCAGCGCCACCAGCGCCTCCAGCCCGAGCCTTTCGTAGGACAGCGGTCCCACGGCGGTGAGCAGGCGGGTGGGGGAGGGTCCGGGGAGCGTGATCCGTTCGCGCTCGCTCAGCGTCGCGCGCGGCGCGCCCGGCTTGGAGGGGGGTGTGGAGCCTTCGATCGCCTTGCCCTCCAGGCGGTCCAGCCCGTTGAACACGAACGCCGCGTTCCAAGCGCTCCCGTTGGTCGAGCCGATCGCGTAGGGGCGCTCGTGCGCCGGGAATACGAGTGTGGCGGTGAGCCAGGAGAGGGATACGGCGAGGAACACCGCGGTGGCGACGGCGAGAGGGACGACGCGCCCTCGCAGGACGCCACGGCTGGGGCTCGGTGGCTCCCTGTCGGTCTCGCCCTCTGCGCCGGTCCGCCGACGAAACCCCACCAGCGCGATCAGCCCGAGCCCCGGCAGCGCCACGACCGACTCCAGCAGCTTCACGTTGAAAGCCACCCCCAGCGCCGCCGCGGCGGCCAAGAGCCAGGCGGTGCTGGCGCCCTCGCACGCGCGTACCAAACACAGCAGCGCCACCACCAGCAAAAGCATCATCACCGCGTCCATCGTGTCGCTGCGCGCGGTGATCACCTCGACCGGCATCACAGCCAGCGCGAGCGCCGCGCCGAGCCCGGCCCCCACGCCGAAGACGCGGCGCACCGGCAGGTGGATCAACCCCACCGCAGCCGTCCCGGCCAGCGCCGCGGGCAGCTTCAGCGAGAAGGAGCCGAAGCCGAAGATCTTCACGCTCGCCACCTGCAGCCACAGATCCACGGGGGGCTTGTCGATCGACACGCTCCCCCCGGGCTCGAATACACCGAAGAAGAGGTTGTGCCACGAGCGCCCCATGCTGCGCACGGCCGCGTCGTAGTAGGGGTCCACGCCGACCTTGCCCAGCCCGATCAGGCGCAGCGCCCCCGCCCCCGCGACGATCAGCGCCAGCGCAGCCCACTCCCACCGCCGCCCGGTGGATGGGGAGGCTGGGGAGGGAGGGTCCCGGTGCGGTGACTCGACCTCTGTCTCGCCCCTGCGCCCCTGCCGCGCCGCCTCGCTCATGCCCGGAGCGCTAGTCTCGCCCTATGGCGAGCGAGGAGCACGACGGCAGCGGCGATCAGGCGGACACGTCCCACGGGCCGCAGGAGTGTATGCCCTGCCGGGGCACCGGCAAGGTCATCTCCAACCTGGGCGACAAGGCCTCCAAGATCACCTGCCCCTGGTGCGAAGGCGACGGCGCCCGCAAGCCGGAAGTGGACGCCCAGGCGCGGTGGCTGGGCGGGGAGGGCGCTGGTGCTGGGACGCCGGAGGGGGCTGTGGCAGCGTCGGAGGGCGACGCGGCGGCTTAGGAGCGACGAAGCGCGGTGTGGTCGCCGGGTGAAGTCATATCGAGCTTACCCCGGCTTACCGTGGTTTACCGGCAGCCCGATAATCTCGTCGGACCGCCGGTAAGTTCGACCATGCGGACTCGAAGTCGGTTCTCCGCGTGCCTCTATACTGGAGTGCGATGACCATAGATTTGTTCGCATCTCCCCTGGGCAGCGCACCCGATGACCCCGAGTTCCTTGAGGAATCCTCGCCGGTGCCGGCTGAGGCGTTTGACTATCGCGGGCAGTGGGTGGCGATTCGCAATGAGAAGGTGGTCGCGGCGCGCAGTCGTCTGCGAGATCTCTACCAGGCGCCGGAGTTGCGGGACACCGACGTGACCTACCACGTGCCGGCCAGCCCCAGCGTCGCGTTCTAGTCCTCTGCCCGAACTACGGCTTCAATACAACCAGCAGGGCGAGCCGATCATGGACCTCGTGATCCAGGCCGAACACGGTCCGCCGCTGGCCATCTCCGGCGTCGTCGATTCTGGCGCGTTTACGTGCTGTCTGCCTCTGGACGACGCGAAGCGGATGGGAATCCCCACGAGCGCGTTGCATCCAGCGGGCGAGATTGTGCTCGCCGATGACAGCGCCGTCTCCTATTTTCAGAGCAGCGTTGCGATCCGCGCTCAAACGCAGACTCAGGCTTCGCCCGCCGGGCCTGCACGGCCGTGGGGGCCGATCTTTGAGCTATGCCCCGCTTTCATTCCAGAAGGCAGCCGGTTGCTCGGCCAGCGGGACTTCTTCAACCGCTTCGAGGTTGTCTTCCGTCGCTACCTGAGCCCGTCGGTATTTGCCCTGAGGTACTGATTTGCTGTTGCCCAGACGTCTCGTCGCTGCGTCGCCCGGGACCCTGAGCGCGTTCAGCATTCAAACACTTTGCCGATGCCTCCTAGCGGGATTTCTGCGCCAGGGCCTTCGCCGCCGACTTCGCCGGGGACTCCTTCGCCCGGGCCGCCTCCACCGGGCAGGCCGCCCGCGGGGCCTTCGCCGCCGCCCCCCTGGGAGCCCACTGAGATGTATGAGACACCGATCCCGGCGATGGTGCCCAGGGCGCCGACCTCGGCCTCCGCTCCCGCTCGACTGCCAAAGAACGCCTCGTAGGCGCCCTCGCCAAGGTCGGTTGTCGGCAGGTAGCCGAGGCCGCTGGCGGCCACATCCTGGAGCACCGTGCCCGGCAGGTCCGCGGCTTCGCTTGGGTTGAGGGCGGCGTGCACATCGGCTGAGTCCACGGTCAGGTCGGTGGTTCCGAGCACAACGGGTATGCACACCTCCGGGACCGCGAGACAGGCGCCGCCGACGCCCACGCCTCCGATGATGGCTGCCGCGTGCGAGCCGATTGCTCCGGTCACCGTGGAGACGACTTCACTGGTAGAGGGCGTGCCCGGGATGCCGAAGATCAGGCCGCTGGGGTCGTAGAAGTTGAGCGGGTTGTCGAGGCTGTACGTGTAGGGCGTCTGGGTGATTGACGAGATCGGGTCCACGCTGAGGAACTGCGCGGTGGTGGGGTCATACGCGCGGGTGCGCAGGTAGATCAGCCCGGTGTCTGTGTTCGTGTACTGGCCGTCATAGCCGAGCGGGGTCGTCACCGTTCCGGTGGCGCCCGTCAGGTTGCCGTAGGCGTCGTAGGTGCTCGTGCTTTCGATTGCGCCGCTCGCGCTCGTGAGCATGCGTGTGGAGCCCTGCTGGTCGTGGTGGTAGTAGAGCACCGCGCTTTTGCTTTGCACCGCCTCGATCGGCAAGTCGGTGGGGCCGTAGATGTAGGTGTTCTGTTCGTCGGTGAGAATCAGCGGCTGACCGCCGCGGACGTCCCACGTCAGGCGGTTCGTCGTTGTTTTGCCTTTGAGCTGGGCCATGCGCAGGCCGTCGCCGTTGTAGGTGTAGAGATCGTTGAGGCCGTTCAGTTTGCCTTGTTTGACTTGGATCAGGTTGCCGGCCTGGTCGTAGCCATAGACTGGAGTGCCCCCGCTTTGACGGACACCGTGATCTGCACCGGAAGCTAGGTCGTCTGGCCTGGCAGGAAGGATGTCTGTATGGCGCCGAGAGGGATGGGTCGGGCGGGTTATCCGCCTGAGTTCAGGAAGGAGGCTGTTGAGCTGTATCGCAGCTCGGGGCAGTCGTTGACGGTGATCGCGCGGGAGCTTGGGATCGCGCTCGATACGTTGCGTGCGTGGGTCAAGCAGGCGGATGTTGATGTTGGTGTGCGTGAGGGTCTCACTACGGGTGAGCGTGAGGAGCTCCGCGAGTTGCGCCAGAAGGTCAGGCGCCTTGAGCAGGAGCGTGAGATCCTCAAGCGAGCCGCGGTCCTCTTCGCGGCGGAGACCGAGACCTGGTGAGTGTTTACCGGATGATCTCGGCGGAGAGGGCCAGCTTCCCGGTCTCCTTGATGTGCCAGGTTCTTGGCGTGTCCCGGTCGGGCTATTACGGGTGGGCGAATGGGGTGCCCAGCGACCGTGTGCTGAGCGACGCGTGGCTGACTGAGAAGATCAGGGAGATCCATGGGCGTACCCGCGGGGTCTACGGTGCGCGGCGGGTGCACGCCGAGTTGCGCCTCGGCGAGGGTATACGTGTTTCGCGTAAACGGGTGGAGCGCTTGATGCGCAACGCTGGGCTATCTGGCTTGGTTACGCGCCGTCGGCGGGGTACGACGATCCGGGTGCCGGGCGTCAGGGTTGCTGATGACTTGGTCAAACGGCAGTTCACGCCTGCTGCTCCGAATGTGTTGTGGGTCGCGGACATAACGTATCTCCCGACGTGGGAGGGCTGGCTCTACCTGGCTGCTGTGCAGGATGCGTTCTCGCGTCGGATCGTGGGTTGGTCGATGGCCGATCATATGCGGGCGGAGCTCGTCGTCGACGCGCTGCAGATGGGTGTCGCTCGACGTCGTCCAGAGGCAGGGCTTGTACATCATTCCGATCAGGGCTCGCAATATGTGAGTCTGACCTTCGGTCAGCAAGCTGGGGACGCTGGGATCGCAGTGTCGATGGGTTCCAAGGGCGACTGCTTTGATAATGCCGTCGCTGAGAGCTTTTTCGCTACGATCAAAAAGGAGCTAATCAATCGCCGAGCATGGAAGACTCGCCGTGAACTCAGCAGCGAGGTCTTTGAGTACATCGAGACGTTCTACAACCGCAGCAGACGCCACTCAACACTCAACTACCTCTCCCCCGAAGACTACGAGAACAACCACGACCAAGAACACGAGAGGGAGAACCAACCAACCTAATCAAGCGTGTCCGCAAAAGCGGGGGCACTCCACTTTGGTTTCGCCCGGCAACGTCACGCTCGCCAGGGTGCCTTCTTCATATTCGTATTTGACGGTGTGCCCCATCGGGTCTTTCGCGCTTTCCACCAACCCTTCTTTGTTGTATGCAAGCGTGATCTTGCGCCCGTCAGGATCGGTGATCGTTTCGAGCTGGCCCGCTTTGTTGTACGCGAGCGTCGTTTCGTTGCCGTTGCGGTCGGTCACGCTCTCAAGGCGGCCCGTGCTCCCTTCGAACTCGTATTTGACTTGGTCTTCCTGGATCAGCGAGTATCCGACGGTCGAGTTGCCGGTGAGTTTGTCCTGGGTCCACTTGGGCGAGGCGAACCCTCCGCCTTTGACCATCGCGAAGGGCACCGCACTGCCGTTGCCGTGATACACCGTCGCTACTTCTTTTTCCACCGTGACGTGATCGGTGAAGGAACTGCTCCAGCCATGCCCGAAGATGCCGGTACCGCCTTCGGCGGCTGCCTGGGAGTTGTATGTTCGTGTCAGGTTCAAGCCCACGCCCCTGCCGCCCACCGAGAGATCTGTCTGCGTCTCGTAGAAGTTCCCTGTCGCGCAGTTCACGGGGTCGCCGCATTTGGGGTGGGGCTGGTGGGGATGTGAGGAGTTCCATTCGGCGAACTGGGCTGGGGTCACCTCGTTTACAGGGTTGGAGAACTTGAGCTGGCCAATGTATGGCACTACGGCTCCGTAGTTTTCAAAATACGGTTCAATCACCGTTTCACCGCGTTCAGAATGCTTTTCGGTCTTCTCGAAGAGGCCGTAGTTTAGGATCGACCCCCGGCCTTCTCCCACTCGCATAACGGCTTCAAATTTGTCTTCGGCGTTCGCTATGAATGTATTGAGATTGACGAGTTCGGCGCCGTTGGACACGTAGAACAATGTGCTTTCTCCGTCATATGTGATGACCCCTTCGTTGATGAACCGGCGGCCGTTGTTGATTTCAAATCCCGACCCGGAAACAAACGATCCAGTGGCACCACGAGGCAGGAATGTCTCCCCGGCTCCTTCCATCGCGCCAGAGGCTTCGTTGAGGAATGATTTTGAGATTTCCAGCGTGCCGACGCCAGCGATTGTGCCCTCGTCCAGCACAAGTTTGCCCATCGATGCAAAATTGTTTTCGGCGATGTTTAGTTTCGCCTCGACCACCTCGATTGTGGCGTTGGGCGCCGTAAAGCCGCCAGCGGTGACGACCATTCCAACGCCGACCAGTTCGATAACGCCTTCAAGCACGCTTCCACTGGCCCAGGCGCCGGTCGAAGCAGATAGTCTGAAGCTGCCAGAGGTCGTCTTCACGGTTCCCAGATTTTCCAGGGTGGCCGTGATTTTGGTCCAACTCGAGCCGGCCGTCTTTTCGATGGTCCCGGTATTGAACAGTGTGCCTGGGCCTCCGATTCCCCCCTCTTCTGAATTGGCCTTGAGCGTTCCAGAGTTGATGAACTCCCCGCCACTCGGCATGCTGATGGCGCCTTCTTCCAGCGTTACTCGACCTTCGTTGGCGAGCATTCGCCTTCTAAATACAGAGAGCCTCCACCTTCGCCGAGCGTAGCGGACGCACCTGGCTGGATAACTGTCTCCCCTGAACCGCTCATTACTCCACTCGAAACGGACAGCGATTCGGATATGTCCACCGTTCCGGCGCCGGTCAGCGTGCCGGCGCTTGTTAGCATCAGTGAGGCGACGTTAGACGCTTCCGAGCTGGTCGCCACTTCGAGTGAGCCCCCACCGATCGCCAGCGTCCCTTCGTCCTGCACCACTCCCGCCGAGACAGTCTGGAAGACGTGGACCGTCGTTTTCGGCCCGATGCAGGCAACTTCCGAGGGGCCTGGCCTTTCGCCGAGCGACCAATCTGCGGCGGTTTCCCAGTTGCCTTCTTCGGGCCCGGTC
The DNA here is from genome assembly GCA_963844765.1 of uncultured Solirubrobacterales bacterium. Classification (GTDB taxonomy): domain Bacteria; phylum Actinomycetota; class Thermoleophilia; order Solirubrobacterales; family Solirubrobacteraceae; genus Palsa-744. The sequence continues at coordinate 110,743 of CAWJPN010000001.1, forward strand.
CACGTGTCCGTGCAGGTCGCGGCTGAGGCCACCGCCGGCGACATCAGCACGACCGCAGATGACATCAGCATCATCGTGGCCAGCAGGCTGGCGAGCCAGACGGCTTTGCGGCTGAGTGCGCCGCCTTGGGAGGGCGCTTTCGCGCGGAGCACTCCAACGGGCCAGGATAGACGCGACATACGGCCTCCTCACGATCGAGCGGGGGATGCCGGCCGACTGGCGGCCGGCGGTATAGATGACCGGCGCTCGCGACCGTAGCAAGATTCGTCCGAAAAACCCAAATAGTCGGAAACATAGTTAGCGCCCTGGATGTCGGGCACAGACTTCAGCGCGGTGCGGCAGCATCGAGGCCGTGCGCGAGGGCGGCGGCGTGGAGGTCGCCGTCGTAGACGAAGACCGCTCCCACATCCTCCTGCATGCTCAGCGCGGTGGCGAGGTGGATTGCGTCCATCGCGCGTAGCGCAGGCGCGAAGGCGCCGGTTGCGAGCTCGACGATCTCCGAGGAGATAGGAATCAGATCGATCTGTTCGAGCAGGCTTAACGCGAGCTCGAGTACATCCCCACCCCCAAGGCGCCTGGCGGTGCAGACACTCTCGACGCGGACTAGTTCGCTTGAGACCTGCACCGGCCAGTCGTGCAGGGCGCCTCGGAATGCGTCGGTCTCGGGCTCTGGTTTGACGAGCTTGACGAGCGCCGAGGCGTCGAGGTAGGCGGCCTTCACTCGCCGCGGACCCAGCTCAGCGCGTCGGATGCCGGGGTGGTGTCCTTAGGGTCGGGCTCGCCCGGCGGTGGATCCAATGTAAGCAGGCCTCCGCGGCCGAGCCTTGCGCCGTAGCGCTCGGCCAGACGGCCGCGCAGTCGCGCTTGCGCTCCGGCGCCGGCCATCACCGCATCCGCGCCGCGCAGTGTCAACGCCCGGATCTGGGCTGCAGCCGAGCGTGTCTCGGCCGGCTCCAACAGAGGCGCAGTGAGCGCAAGCGCGCGCTCGACATCGGGATCGCGTTCGACGCCTAGGCGGGGATGACGTGCAGCCACCCCAGGATGGTAGCACTTATGTGTAGCACTCGTCCGGCGGATGGCATAATCGTGCTAAAAAGGCCGCCAATTAGCACGATTAATGACGCATTAGCACGATTATTGGCACATTCCTGGGCTCCAGTGTGGGTTCGGCCGGTCTGCTGTGCGGCCTCTCGATGGCTGCCGGTGGCATGGCGGTAGGGAATCTGCTCCTCCTGCGCGGGCCAGGCGCGCGCCGGCGCGAAGATCAGCGGGCTCGAACGAACGTCCGATCCGCCTGAGGCCCCAGGCCCATGCGTCCAACCGCGCTTGCAGCGCTTCAGGCGCCCTGGGCGTTGGCCGATTCCCTCGCTGACAATAGCCAGCGCTGAGGTGCTAAGGCAACGCCCGCAGGGGTGTATTAGCAAAGCCGGCGGCTCTCACAAAGAGGGACGTATCGCCAATTGAGGCGGTGGAACCAGAGGGGCTGGCGCCCTGTAAACGGATCCTAGGAGGATCGAAATGCTGTATCGACTGCGCCAGCGCTCGAAGGATGAGGGTGGTTTCACCCTCATCGAGTTGCTGGTTGTGATCCTGATTATCGGTATTCTGGCCGCGATCGCCATCCCGGCGTTCTTGAACCAGAAGAGCAAGGCCAACGACGCGGCCGCGAAGACGCAGGTGCGTACGGCGGAGACGGCGGCCGAGACGTACTCGACCGAAAACAACGGTAACTACACGGGTATCTCGGAAGCGAAGCTGAAGGCGATCGAGCCGACACTGTCCGAAACGGGCTCGTCGAAGCTGATCTTGGTGGAAGCGAAGGGTGCCGGCGGCGAAGGCTATCTGGTTGAAGTGGAACAGCCGACGACGAAGGATAAGTTCTCGATCGAACGCGAGACCGGGCTGAAGGAAGGCCAGGTGCTCCGCAAGTGTACGCCCGTGGGCAAGGGCGGTTGTCCAGCAACCGGCGAATGGTAGGAACTCGACGCTAGCGAGATGTGCTCGACTGCATGTCGCGCGAGTAGTTCCGGGAGGCGGTCCTATGGGCCGCCTCCTCTGCGTGTGGACGGCTCCCGCACCGATTTGTGCAGATTAGCCGTGTAGCCCTACAAGAAAGCCGTCCTGCTGCCGATGAGGGGTCCAGACCAGCACTCAGAGGATGGACCAAGGAGGATGTGATGCACTATCGACCGTACCGAAACTCGAAGGATGAGGGTGGTTTCACCCTCATCGAGTTGCTGGTTGTGATCCTGATTATCGGTATTCTGGCCGCGATCGCCATCCCGGCGTTCTTGAACCAGAAGAGCAAGGCCAGCGACGCGGCTGCGAAGACGCAGGTGCGTACGGCGGAGACGGCGGCCGAGACGTACTCGGCCGAAAACGACGGCATCTACAAGTTGATGTCGGTTGCCATTCTGCAGGGGATCGAGCCGACGCTCAAGGAAGTAACCGCGGCAAAGTTGCTTAAGGCCGAACCGGTAGGCGCGAATGGCGAAGGCTACCTGGTTGAATCGGAACAGCCGACGACGAAGGACAAGTTCTCGATCGAACGCGAGACCGGGCTGAAGGAAGGCCAGGTGCTCCGCAAGTGCACGCCCGTGGGCAAGGGCGGCTGTCCAACAAGCGGCGAATGGTAGTTCGTCCACCGGGAAGGCAGTGGAACTCAGGCCGTATCGACTACGTTGGCGCGCGCAGGATGAGTGTGAGTTCGCGCTGATCCAGCCGCGGCGCTCAAGCGCAAGTCAGCGCTGGCCGATCCACCCTCTATGGACGCAACCTTCGCAGGTGTGCTCGGCGCGATCTTCGGTTCGTTCCTGAATGTCGTGGCCTACCGCCTGCCGCGCCATGAGTCGCTGATCACGCCGGCTTCGCACTGCCCGGCCTGCGCCACGCCTGTCAGGCCCTACGACAACGTACCGATCCTCTCCTGGCTGTTGCTGCGCGGGCACTGTCGCAAATGCAAGGCGCGGATCTCCCCGCGCTATCCGTTGATCGAGGCAGGCGCAGCGCTGATGTGCATCGGCGCCGTGCTGACCCACGACACCGCGGCGGGGATCGCCTTGTCGACCACGCTCGTGCTGCTACTCGTGCCGATAGCGGCGATTGACCTCGAACACCGCATCATCCCCAACAAGCTGACCGCCATCGGGGCCGTGTTGGCGCTGGTGATTGGCACGGCGCTCGATCCGTCGGGCGAGCCGGCGCGGCTGATGGCGGGCGCGGCGGCAGGTGGCTTCTTCTTGCTGGCGGCGTTGGCATATCCCGGCGGGATGGGAATGGGCGACGTCAAGCTCGCGGCGATGATGGGCCTCTTCCTCGGCGCGGCCGTGGCCCCCGCGATCCTGATCGCGCTGATCGCAGGCGTGAGCGTGGGCGCGGTGATCATCGCGCGCAAGGGGCAGAAGGCGGGGCGCAAGACAGCAGTCCCCTTCGGGCCCTTCCTCGCCCTGGGCGGTTTCGTCGCGGTGCTCGCGGGCCAGCCGATCATCGACTGGTACACGACGCACTTCCTGCACTAGCCTCGACCTCTTGCTACCGCCAGCACCGTTACCGCCAGCCCGTGGCGCTACACTCCCGAGTGGCTAGTGCGCTGACTGCTTCGGTCGGCGACCTTTGGGACCCGGGCGACCAGGTCCCTCCGGGTTAAGGAGCGCCCTTGGGGGGGTCGTCTGCGCTGCGGCCGCCAGGGCACCCTGCTACCTCGTCAGCCGGTCGATGACCGGCAAGGCGACGAGCAGAGCGATGGCTAGTGCGCTCATTGCTTCGGGCATTGCTATCTCCTTTCTCCAGGGCGTACGAGCCCGGAACAGCCCGGAGAGGAGGAGCTTCCGCAGCACGGCGCCCCGCCACGCCGGAAGGAGTCTATATTCCACATGGGACGAAATCGCTGACCGAGATCGATGCCGCATCGGATGAGCTCATCAAGCTCAAGCAGCGTCAGCATCTGGTGGACCTTCTGTTCAAACCCGGTGCTCTGGAGCTGGAGGATTGCGCGGTAATGGCTGGCGCTTGGCGCTGCTGCGCTTAGCACGATCCATTGCACCACAACGCAAACGTGGACGAATGGCCCGTCGCTCAAATTGACCCTTCAGGGAACCGCCCGAAAGGCCGATGACCGGAGCGTGTACCGCGGGGCGCGGAACCTGCCTTCCAAGATGCCCAGATTTCCCAAACCAAACCTCAACATGAGCTTCAGCCGCAGTCGCGGTGGGGCGGATCTCGTGGGCCTCGACATCCAGCCCGGGTATGTCGCGGCCGTGGAAGCGCAGGTCAACGGCTCGATCGTGCTGCGCCACGCATCCGGGGCGCCGCTGCCGCCGGACATCATCCGCGAAGGCGAGGTGCTGGACGAGGAGCTGCTCTCAGACGCGCTGCGCGAGGTCTTCCGCGACGATCGCCTGAGCAAGCGCGTGCGCGTGGGCGTCGCCAATCAGCGCACCGTCCTGCGTGTGCTCGAGCTGCCGCCCGTCACCGACCGCAAGGAGCTCGACGTGGCGGTGCGTTTCCAGGCCGAGGACCAGATCCCGATGCCGCTCTCCAACGCCGTCCTTGACTACCAGTCGCTCGGCGAGGTCGATACGCCCAACGGTCCGCGCCAGCGCGTGATCGTCGTGGCCGCGCAGCGCGACATGGTCGAAAAGCTCCTGTCCGCTGTGCGCGCCGCGGGGCTGCGCCCGGAGGGCGTGGACCTCTCCGCGTTCGCGCTGATCCGCTCGCTGTATCGCAGCGACGCCGAGGCGGGCGGGCGGGTGCTGTACCTGAACGTCGGCGGGCTGACCAACATGGCGATCGCCGAGGGGCTTATCTGTCGCTTCACCCGCGTGGTGGGCGGTGGCCTCGAGGCGATGGCCTCCGAAGTCGCCGAGCGCCGCGGCATCCCCCTGGTGGAGGCGCGCGAGCTGATCGGCAAGCTCGATCTGCGCCCCGTCGAGCCCGAGCCGCTGCCCGAGCCCGAGCCTGAGCCGGAGGCGCTGACGCCCGAGCCCGTCGCGTCCGAGGAGGAGGACGACGACGATGAGCCGCTGGTGGACTTCCATGAGGGCTTCGGCGAGCCGCCAGCGGCGGTCGAGACGTGGGCGCTGGCACAGGACCCGCACGGGCAGGCGCTGGACGAGCAGCCCCAGGAGGCCGAGCAGCCTGAGGCCGAGTCCCTGAGCGCCGAGGCAGTAACCCAGGACGTCGAGGCCGAGCGCGTCGCCGACGCAGTTCCCGTCGCCTCGCCCGAGGCCGACGCCGAAGCCGACGTCCGCGCGGTGCTCGAGAACGGCATTCGCGAGATCGTCGGGGACGTGCGCAACTCGCTGGACTTCCACCGCTCCCAGGACGGGGGCGGCGACGTCACGAGCGTCGTGCTGAGCGGGCCGGCGCTGCAGATCCCCGGTTTCGCGGACATGCTCGAGGCCGACCTGGGGCTCGCCGTGCGCCGCCAGAGCGTGCAGCTGGTGGACCAGGATTGGCTCGGCGGTCTCTCCGCCGACCACCTCACGATCGCCACTGGACTCGCCGCGGAGGAGGTGCACTGATGAAGGCTGTCAACCTGATTCCCTCCGATCAGCGCGCCGGCGGCGGCAGCGTCACCGGCGATTCCGAGGGCGGCGCGTTCCTCGTGATCGGGCTGCTCGCGGGCCTCGCGGTTCTGGCGCTCATGTATGGCATCGCCAACCGCCAGGTCTCCACCCGCCAGAGCGAAGTCGTGAGCGTCACCGCCGAAGCGCAGGCGGCGCAGACGCGCGCCGGCGAACTCGCGCCGTATGTGAGCTTCAAGGCGCTCTACCAGGCGCGCCTGCAGGCCGTCTCCCTGCTGGCGGGCACCCGCTTTGACTGGGCCCACGCCTTCCATGAGATTGGCCGCGTGCTGCCCGCCGACGCCTCGTTGAGTTCGATCCACGGAACCGTCGGCTCGGCCACGGGCGCGACCGGGGCAGCGGCGACGCCGGCCGTCGCCGGGACCGTCGCCTCGGCGACTCCGCCCGGTACCGTCCCCAGCTTCTCGCTGGCGGGCTGTGCCACCAGCCAGTCCGAGGTCGCCGAGGTGCTGCAGCGCCTGCGCCTGATCGACGGCGTCAGCGCCGTAACCCTGCAGAGCTCCACCAAGGCGACCACCGGCGGTGGTGGTGGTGGCGGCAGCAGCAGCGGGACCTGTCCCTCAGGTGACCCGGCCTTCGCGGCGGAGGTGACGTTCTCGCCGCTGCCCACCCCGGCCGCGGCGCCTGGCGCCTCCACGACGACCGCGGCCGCGACCTCCTCCTCCACGACTTCTCCCTCGAGCACCTCCAGTGCGGGAGGCGCGCAATGACCACGCGCGACCGTCTCGTGTTGATGAGCATCGTCGTGCTCGGCCTGCTCGCGGCCGGGTGGCTGCTGGAGGTCTCGCCCGAGCGCGGCAAGGCCGCCTCGCTCGACGCCCAGGTGAGCGCCGCCAAGTCCCAGCTCGCCACCGCCCAGTCCCAGCTGGCCGAAGCCAAGGGCGCCCAGGCGCAGTACGGCACCGCGTACGCCTCGGTCGTGCGCCTCGGACAGGCCGTGCCCGCCGACCAGCAGGTGCCCTCGCTGGTGTACGAGCTCGACCAGGCCTCCAACGGCAAGGACGTCGAATTCAACTCGATCACGGCCAGCGCGGCCGGCGCCAGCGCCAGTCCCGCCGCGAGCTCTTCCACGGCGAGCGCGGCGGCGACGGGCTTCACCGCAATGCCCTTCACCTTCATCTTCAATGGGACCTTCACGGACCTCTACCACCTGCTCAACCAGGTGCAGGGCTTCACCGTGCAGACCGCCGCGGGGGAAGTGCACGTCAGCGGGCGTCTGCTGACGATCCAGAGCGCCGACCTCGAACTGCCCAACGGCGGCAGCGAAACGAGCGCCAAGGTCGGCGCGAGCGCTGAAACGAGCGCCAAGGGCGGGAGTGCCAAGGGTACGAGCGCCAAGGTCGCCGAAGGTGCAGAGCTGAAGGCCACCATCACCGCGAGCGCCTACGTGCTGCCCGCAAGCCAGGGCCTGACGGGCGGCGCGACGGCAGCCGGCCCGGCAGGTGCGACGGCCACGCCGGCCTCTGGCACCCCCTCCACAAGCTCCACCACCGCCCCCGCCGTCATAAAGGTGTCGCCATGATCGACGTGCTCAAGTCTCTGAAGAAGGACCTGCTGGGGCGCCGCCTGGCGCCGTTTTTGGCGCTCGTGGGCATCGCGCTGCTGGCGGCTGTCGCCTACGCCGTCGTGGGCGGCGGCAGCTCGAGCCCCAAGACCTCGGCCTCGCTGGCGCCGGCCCTGCCGCCCGCGCCGACAACAGTGGCGACCGCCGCGCCCGCCAACCCCAAGGTGGCCGTCGCCGAGACGACCAGTGGCACGAGCTATCAGACCGGCGGGCCGATACGCGACCCCTTCGTGCCGCTGCCCCAGAAGAAGACGAAGGCGGCTGTCGCGACGACGCCGTCGTCCTCCACGGCTTCTCCCTCCAGCACTGCGGGCTCCTCCGGTGGCTCGGTGGGTGGGTCTAGCTCAGGGTCCAATCCCTCCAGTGGCAGCTCGCCCTCCTCAGGTGGCGGGGGCGGCAGCAGCGGCGGATCCTCACCAAGCGGCCCCTCCTCTCCTTCTCCTTCTCCAGCCCCGCCCAAGAAGGCTCCCGTCTATCAGGTGGCGCTGCTGTTCGGACTGGCTCCCCCGGTGGGGCAGAACCCGCAGCTGACGCCGTATGAGGACCTGTCGAAGCTCACGCCGCTGCCCTCCAAGCAGAACCAGCTGCTGGTGTACGCGGGGGTCAGTTCCAGCGGCAAGGGCGCGCTCTTCACGCTGCTTGAGCCCGCGATCCTCAAGGGCAGCGGAGTCTGCCTGCCGAGCACCACGCAGTGCGAAGAGATCGATCTGACCGCGGGCAAGGCCGAGGAACTGAGCTACATCGGCGAAACGGGCCAGCCCTACGCGTACATCCTGCAGGTGGTGAGCATCACCAAGCAGGAAGCCACGGCGCACACGGCCAGGGCGCATGCCGCGAAGGCGGGGGGGTCCAATACGCTAGGCGTACATGTCGCTCCGCTTGATTACGGCCGGCGAGTCCCACGGGCCCGGTCTCACTTGCATCGTTGAGGGCTTGCCCGCGGGGCTACAGCTGAACGGCGAGGACATCGACGCCGACATGGCGCGCCGCCAGCTCGGCCACGGGCGGGGCGGGCGGATGAAGATCGAGCGCGACGCCGCGGAGGTCACGGCGGGGGTGCGCCACGGATACACCCTGGGCGGGCCGGTGGCGTTGCGCGTGGCCAACCGCGACTACGCCAACTGGGAGGAGCGCATGAACCCCTGGCCGATATCGGACCCCGCCCACCCGACGGCGGAGGTGCACCTACCGCGGCCCGGGCATGCCGACCTGGTGGGGACCTGGAAGTACAAGCACACCGACGTGCGCAACGTGCTCGAGCGCGCCTCCGCGCGCGAGACCGCGGCGCGCGTGGCGGGCGGCGCCCTGGCCAAGGCGTTCCTCGCGGCCCTGGGGGTGCAGGTGCGCTCCCACGTGGTGCAGATCGCCTCCGTCCACGCTCCCGCACGGGAGGGGGGCGCGCAGCTGACGGTGGAGGACTTCGCCGCGGTGGACGCCTCGCCGGTGCGCTGCCTGGACGCCGCCGCGAGCGCCGCGATGGTCGCGGAGATCAACCGTCTGCGCAAGGCCAATGAGTCGCTGGGCGGCGTGTTTGAGGTGCAGGCCTTCGGGCTGACCCCCGGGCTGGGCTCGCACGTCTCCTGGGAGGAGCGCCTGGACGGGCGCCTGGCCGGCGCGATCCTCTCCATCCAGGCGCTCAAGGGCGTCTCGATCGGCGACGCCTTCACCGTCGCCGGCGTGCCCGGCTCAGAGGCGCACGACGAGATCTTCTACACCCCCGAGCGCGGCTACTACCGCGAGACCAACCGCGCGGGGGGGCTTGAGGGCGGCATGACCAACGGCCAGCCGCTGGTGGTGCGCGGCGCGATGAAGCCGCTGCCGACGCTGACAAAGCCGCTGCGCTCGGTGGACATCGCCACGCTCGCCCCCGCGGAGGCGCTGCGCGAGCGCACCGACTCCTGCACCGTCCCCGCTGCCGGCGTGGTGGGCGAGGCGATGGTCGCGTTCGTGCTCGCCGCGGCCTACCGCGAGAAGTTCGGCGGCGACCACATCGACGACGTGCTGGGGGCGCTCCGCGCCTATGAGGAGCGGATCGATTGGCGCTGCTGAGCGACCGCTACGCGCGCGGCGCGGCGTCGCCGAGGAGGGCTATGTGACATGGCACTCGTCCTGATCGGGTTCATGGGGGCGGGCAAGTCGACGCTCGCCGGCCGGCTGGCGAAGCGGCGCGGACGCGCGCCGATCGACGGCGACGCGCTGCTGGTGGAGCGTTTCGGGCACTCGGTGGCCCGCGAGTTCGAGCTTCACGGGGAGCAGGCGTTTCGCGCGGCGGAGGAGGAGATTCGTGTGCGGGCTGCTGGAGGGCGTCGAGGCCGGCGACGTGATCGCGCTCGGCGGCGGCAGCGTGCTCTCCGCGCGCGTGCGCGCTGCCCTTGCGGGCCACACGACCGCGCTGATCGAGGTTGCCTCGGATGTCGCGTGGGAGCGTGTGCACCGCGACGGCGCCGAGCGGCCGCTGGCGCGCGACCGCGACGCCTTCGAGGCGTTGCACGCGCAGCGGCGCGGGATGTATGAAGAGGTGGCCGATGCGCATCTGCTGTGGGCCGAGTCGGCCTCCGGCGACTACCCGGTGTTCGTCGGCTCGGGCCTGCTCGCTGGCGGCGCCGGATGGTCTGATGCCCTATGGCCGTTTGCACGCGGGGTCTCGCGCGGCTACTGCGTGAGCGATGAAACCGTGGCCGCGCTGCACCCCCCGCCGCCGCACGCGCTGGCAGGTGGGCTGACGGCGATCGCGCCCGGCGAGCAGCACAAGACGCTGGCCAGCGCCGAGCAGGTGTGGCGGGCGCTGGTGGAGGGGGGGATGACCCGCGCCGACCATCTGGTGGCGCTCGGCGGCGGTGTGGTGGGAGACCTGGCGGGCTTCTGCGCCGCCACCTACCAGCGAGGGGTGCCCGTCGTGCAGCTGCCCACCACGCTCGTGGCGCAGGTCGATTCGGCCTACGGCGGCAAGACGGGGGTGGACCTGCCGCAGGCCAAGAACTACGTCGGCGTCTACCACCAGCCGGCGGCGGTGATGGTCGACCCCGACGTGCTTCAGACGCTCCCCGAGGCCGAGTTCCAGGCCGGCTGGGTGGAGGTGCTGAAGACGGCGCTGATCGCCGGCGGTGAGCTGTGGCAGCGAGTGGCCGCGGATGAGCCCGTGGACGAGCGCACGATCCTCGCCTGCGTGCGCACCAAGCTGGCGGTGGTCGCCGAGGACGAGCGCGATGGGGGAGTGCGCCAGAAGCTCAACCTCGGGCACACCGTCGGCCACGCGATCGAGACCGCCACCGGCTACTCTCGCTATCGCCACGGCGAGGCCGTGGGACTGGGGCTGCTGGCCGCGCTGCGCCTCTCCGGCCTCCAGACCCTGCGCGAGCAGGTACGCGAGCTGTTGGTGGCGCACGAGCTGCCGGTGCGCCTGGAGGGCGCCGACCCTGAGCGCGTGGTCGAGCTGACCGCACGCGACAAGAAGCGGCTGGGCACGGACGCGGCGGTGCCGTTCGTGCTCGTGGACTCCCCCGGCGAGGTGCGCATCGGCTGCCACGTGGCGCACGACGAGTTGCGCGCCGCCGTGACAGAGTTGGTGTGATGGCGGGCGCTTGGGAGGCGGCGTGATTGCCGAGACCCCTTACATAGCGGTGCTGCACGGGGTCAACCTGAACATGCTGGGTCGCCGCGACCCCGCGCACTACGGCACGCTGACGCTTGTGGATCTGGAAGCGCAGATCTCCGCGTGGGCGACGGAGCTGGAGCTGGAGGTGGGCTTCATGCAGACCAACGCCGAGGCGCAGTACGTCGAGCACCTGCAGGGCGCCAGCGACGTGTACGACGGGCTGATCCTCAACCCCGGCGCGTGGACGCACTACTCGTGGGCGATCCGCGATGCGCTGGAGATCGCGGCGCTGCCCGCGGTGGAGGTGCACCTCTCAGACGTCAAGGCGCGCGAGCCGTGGCGCGCGGTCTCGGTGATCGAGGAGCTGTGCTTGCAGAGCGTGTCCGGCAAGGGCGCGGAGGGCTACCGGCTGGCGCTGGAGCGGTTGCGCGAGGAGTTCTCATGACAGCAGAGCAGGCGCGCTGCGAGCGCCTGGCGGAGGAGCTGCGCGAGCGCGGCGTGGACATGCTGCTGGTGAGCGGAACGGTGGACGTGCGCTACCTCACCGGCTTCACGGGAACCAACGGGCTGGCGCTGGTCGCCTCAGAGCAGAGCAGCGCGCCAACCTTCTACACCGACTTCCGTTACGCCACCCAGTCGGCCGAGCAGCTGCCGGCTGCGTTCGCACGCGAGGTCGTCTCCACCGAACTGCTGGAGGCGGCGGTGCGCGGTCTGGAGCCCCACCGGGGGGCCGTGGCGCGGCTGGGGTTCGACGAGGCCGCCACGACCGTCAAGCAGCACCGCCGCCTGCGCGAGCTGCTGCCCGACGGCTGGGAGACGGTCGGCTGCGGCGGGCTGGTGGGGGGCCTGCGCGAAGTCAAGGACGCGGGCGAGGTGGCGCGCATCCGCGCCGCCGCCGAGCTGGCCGACCGGGCGCTCAGCGAGTTGCTGGAAGAGGGCGTGGTGGGCCGCAGCGAGCGCGAGGTGGCGATCGCGCTGGAGCTCGCGATGCGTCGCCTGGGCGCAGAGGCGCCCAGCTTTCCCTCGATCGTGGCAGCGGGCGAGCACTCCGCGCTGCCGCACGCCGAGCCCCGTGCGGTGGAGATCCCCAGGGACACCCTCCTGACGATCGACTGGGGCGCGCAGCTGGACGGGTACTGCTCGGACTGCACCCGCACCTACGCCACCGGGGCGATCTCAGAGGAGCAGCGCGAGGTCTACGAGCTGGTGCGCGGCGCGCAGGAAGCGGCGCAGGCGGCGCTCCGGGCGGGACCCAGCGGGCGCGAGATCGACGGCGTGGCGCGCGCGCTGATCGAGCAGGCCGGCCACGGCGAGCACTTCGGTCACGGCGTGGGCCACGGCGTGGGCATGGAGGTGCACGAGGCCCCCCGCCTCTCGCGCACCGCCTCCGAGCAGCCGCTGCGCGCGGGCAACGTGGTGACGATCGAGCCGGGGGTCTATCTGCCGGGACGCTTCGGGGTGCGCATCGAGGACCTGGTGCTGGTGAGAGAGGACGGCGGGGAAGTGCTCAACGGGCTGTCCAAGGAGCTGACCGAGGTCGCCTGAGGGCGCCGTCGGGCGCGGTCAGCGCGCCTGCCCACGCGAGGGCGCCGCTGGCCCAACCGAGCAGCCGCGCGGCGCTTTGTGGGGCGTACAGCCGCACACAGAGCGCAGCGAGGAGCGGCAGGGCCCAGGCCATGAAGAAGGCCGACTGGACGTCCGCGGAGGCGTGCGCGGGCAGCCACTGGAAGCTCACCCACGCCAGCACCGTGCAGGAGAGCGCCAGCAGCGGAAGGCGCGCGTCGCTCCTCGCTCTGACGGGCTCCTCGTAGACCTCCCAGGCGAGCAGCGCCAGTACGCAGGGCAGCGGGTAGTAGGCGGCGTCCCAGGTGTCGAGCACGCAGCGCAGCAGCAGCAACAACGCCAGCAGCCCGAGCGCGTCGCTGGCGCGCAGCGCCGCGCGTGTAGCGGGCACGTGCGTATCGGTCTGGGAGCCGGTGGCGGGCACGCCTACGCGCTCGCGGCGGGGTGGTCCCCCAGGCTCGCGGGCGTCGGAGTCCTCGCCGCGCCGGCGCCACCAGAACAGCACCGACAGCGGCAGCGAAAGGGCGACGATCAGCGGATGGCTGACCTCCCCGACCCACCCCGGCGCGGTGCGGTAGCCGACCTTGACGTTGCCGAACAGGCCTCGCACGACAGGCCCGTGGTGGCCGAGGAACCACCACACCTGCCACGGCTGGAAGATGGTGCTTGAGGGAGTCGCCGTACCCTGTGCGGAGGCAAGAAAGCTGCCGGCGTGCACGAGCGCCAGCGGGGCGAGCACCGCGCCCGTGACGGCGACTGCCACGGCCAGGCAGAGCGCCCGCCGGGAGGACAGCGCGAGCAGCACCGGGCCGACAGCCAGCACGGCCCACTCCTTGTTGGCGATGGCCGCCCCCAGCAGCACGCCGGCCCACAGCGGATGCCCGCGCAGCGCGAGTATGACCGCGGCGACGCACAGCACCCCGCCAAGCAACTCCTCGGGGTGGCCGAGTTCAAGTGCGCGCAGCGTGAGCGGGTTGGCCAGGCACACCCCCACCGCGATGGCTCGCGCCAGCAGCGAGCGATGCAGTGCGCGCATGTCGGCTGCCAGCCACACGGCAAGCACCGCAACGGCCAGCAGACAGGGAATCGCAACGACTCGATAGACAGCCAGTTCCCCGCCGCCCCACAGGCCCGGCAGCAACGCAAACGGCGCGCGCTCCACCAGCGAGCCGCCATACACCGGCGCGGCGCGCAGGAACAGCAGCAGGTGCCCGTGCACGAGCGCCTCGAAAGAGGGGCGCGCCTCGACTTCGTAGTCGTTCCAGGCGAACCCGTAGAGCCCGAGCCAGGTCATCGTCGCTGTCGCGAGTACCCCCAGAGACGCAACCAGGGCGTTCTCGCGCACGCGCACACGCATGCTCTCCGCATCGTCTGTCTAACGAGTGGGCTTGAGATGGTGGCGGGGGCTTGCAGCGGACCTCCCCCGGCTTTGTCAGACGGTGACCGTACCCACAACGCTGTGAGCCGCTGGCACAGAGGAGCCGCTGCGCGCAAGCTCGTCCAGGTAGAGCGCAATCGCCGCCCGGATCTCCCGCTCGGCCTCCTCACGGGTGTCGCCGACCGCATACACCGGCAGGTCGGCGGCGCGGGCGCTCCAACTGCCGTCGGCAGCCGCCTCGTAGATCACGCTATATGTCGTCATCGCAGGTGCTCCAAGCCGGTGTTTCGTCTGATGCTAGCCAATGTTCCCACCGGCACCTCGCGATTGTCCTTGCCGCCGCCGGGGATGACCACCTGTCGTCCATCGGGGCTTTGCCAGACCTCATGAGACCCGGCGACGCGGATGGTCTGCCAGCCCGCTTCGCGAAGCGCTCGCCTGACATCCCGATATTTCTTGGGCATTCGCGGAGAGTAGGACGCGCAGGGGAGACTTCTCGCGGCCCGCGCTCGCTACGCTCTCGGAGTGATCAGCACCAACCAGTTCCGCAACGGCAGTCACATCGAGATCGAGGGGACCGTCTTCAAGATCCTCGAGTTCCAGCACGTCAAGCCCGGCAAGGGCGGGGCGTTCGTGCGCACCAAGCTGCGCCGCGTCTCCGACGGCGCGGCGATCGACCGCACGTTCAGGGCGGGGGAGAAGTTCCGCCCCGTGCACACCGAGGCGCGCCGGATGCAGTTTCTGTACGCCGACGGCAGCGAGGCGCACTTCATGGACACGGAGTCCTTCGAGCAGATCGCGGTACCGGAGGAGACGGTGGCGCAGGCGCTGCGCTTCACCAAGCCCTCCAGCGAGGTGGACGTGCTGTTCATCGACGGGGCGCCCTCAGACGTGCAGCTGCCGCCGGCGGTGGACCTGGAGATCACCGAGACCGAGCCGGGGCTGCGCGGCGACACGGCTTCGGGGGGCGGCACCAAGCCGGCGACGCTTGAGACTGGGGCGGCGATTCAGGTGCCGCTGTTCATCGAGGTGGGCCAGCGCATCCGCGTGGACACGCGCTCGGGCGACTACATGTCGCGCGCGTAGGGGTATCGATGCGCCGCTCTGAGCAGAGGAGAGCGGCGGTGTTCGCGCTCTACCAGCACGACCTGACGGGCCAGGGGCTGGGGCAGATGCTCGGGCCCGACGCGTCGCTGTTCGCCCGCGCGCTGGCGCACGCCGCGGCCGATCGCGCCGAGGAGCTGGACGAGGTGATCGACCGCCACGCGCACGGCTGGTCGGTGGGCCGGCTGCAGCCGCTGGAGCGCAGCATCATGCGGGTGGCGCTGATCGAGATGCTGCACCCCGACGCCGTGCCGGGGGACACGCCGATCCCGCCCGAGGGGGCGATCGAGGAGGCGGTGGAGAGCGCCAAGGTGTTCTGCGGCAGCGAGGCCCCGGGGTTCGTCAACGGCGTCCTCGGAGCGGTGTTGCGCGAGGTGCGCGAGAATAGCTCGGACAGCTCCGTCATGAGCACCCCTGCAGCGAAAAGCACCCCGACGGCGAAACCCACACGAGAGGCTGCCCTGTGAGCGCAATCGACGCACTGGACCCGCTGGACGACCTGATCGACCGCCTGGAGCGGGCGGCCGAGCAGCTGCGCTCGGGCGAGCTCTCCTCAGACGCCGCCGCGACACTCGTGGAGGACTGCGCGGCGCTGGCCACGCAGGCGAGCACGGAGCTTGAGCGCCGCGTGCGCAGCGAGCTTCACGCCCCCCTCCCGGGGCAGGACTCGCTGCTGTAGTGGCGACCCCCGGGGCGAGCGGCGCGGCGGGGCCGGATGTGGGTGGCGGGGTGGACCCGGAGGTGGGTGGTGGGGTGGACCCTGAGGTGGGTGGCGCGAGGGCGGAACGCCAGACTGGCGCCGCTCCCTACCCAGACCACCTGCGCGAGGAGGTGGAGGTCCACCTGCAGGCGATGCGCTTCTCCAATGAGGCCCTGACAGAGGGCCTGGAGGAGGCGATGCGCTACTCGCTGCTGGCCGGCGGCAAGCGCATCCGCCCCGTGCTGGCGCTGGCCACCGCGCGCGCGGTGGGTCTGGAGCACAGCGAGGTGCTGCCGCTGGCGGGAGCGCTGGAGCTGATCCACACCTACTCGCTGATCCACGACGACCTGCCGGCGATGGACGACGACGCGCTGCGGCGGGGGCAGCCCACCTGCCACGTGCGCTTCGGCGAGGACGTGGCGATCCTGGCCGGCGACGGACTCTACGCGGAGGCCTTCCACCAGCTCCTGACCCGGCAGCACTCGGCGCCCGAGCGGGTGCTCGGCGCGGCGTCGCAACTGGCAGCTGCGACAGGGGTGAGCGGGATGGTGGGCGGCCAGTACGTGGACGTCAGGGGCAAGGCGCCGCCGGGGCCCGAGGGGCTGCGGCGCCTGCACGAGCTGAAGACAGGACGTCTGATCGCGGCATCGGTCTTATGTGTACTGATCCTGGCTGGAGAGGACGGACCTGCGACAATCGGTCTGCGCCGTTTCGCGGCAGAGTTGGGTGTGCTGTTCCAGATCGTCGACGACATCCTCGACGTGACCGGGACCGACCAGGCGCTCGGCAAGCCGCGGGGGAGCGATGAGCGTCACGGCAAGCGAACCTACGTGAGCGAGTTTGGAATCGAACAGGCGAAGGTCCTGGCCGCGGAGTCCCACCGCACGGCGCGCGAGGCGCTGGCCGAAGCGCGAGGGGTGGGCACCGACGAGCCCCGGGCGAGCAGCGAGCTGGAGCAGGTGACCGACTTCATCTACACCCGCACCTCATGAGCGACGCCAACCACCGACTGCACTGCACGAACGGCGCCTCCTCGTCACCGGCGCGACCCTCGACGCGGAAGCGAACATGAGCAAGGCGATCCTTCCCCACATCGACGGCCCCGAGGACCTGAAGGCGCTCTCCGAGGAGGAGTTGCAGCGCCTCGCGCAGGAGGTGCGCGAGCACATCATCGACACCGTGGGGGAGATCGGGGGGCACTTCGGCGCCAACCTGGGCACGTGCGAGCTGGCGGTGGCGCTGCACTCGGTGCTGGAGTCCCCGCGCGACAAGATCCTCTGGGATGTGGGCCACCAGGCCTATCCGCATAAGGTCCTCACCGGTCGTCGCGCCGAGCTGCACACGATCCGCAAGTACGGCGGGCTGGCGCCTTTCTGCTCGCGCGAGGAGTCCCCGCACGATGTGATGGGCGCCGGGCACGCATCCACGTCGATCGGCTATGCGGTGGGGGTCAAGGAAGGGATGCGCCACCTGGCGCGCGTGGGGGCAGAGGGCGGCGGCGTGGCCACGGCGGCAGACGGCAAGATCGCGGACGGCAAGGTCGTGGCGGTGATCGGCGACGGCGCGATGACGGGCGGCGTGGCGTTCGAGGCGATCGGGCAGGCTGGCGGGCTGGGGACGCCGATCGTGGTGGTGCTCAACGACAACGGCATGTCGATCGCGCCCAACGTGGGGGGGCTATCGCGATACTTCAACCGGGTGCGCTTGAACCCCAAACTGTGGCACGCGCGCGAGGGCGTGGAGGGCGGGTTGATGCGCCTGCCGGGGGGCATCGGTGCTGCCTTCGAGCGCCTGGGGCCCCAGCTGAAGGAGTCGATCAAGGCGTTCTGGGCGCCCGGGTTGTGGTGGGAGGAGCTTGACTGGGCCTACATGGGCGTGGTGGACGGCCACGACACACGCGCGCTGCGCGAGGCGCTGCGCGAGGCGCTGGCGGCGGAACGCCCCGTGGTGGTGCACATCGCGACCGTCAAGGGCAAGGGCTTCGCGCCGGCCGAGGAGGGCGGGCTGGAGGGGATGGAGAAGTGGCACGCGGCCAAGCCCAACTCGATCTTGAATGGCGTCCCGGCTGCTGCGCCGGCGCCTGTCAAGCGCGGCGCGCGGATCACGGAGCCCGCCGCGCCGCAGTACACCCAGGTGTTCGGCGAAGCGCTGGTGCGCGAATGCGAGCGCGACCCCCGCGTGGTGGGGATCACCGCGGCGATGAACAGCGGGACGGGCCTGAACATCCTGCAGAAGGCGCTACCCGAGCGTTACTTCGACGTGGGCATCGCCGAGCAGCAGGCGATCCTGTTCGCCGCGGGGCTCGCGCTGGAGGGGGCAAAGCCCGTGGCGGCGATCTACTCCACCTTTCTGCAGCGGGCGTACGACCAGATCGTCCACGATGTTTGCCTGCAGCGGCTGAACGTGGTGTTCGCGATGGACCGCGCCGGGTTGGTGGGCGACGACGGGCCGACCCACCACGGGGCTTTCGACATCGCTTACCTGCGCTGCCTGCCCAACATCGTGCTGATGGCGCCGCGCGACGAGAGCGTGCTCGTGCACATGCTGCACACGGCGCTGGTGTACGACGACGGGCCGATCGCCCTGCGCTACCCGCGCGGAGCCGGGGAGGGCGTGCCCCTGCCCCAGGAGCCCCGGGTGATGAAGATCGGTACGGGCGAGATCCTGCGCGCAGGCGGAGCCGCCGGCGATACGAACCCCGCCCGCCCGCGGGTGGCGCTGATCGGCTACGGCAGCGGCGTGGCCAAGGCGCTGGGGGCGGCCGAGCTCTTGGCCGAGCACGAGATCCAGGCGACGGTCGCCGACGCGCGCTTCGCCAAGCCGATCGACGCCGGCCTGATGGCTCAGCTGGCGGCCGAGCACGATCTGCTGGTGACCGTCGAGGAGGGTGTCCTGGCGGGCGGCTTCGGCTCGGCCGTCTGGGAGACGCTCAACGAGGCTGGATCGGTGCCCCGCCGAATCCTCAGGGTGGGCCTGCCCGACCGCTACGTCACCCACGGCGCCCCGGCGCTGCTGCACGAGGAGGTCGGCTTCACGCCGCAGCGGATCGCCGAGCGCATCGAGGCCGCGATCCTCGACCGCCGCTCAGCCACAGTCGAGGCATAGCGAAGAAAGGAAGAGGACCCCACAAGGGGGTCCGGCGAGGGCCGCGTGGTGCGGCGCCGTCTGCGAGTTATCGTTCACGGGGCTCGGCCGGTATGACTCGGCGGCCATGCCCGGGTGTGACTCGGCGGCCATGCGGCGCAGCGGCGTCCATGCGCGGTCGGCAGCGAGGGCGTTAAATGAAACGGCCCGCGAGGGAAGCGGGCCGTTTCGGGGAGGAGGGATGCTGCTGTACTTCGGGTCGCTCACTATCTTGCACGTACCCGAAGCATTTGTGTGTGATTTTGCGCACATATGGGTCATCTCTGTATAAGCCGCTTTTTGGGGGTTTTGGCGTCCTAGAAGGGGTCTACGGTGCTTCGCCCAATCAACGAGATGGCCCTGGCGGCAGCGTGAACTGCCCCAGGGCCGTGGCAAAGGAGAGTGAACTCCCATGCAGGCGAAGAGTAGTCGTCCCCCGTGGGCGGATGACCCCGGCGTCGCACAGCGGGCCATCGTGTTGCAGGTCCTCCGCGACGACCACCACGAACGGTGGACCCGCAAGGAACTCAAGCGCGAGATATACGACATCAAGGGCCGCACCATCAACAAGGCGCTGAAGCGCCTGCAAAAAGAGGGCGTCGTAGACCTCGACGAGCAGTACGTCTGGCCGACACGGTGCGCCCAGTACCTGGACGAACTTGGCATGGTGAGCATATGAACGCCGCCGCCGGGGAGCAGGACCCGTCCGGGGCCTTCGTCCACCGCCTGCGCATCGAGCGTGGGGTCACACAGGAAGCGTTGGCGTTCGAGGCCCACGTGACCATCGCCACCCTCTCCCGGATCGAACGCGGCGTGACTGGCCAGAAGGTCGCGACGCTGAGGAAGATCGCCGCCGCGCTCGGGATGAGCTTGGCGGAGCTGGTCACAGCTGTCGAGCAAGAGCAGCACTAAAAGCACGGGGAGCGCCATGTCGCAAGGCTGAGCGTGGCGCTCCTTCTAGGCGGCAGCGCGACTCGTGCAGGGTGGGCAGGCGCACTTGCCAGCCTGGAAGTGGCGGGAAACATGCACCAAACCGTGCATTTTACCGTCAGTTTGGTCGAAGTGAGACCAAAGCGGCTTGATCCATCGGTCGTCGGGGGATGGTAGGCCGTAGTAGCGCCACAGCGCCCACGAGACGAAATCGGCGGCCTGGAGTAGCCTACTTGCTCGCGAGTCGGCAAAGAAGGGGACGTCAGCCAGATGCGTGAGCACGCCAATTCGGCTTTCGATTAGTCGCCACCGATCAGCCCAGTCTTGGACCCGACGCTCGGTTGAGCTTCGATCATGGATCACAATTCCCCGCTGGCGCGGTTCGTTTGGTCCAGCGTCGTGACTGTGACGAGTTAGCATCTCATCGAAGCGATGCAGGATCTCATGCCACGCTCGTTCCTCGTAGTCGCGATAGGTGCGCTCTACCACAGCGCCAAAGCAGACGCATGGATGAGCCTCGTCCACGCATTTGTAGCTCTCTAGGGCTCGGTAGCTCGCGTGCAAGATGCTGAAGCGAGCGCCAGCGGGAACCCCCTTCCAAATGCTTGTCTCCTTTCGGGGGCTGACAATCTCTGTCGCGTGCAGCTCATAGTCCCGCGGATCGGGGCCTCCGGGCAGCCTGTTCAAGGGTGTCGCGAAGCGCTGCTGCAAGTGGTAAGCGTCTTGCTCGTGAACCGCGATACCAGCGAGAATGTAGACTGGACTGGCCCCATGCGTTCCAGACGCATCTAAGTAAAGCGAATACACGCCCAGATCCCTCGCGTTCAAGCAAAAGTGCGGCCGGGTCCGTGGGAGCGAGCACCGCAAGTGCAGTCTCGTCCACGAAACGGATACCGCCGAGGCGGTCCTCCAGGCTGCGAGTTCAAATTACCAGAGCGTATGCCGGCTTGTCAAGGGGTTGCCACCCTACTCATGTAAGGCACCTTGACAAATGCCTATGCGTAAGGTAGCCTTACAATATGCCTCCGGTAGACCGCCATGCACCACGCCGCGCCGACTCCTCGGAGTCCACGTACTCGCTGATCGAGTTCATGCGCGAGTTCCCCGACGATGCCGCGTGCCTTGAGCACCTGTGGCGCGCCCGGTACGCACCGGACGGCGAACACGCGACCTGCCCGAAGTGCAAGCAGGAGCGCGTCTTCCGTAAGTACGCGA
Organism: uncultured Solirubrobacterales bacterium; assembly: GCA_963844765.1. Classification (GTDB taxonomy): domain Bacteria; phylum Actinomycetota; class Thermoleophilia; order Solirubrobacterales; family Solirubrobacteraceae; genus Palsa-744. The sequence continues at coordinate 131,500 of CAWJPN010000001.1, forward strand.
CCGCACAGGGCCGCCAGTCTTGGACCTGCACCGGGTGCGGGCACCATGTCCACCCGACGGCCGGGACGATCTTCGCGAAGTCCTCCACTTCGCTGCACCTGTGGTTCTACGCGATGTATCTCGTGACGAGCACTCGTTGCGGTGTGTCGGCCAAGCAGCTTGAGCGGTCCTTGGGCGTGTCCTACCGGACGGCGTGGCGGATGCTGAACAAGATCCGCAACGAGGTCATGGCGGATGACGGGGAGCCGCTACGCGGCGACATAGAGGCCGATGAGACGTCTGTGGACGGCAAGCCGCGCAAGCCGCACGGTAGGACCCCATTCGCCCAGCTCGGCGAGAACCGCCGCTCGGAGGCGATGAAGCTCCGCGAACGTAGTAGAGCAACTGTGTTCGCCGCCGTCGAACGCGGCGGGCGCGTGAAGGCCACGGTGCTGCCGTCCCGCCGAGGGCCGCGACTGAAGGAAACGCTGATCGAGTGGGTCGAGCCCGAGTCGATCATCGTGACTGACGAGTGGCCTGCCTACAACGGCCTGGACAAGCACTTCATCGCCCATAGTCGGATCAACCACTCGACGGGGATCTACGTCGAAGGCGACACCTACACAAACACAATCGAGGCGTTCTTCGGACACCTGAAGCCGTCGATCCGGGGCACCTACCGCAAGGTGTCCCACCGCTGGCTCCAGGGCTATCTCAACGAGTTCACGTGGCGCTACAACCTGCGCCACCAGCGCAACCCGTCGATGTTCGCGGAGCTGGTCGAGCAGACCGCACATCCAGAGGCCAAGCCGTGAGCGAGGACCAGTTGATCGCCGACCTGCGAGCGGCGGCGGCCGAGCGCGAGCGCGCAGACATTCTGAGGCGCGGCGCGACCGCCGAGCTGCACGAGCGGATCTTCACCGCGCATGCGGGTGGCGTGAGCGTTACTCGGATCGCTCAGGAGGCGGGTCTGTCTCGTCAGAGCGTCTATGAACTCCTGGAGCGCCAGCGACCTTCTTGACGACGTTCAGGAAGTCCTCACGTGAGGGGATCGGGACCTCGAAGTCGCCATCCTTCGCCGGGATCACCTGGGTGGGTTCTGCATCAGGCTGGCTCATGCTCTGCACTCTAACGTCTCCAGTGGGCCACGCGAAGGGCTCGGGCTCGGGCTCGCGGCCTTCGCGCCGCGCTGCGGTCCACTCGCCCTCCTCACACGCTAGGAAGCCGTGCCCGGCACTGATGTTTATGACCCGCTTCTGCCGAAGATCGCCAAAGGCATCGATAACTGTCACGCGCTGGCCGGGCAACAGGTCCATGGCCCCAATCTACCCGTTTCGAGTCGTGCCACTTGCGACTTTTGCTAAGAAATCTAGTGCCACTCCACGAAGTGGCATGACCTATGTGTATACTGGCACCACTCACGAAAGGAAGTGGCACCAATGCCAGACGAGCCTACACGACACAAGCCACCGTATCTTCCCTGGACTACGTTCCAGAACATCACCGACGAGCTGCGTGGGAAGGGGCTCCCGGGGACGCTGGACCGAACCGCCATCCAAGGGAAGTCGGGTTCGACTCAAACGCACTACCTCGCCGCCCTGCGGTACCTGGGGCTGCTTGATGCAGAGAACCGTCCTACCGAGCGGTTCAAGGCATACGTGACGGATACGGAGCAGCGCCAGGCGATGATGGCGGATCTCCTCCGGGAGAAGTACGGGGAGGCGCTTGCGCTGGGGACAAGCTCGACCTCCGCGCAGTTGACGGCTCAGTTCTGCGAGTACGGTCTCGAAGGCGAGACGGGCCGCAAGGCGATCGCCTTTTTTGTCAATGCCGCTCGATTCGCAGACCTCCAGCTCAGCCCTTACTGGCCGCAGACTCGTCCGGGCGGCGGAGGTCGGCGGCGAAACGGCAACGGCACCCCCAAACCCCGGAAGCGTGGGCGGAGCAGCAGTCGAGCCGAGGACCCGCCACCGTCGCCCACTGCAACAGACCATAAGAGCCGGTACATCGATCTTCTGCTCAAGAAGGCCGACGAGAAATTCGACGATGGCCTGCTGGACCGCATTGAGAAGGTGCTCGGCGTAGGCGATCAACAGCAGGCGACAAGCCCACCATCTTCCATCTCGGCAGACGGTCGAGACGACGACAAGGCGCTAGGAGGTGATGAGGATTAGGAGGTGCCACCGGGGAGCAGAGAACCGTTCGAACTGCGCCCAACAGCCTTCCCGTGCGGGCTAGATAAGCACGGGTGGCGGAGACGGGAGCCGGCCCGCGAGCGAACCGTTGGGCCGACCCCGCGCCTCTCCAAGCGTCGCGTCGTAGCGGACGCGAACACCCGAATGCAGTGTATCGGCCGGTAGCGCGGCCAACCAGAGGCCCGGCAACCGCCGGGCCTCTGGCGTTGCTCGACCAGTGCGCCTACGCACGTCGCCCAAAGATCCGTAGTTCGGGACGACAAGGCGACGGCCGGCTTATACAGAGATGACCCATATGTGATTTTGCGCACACATGTTCGGGGGCACGCACGTTCGGTCTGGCGGCTTGGTCGGGTCTGGCAATCTTTGGCGCGCATGGCCAACCTGGCGGTAAGCGGCAACACGGGTCGCGAGAGCGAGAAGGCCAGGAAGTAGACCCCGGTTGCTCGCCATGCCTTGCAGGGGAGCGGGTGTGCGACGCCCCGTGCGGATACCGTTCTGGGCGTGGCCACCAAGCAGCGTCTGGATACTCTCCTGGCCGAGCGCGGCCTGTTCCCTTCGCGCAGCCGCGCCGCGGCGTCGGTGATGGCGGGCGAGGTTTGTGTGGGTCCGGGCCGCCGGCGGGCCGCCAAGCCGGGGGAGATGGTGGATGTGGACGCTCTGGTGGACGTGCGCGAGCAGCCCCGCTACGTCTCCCGCGGCGGGATCAAGCTGGCCAACGCGCTGGCTGCGCTCGGCGTTGAGATGGCGGGCCGCCGGGCGCTCGACGTGGCAGGGCGCCGCACGCTCGACGTGGGGGCCTCCACGGGCGGGTTCACCGACTGCCTGCTGCAGCACGGCGCGCTGGAGGTGGTCGCAGTGGACGTAGGCTACGGCGAGCTCGACTACGGGCTGCGCCGCGATGAGCGGGTGCACGTGAGGGAGCGCACCAACGCGCGCGCGCTGACCCCGGCGCTGCTGCCCTACCGCCCGGAGGTGGCGGTCGTGGACGTGTCGTTCATCTCTCTGGCCAAGGTCCTGCCCGCCGTGTTGGGGTGCATGGCCGCCGAGTACGACGTGCTGGCGCTCGTCAAGCCCCAGTTCGAGGTCGGTCGCGGGCGGGTTGGCAAGGGCGGGGTGGTGCGCGAGGCGGGGGAGCGCCGCGCCGCGCTTGCGGCCGTCGGCACGGCCGCGCGGGGCACGGGAGCGGCGGTGCTGGGCTTCTGCTCCTCGGGGCTACCCGGCCCGAAGGGCAACATGGAGAGCTTCGTGTGGCTGGCCGAGCCGGGGCGTGCGGGTGGCGCCGGGAGCGACGAGGAGGTCGCGGCGATGGCGGCGGAGGTGGAGCCGTGAGGCGCACGGAGGTGGAGCCGTGAGGTGCATGACGGTGTTGACCCATCACCGCGTGGCGGACACCGCGCCGGCCCTGGCGTGCCTGATCGAGGAGGCCGGGCGGGCGGGCGTGACACTGCGCTTCGACGAGGAGGAGACCCGCAAGCACGGGCTCACTGCCGCACCGGGAGTGGAGGTGGACGCCGAGCTGGGGGCCGACGTGGAGCTGTGCGTGGTGCTGGGCGGCGACGGCACCATCCTGCGCGCGCTGCGCCGCTACGCGGGCACGGGCGTACCGGTGTTCGCGGTCAACTACGGCGAGATCGGCTTTCTCGCGACGATCGAGCCCGAGGAGCTGGACAGCGGCATCGCGCGCGCGCTGGGCGGCGACTTCGAGCTGCTGCGCCTGCCCGCGATCGTGGTACGCACGCCCGAGGGGCAGGCGCGCGCGATCAACGACATCGCGATCCACCGTAAGGCGGGCGAGCGCGTGGCGGAGCTGGCGCTCACGCTGGACGGCGAGGACGTCGGGTCGGTGCGCTGCGACGGGCTGGTGGTGGCCACCCCCGCGGGGTCGACAGGCTACAACCTGGCCAACGGCGGGCCCGTGATGGCGTGGGGGGTGGAGGGGTTCGTGGTGTCTTTCATCGCCCCTCACTCGCTGACCGCGCGCACGCTGGTGGTGGCTCCGAGCGGGCGCCTTGAGATCCACAACCGCTCGCGGGAGGCGCTGGACGTCTCCGTCGACGGGCGCCCGCTGTGGGAGATCCCCGCAGGCGGCGCCATCCAGGCGCGCTTCGAAGACGAGGTGGGGACGATCGCGCAGCTACCGGGCTCGTCGTTCTACCGCCGCCTGCGCGAGAAGTTCGGCCGCCTGGCGCGGTGACTACGCGGCGCGGGAGGTCCCGTGGCCGGAGCGCTCCAGCGAGGCGATGAAGTCGTCGAGCTGGTCGCGTGAGAAGCGCCGCTGGTCACCGGGGGTGCGGTAGCAGCTGAGGTGCCCCGCGTCGGCCCAGCGGCGGATGGTGGCCAGTGAGACGCCCAGATAGCGCGCGGCCTGGGAGCTCGTGAAGACGAGCTGGCGGTCGTGGGGGGCAAGGGTCGGTGCGAGGGGCATGGTGGCTCTTATCGGTCGGTGGGAGGGCTGTCGCTACTCAAAGCTTCGGCTGCACGGTCGCAAAAGTTGAGCGCCGCGCACGTTTATGGACCCTCGCTCTGCAATTCCTCATGCAGCATTCTCCCCGAGTCTGCATATTTCGTCGCATCCCGATACTATCCTCCCCAAACCTACTCAGAGGTGGCGGTTATCCGGGATGGGCCCGGCGGGCCGCTTCGCCAAATCGGGTCTTCCTGGACCCCGAGCGAAGGAGCAACACTATGTGGTGGAAGATCTAGAGTTCGCTACCTGCGGGTCGGCTCTCTCAGCCGCTTGTAGCCGGGTTCAAAAGCATTGGGCGTCGCGTGTGCGGCGCCTGATTGCTTTCTGGGGCCCCTCTGGCGAGGGTTCGGCTACCTGGATGCCGGACGAGCTATTGCGCGCGCACGCCGCTCGAAGGCCAGCTCGGCCTCGAAGTCGATGTCGTCTCCGTGCTCGAAGATCTTCGAGCCCTCCCGCTCGAGCATCGCGGTGAACTTCTCGACGAGTTCGCCGTCGAACTGGCGGCCTCCCATGCGTCGCAACTCGGCGATGGCGTCCTGGGGGGTCATCGGCGAGCGGTAGGAGTCGCGCGCGGTCATCGTGTCGTACGCGCTGCAGATCGCCAGGATGCGCGAGAGCAGAGGAATCTCACTGCCGATCAGTCCAGCCGGGTAGCCGCTGCCGTCGATCTGCTCGTGGTGGTAGAGGATCGCTTCGGCCACCGGTCCATACCCATCCAACCTGCCCACCAGCGTCGCCCCCTCCTGCGGGTGGCGGCGCACCATCGCCCAGTCCTCGTCGGACAGGATCTCCGCGTTGAGGATGCGGTCGGGCAGCGCGAACTTGCCGATGTCGTGCAGCAGGCCCGCCGTGTGCGCCACGTCCTGGTCGGCCTCGCTGCACTCCACCTCACGGGCCAGGTTGCGCGCGTAGCGCGCCACCGAAGCGGCGTGGCGGGCGGTCATGCGATCGCGTAGCGCAAGCGTCTCCACGAGCGTCACGAGCACACCGAGTTGCAGCGAGGCGAGGCGCATCGAGCGCGCCTCGACCTGTTCGGCACGCTCCTCCGAGCGCAGGAGCGCCCGCACCAGGTACTGGAAGATGAGGATCACCAGCACCATCCCCAGGAGAGCTGGGTAGCCGAGGTTCGTGTAGGCGACGGCAAGCAGCGCCGCGAGTGCCGCCGCCGCCACCTGGCCGGGCAGTATCGGCAGGAACTGATAGCGGACCTGGTCGATGAACCCCTGCCCGGCGAGCACCCGCTGGTGCAGGGAGATGAGCATGAAGTTGACCAGGTTGGTCACAATGAAGATGCCGAACACGATCAGCCCGAACTCGATCCCCTGGGTCGCCGCCACGTTGCCGGGGTCGTGCACGTCGCCCACCACGACCCTCGTGAGCAGGCCGCCCGTCACGAGGATCGTCGCGCAGGCCGACAGGTTGGTTCGCCAGCCGGCGAGAGGGAGCTTTCTGGCGATCGCGTCGGGCACCACCATCGCCATCCCGATACAGGCGGCGGGCGCCGGTCCAAGCAGCGTCATGGCCAGTACCAGGGCGATGAACGCCGCCGAGAGGTTCTGCTTGCGCACGGTGAACGTCAGGCGGTCGGCGAAGGCGCTGAGCGCCAGGAGCAGCACGAACAGCTGCAGCGGCTGCCAGTCCTGCGCGCGGGAGAATGCGACCGCTGCCCCCAGCGAGGCTACGAGCAGCAGCGAGGTGAACGCCGCGTAGAGCCGCTGCGGCGCCACGAGCGAGTGGAGCCGCCTCGCCGCGAAGACCGTGTGGAGCCTCTGAATCTTGGTATGGGACATGCAGATCGCCTGTCGTCCTTAACGGCGCATGGAGCGTCGTCCTTTAAGGACTCTGCTCGGCCACTCCAACACGCCACTCCGGAACGCTCTCGGTATTCAGTGTCACCGCGGCCTCGCTGGCGGCGGCCGTGGCGAGCGCGTCCAGGCCGCCCATACCGTCCGTCTCGGGTAGGGACAGCCCGTGCATCGTGACACGCAGGAACATCCCCGTGAGCCCCGTCGCGACCAGCCCCGCCAGGAGCAGGGCCACGCGCGGGGAGCTCAGCGCCGTCACCGCCCCGCCCAGAGAGAAGCCGAGCGCGGGGCACAGCGCACCGATCGATTCCACCGCCGCCATCAGGCGTCCCTGCAGGGCGCCGGGGGTCAGCTTTTGCACGGCGCTGATCAGCGAGGGCCACTGGACGCTGTTGCCGGCGCCGCCCACCACGCACGCCGCGCAGGCCGCGGCGAGCGTGGGCGCCGCCGCAAGGCAGATGTAGGAGAGGCCCACCACCAGCGTGCCTACGACAAGCATCGGGCCGAGCGGGCGGCGCACCGCGCGTGCGAAGAACAGGCTGCCCACGATCATGCCGGCGCCCCACGCGCCCAGGAGCAGCCCGAAGCCGCTGTTGCCGGTGTGCAGCGTCTGCTTGGCGTAGACGATCTCGATCGGCTCGACCGAGGCGAAGAAGACGACCGCCACCGCCTCGGTCAGCAGCAGCGCACGGAGCTGGGGCACCTCGTGCAGGTACTCCCACGCCGCCCTCAGCCGCTGGCGCACCGAGGCGGCGGCCTCCTCGATGTGCGGGCGCACGTCGAGGAGCAGCACCGCGCAGAAGGCGAAGGTCACGGCGTCCAGGTACAGCGCCGCCTGGCCCCCCGCGGTGGAGACGAAAACCCCGGCGAGCGCCGGCCCGAGCGTGACCGCGCCGGTGAACGCCACGTTGAGCGCCGCGTTGGCCCTGCGCTGGGCCACCTCCACCTCAGCGCGGTTCTCCTGGCGGGGGGTGTCCAGAGTGGGGGTGCCCAGGGAGGAGGTGGCCTCGTCTGCCGCGATGTGCGCCACCGCGGCGCGCAGCAGCGAGTTGGCGGCCAGAGCGGCCGTGCCGTCGATCGCCACCAGCACGAACACCACCGCCAGCAGCAGGTGGGGCAGTTGCAGAGCGAGCGCGATCGAGGTGACCACCTCGATCGCGTACAGCCAGCTGAGCCCACCGCGGCGGGTGGACGCCTCCACGCGCGCCACCAGCGCGGGCGTCAGCAGGGCGGGGAACAGGCGCCCGGCGATGAACAGGCCGGCGACGGCGATCGCGCTGTGCGTGTCGTCATAAACGGCGACCGCCAAAGCTACATAGCCAAACCAGGTCCCCAGCTCGTTGACGGTGTAGGCGAGGAGGATTCGGCGTAGCCTCGCGGATGCGGGTGGTGACGGCACGCCGCCACGCTAACGTCTGCGCCGGCTGCGAGCCAGTCGTGCAGCTTTTCTGGCTCGCTGGGCGCCCGCGGCTTGGCGTTCAGGCGCCGCGGCGTGGCCTCCAGGTGCCGCGGGGCGGCCTCCAGGTCCTGGCGCGTGCGCGCCAGCGCGCTCATCGACAGCGCCAGGAAGGCCACCGTCGCCAGCGCCATCCATGCCAGTCCGATGCTCAGTGCGCTCATCGTGGGGCTCCTTGGTTGAGGGGTGTGCGGTTCTCGTGCGTGTCCATCTCCCACCTTCTCTGGCCAGGACAGTCATCTCGATACGACAATGGTGAGGCCTGCGGGGCCGTTTGTCTGTCGTACGGGGGGTGCCGATCGTGTCGTCCCAAAGGTGCCGATCGGTGTAGTCCCTTTGGGTCCTGCGGTCTTCCGCGGTGGCTTAAAGTTGAGGCTGGGCGGGCCGTTTGGGCCTTCGAGAGCCCAGATCGGCCTGCAGCGTCGTCCGGGGCAGGCGCTACCGTGTGCGGCATGCCGCAGGTCACCACGCAGCCGGGCATGGCCCAGCCGAGCGCCGTGCAGACGGGCACCCCCGGGGTGGACCGGCCGATCGAGGTGATCATCGCCGACGACCACACGGTGGTGCGCGACGGCATCCGCACCGTCCTGGAGCGCCAGGCCGAGGAGTTCCGCGTCGTCGCCGAGGCGGCGGACGTGCCCTCGACCATCCGCGAAGTGCGCGCCCACAAGCCGGACCTGCTGACGCTCGACCTGACGATGCCCGGCGGTTCGAGCCTCGCGGCGCTGCCCTCCTGCTTCGTCGCGCACCCGACGCTGGCGGTCGCCATCCTGACGATGCGCGAGGACCCCGAGTACGCCCGCCAGGCCTTACGCGCGGGGGCGCGCAGCTACGTGCTTAAGGAGGCCGAGCCGGCCGAGCTGCTGCAGGCCTTCCGCCTGGCGGTCGCCGGCGGCAACTACCTGCACCCGCGGCTGGGGGCGCTGATGGTCACCGGCGAGGGGCCCGAGACGGGCGGCGTGGCGCTCAGCGAGCGCGAGCGCGAGGTCGTGCGCCTCATCGCCCTCGGCCACACCAACCCGCAGATCGCCGAGCAGCTGCACGTGGCGGAGCGCACGGTCAAGACCTACCGCGCGCGGGCGATCGAGAAGCTGGGGTTCTCCTCGCGGGCGGAGATCACCGCATACGTGCGGCGCCTGGGGTTGATGGACTGAGGGCGTCGGTCCGTGGGCGCCCTGCCAGCGGGACCGTCAGGCGCACAGTGGTGCCCTGCCCCGGCGCGGGCGAGAGCTCCAGCTCGCCCCCTACCAGCTCGGCGCGCTCGCGCATGCCGGAGAGCCCGAAGCCGCCCTGCAGGCCGTCGCCGCGCGGCCCGAGCGGCGCGCCGCCCGCGGGCAGCCCCTGCCCGTCGTCGGTCACCGCCACGCGGATGGAGCCCTCGCGGCTGGCGACGCTGACGAGCGCGCGCGTGGCCTGGGCGTGGCGCGAGACGTTCGTCAGGGCCTCCTGCACGACGCGGTAGACGGTGCTCTCGAGCTCGGCGTCCAGGCGTTCCTCGGGGCCCAGGTCGAGGTCGATCTCGGTCTGCACGTCGAGGCCGTCGATCGCCTGGGCGCGGCGCGCAAGGGCCTCCAAGGCGGGTACCAGGCCGAGGTCGTCGAGGGCCGCGGGGCGCAGCTCGGTGATCAGGTGGCGCAGCCCTTCGATCTCGACCTCCAGCCCCTCCAGCACGCCGCCCACCGCGTCCTGCAGGGCCTGCGCGTCGTGCAGGTCGCGCGCGTTGGCGAGGTTCAGGCGCAGCGCGCCCAGTCCCTGGACGGTCTCGTCGTGGATCTCGCGCGCCCAGCGGGTGCGCTCGCGCTCGCGCGCCTCCATGCCGAAGCGCAGCCGTTCGATCTCCACCGAGCGCTCGGCCGCCAGGCGCTGGGTGACGCTCGCGGCGAAGGCGTGCAGCGCGCGGCGGTCGGGCTCGCGGAAGGTGCCCTCCGCGCGCAGCGCCACCACCAGCCCTCCGCCGTGGCCCTCCATGTTCAGCGGCTCCACCAGCACGCCGCGGGCTTCGAAGCCAAGCTCGTGCAGCCAGTTGGCCTCCGCCCCGCGCGGGCGCTCCAGCGCCAGCGGCTGCCCGGCCTGGTAGAGGGCGCCCAGCGCGCTGCCCTCCACGGGCAGGATGCGCACGCGCGGGGAGCCGCGCCCGCTGGCGGCCGCCACGCGCAGCTCGCCGCGCTCCTCGATCACCATCAGCAGCGTGTCGGCGTCGAGCAGCGCCAGGCCGCGGTCGGCCATCAGGCGCAGCAGCCACAGCTCAGAGCCGGAAAGCATTGGCGGAGCCTTTTGTGGTGTTTCCCCCTGACGGGGGGAACGAAGAGGTCAAGCGCGCTTTTGTGATGCTCCCTCCTAACGGGGGGAACGAAGAAGTCAAGCGCGAATCGTCACTTCTCAAGAGCCGGAAAGCACGGGCGGGGCCTCTTGGGATGGATGGCGGACCCTCTTGTGAGCGGTCCTCAGGTCTCCGGGGCATCCCTGAAACCTAGTGGACCGCCCGGCAGCGGCGTGTTTGCGGGCGGCTCGCGCTCGGCCGCCTTGCGGGCCGCGCTGAGCAGCTGCTCAGCGGTGAGGCCGTCGCGCCAGGTGGCGATGCCGACTGCGACGCGCAGCGCGCGGCGCTCGCCCTGCACCTCGATCTTGATCGCCCGCAGGCGCGTCAGGGCGCGCCTGGCGACCACCTCGCCGCGGGCGCCATCGGCGCCGGGGAGCACCACCAGGAACTCGCGCTCGCTGGTGCGCCCCACGCGGTCGAAGCGGCGAAACTCGCGCCGCAGGGCCACGCCCACGTAGGCGCGCGCCTGCTCGCACAGCTCCCGCCCGTGGGCCTGCTCGAGCGTGCGCAGATCCTCCACGCCGACCAGCAGGCAGCTCAGCGGCGTGGAGTGGCGCTCGGCGCGCGCGACCTCCTCCTCCACGCGGGCCACAAGAGCGTCCGCGGTCAGACACTCGCCGGCGCCGCGGGAGGGCTCATGGGGAGGCTGGTTGTCGCTGGCGGCCATGCCTTTGGACACAGGAGAGTGGAGCGCGGTGTGCTTCGCGCTGCCTTTACAGAGTATCGATCGGACCTGCACCGTTCGAGCCGCCCAAGCGATCCGTCGCCGCTCGCTGATACACCTGCACGTGTGTTGAAGGAGCTTTCAGTCGAGAACCTGCTGCTGATCGAGCACGCGCAGCTCGAGCTGGCCCCTGGGCTGAACGTGCTCACGGGGGAGACGGGGGCCGGCAAGACGGTGCTGGCGCACGCGCTCGATCTCCTGTTGGGGGGCCGCCCGCGCACGGGGATCGTGCGCCCCGGGGCCGCGGAGGCCTACGTCGAGGGCGTCTTCGCGCTGCCGGCCGAGCTTCACGGCGAGCGCGGTGAGCTATTGCCGGCCGACGCAGAGGAGATCGTCCTGGCCCGGCGCGTCGGGGCCGACGGCCGCACGCGCGCCTATCTGAACGGCCGCACCGCCGCCGTCGGCGATCTGCGCGCGCTGGGCGAGCGGCTGGTGGCGTTCTACGGCCAGCACGAGCACCGCAAGCTGACGCTCTCCGCGGCGCAGCTGGAAATCCTCGACGGCTTCTGCGGCCCCGCGCAGAGCGGGCGTCTGGGGGAGTGCGCGCAAGCCCACCACGAGGTGCGCCGCCTGGAGGGGGAGCTGGAGGGCCTGCGCGAGCTGGGAGACGCGCGCGAGCGCGAGCTCGAGCTGCTGGAGCACGAGCTGGCCGAGATCGACGCCGCCGAACCCGAAGAGGGCGAGGAGGAGCGACTGCGCGCTGCGCGCGAGCGCCTGCGCCGGCTCGACGCGCTGCGCCTAGCCGCCGGGCAGGGGGCGGAAGCGCTAAGCCCAGAATCCTCGTCGGACGACCACGGTGCACAGGCGCTGCTGGCGCAGGCCGCCGCGTGCCTGGACGCCCCGGCGGGAGCGGACGCGAAGCTAGACCAGCTGGCCGAGCGGGCGCGCGCGCTGGCGATCGAGGCGGGGGAGCTGGCGGGTGCGCTGCGCGACTACGGCCAGGCGCTGGAGGGCGAGGACAGCTCGCTGGAGGAGGTCGAAGAGCGCCTGCAGCTATTGGAGCGCCTGCAGCGCAAGCACGGGGGCTCCATTGCGGCCGTGCTCGACCACGCCGCCCAGGCGCGCGAGCGACGCGAGCAGCTGCTGGGGGCGGAGGTGGCCTTCGCGCAGACGGCAGAGGCCCTGCAGGCCGCGCAGGCCGTATCCGCGGAGCACGTGCAAGCGCTGCGCGCCGCCCGTCGAGCGGCGGCGCCGCGTCTCACCGAGGCTGTCACCGAGCAGCTGGCGGCGCTGGCGATGGGGGAGGCCACCTTCGCGGTCGCTCTGACCCCGCGCGAGGGCGGCCCCCAGGGCGCCGATGCGGTCGAGTTCACCATCGCCCCCAACCCGGGCGTCGCCGCGGGCCCGCTGCGCGAGATCGCCTCCGGCGGCGAGCTCTCGCGCGTGATGCTGGCGTTGATGAGCGTCGCCCACGCCCACTCCCAGGCCGCGCTCGTGTTCGATGAGGTGGACGCCGGCATCGGCGGGCACACCGCGCGCGCCGTCGGCGAGCGCCTGCGCGAGCTGGCGCGCGCGCGCCAGGTGATCTGCATCACCCACCTGCCGCAGATCGCCTCGCTCGCGCAGCGGCACTTCTCGATCGTCAAGGACACCGCCGCGGACCCCACGCGCGCCACGGTGGTGCAGCTCGGCGAGCGCCAGACGGTGGCCGAGCTGGTGCGCATGCTGGGCGCTGCCGAGGACGACGCCTCGGCGCGCAAGCACGCTCGGGAGCTGCGAAAGGCTGCCTGAGCCCCTGAATTGAGCCAGCCTCGCGCGCTCCGCTCGTTCGCAACCTGCGTACTGAGTGGGCAGTGAGGGGCGGTTGCGAGGTGCGTGCGGCCCGTTCTGCCGTTACCCTCGCTTGTAATGGCCGTTTCTCAGCAGTCGCTAGGTGCGCTTGCAGCGGCTCCTCCTGCGCTTGCAGCGGCTCCTCCTGCGCCTACAGCGGCACCCCCCGTGCCGACAGCGCTGCCCCCCACGCCCGGGGCGCCACCCCCGCCGGTGCGTACGGCGAGCGGACCGGCGCGCCTGGGGCGCAAGACGAAGGTGATGGTCAAGCACCTGATCCAGGGCGACGTCGCGGTGATCGACCATCTGGACATCGACCGCGTCTCCGCGGAGGAGCTGATCGCCGCGGGCGCGGCGGCGGTGCTCAACTGCAAGGCGTCCACCAGTGGCTCCTATCCCAACCTTGGGCCCCAGCTCTTGGTCGAGGCGGGGGTGCTGCTCGTGGACCTGGAGGACGACACGCTGTTCGCCGCGCTCTCCGAGGGCGACCCGGTGACGGTGCGCGCCGCACAGGACGGCGTCGGCGAGGTGCTGCACAAAGGAAGCGTGGTGGCGCGCGGCAGGGTGCTCGACATCGCCACCGTGCGCGCGGAGACCGAGGCGCGGCGCCTTGAGATCGGCGAGGCGCTGGAGCGCTTCGCGCACAACACCATCGAGCACATGCGCGAAGAGCGCGAGCTCTTGGCCGGCAAGATCGAGCTGCCGCGCTTTGGGACCGACTTCCGCGATCGCCCCGCGCTGGTCGTCGTGCGCGGGGTGGACCACCAGCGCGACCTGCGCGCGCTGCGGCCCTTCATCCGCGACGTGCACCCGGTGCTGGTGGCGGTGGACGGCGGCGCGGACGCGCTGCTCGAAGTCGGATTGACACCGGACATGATCGTCGGCGACATGGACTCGGCCGGCGAGCCCACGCTGCGCGCTGCCGTGGCAGCGGGCGCCGAGCTCGTGGTGCACTCCTACCCCGACGGCCGCGCCCCCGGACGCCACCGCCTTGAGGAGCTGGGCCTGCCCTTCAAGCTGGTCCCCGCCCCGGGCACGAGCCAGGACGTGGCGATGCTGATAGCCGCAGAGAAGGGCGCCCGCCTGATCGTCTCCGTGGGCTCCCAGTTCAACCTCGTGGAGTTCCTTGACCGCAACCGCAAGGGCATGTCCTCCACCTTCCTCACACGCCTGCGCATCGGCGAGATCCTGGTCGACGCCAAGGGCGTCAGCCGGCTCTACCGCCCACAGCCCGGGCTCACGCCGCTATTGGTGGTGATCTGCGCGGGGCTTTTGGCGATGGTGGCGGTGGTGTGGATGACCCCCGCACTGCGCGACGTGGTCGAACTGCTGTGGCTGAAGCTGCAATTGCTGCTCGGCTGAGAGGGCGAAACCGCACTTGACGTCAGCTCGAAATGTACATATACTTGTCGGACATCTTCTGGGAAGGCCGAGGGCGCCCGATGAGCACTATCAGCATCCGTGATTTACAGCGCAACACAAGTGGCGTCGTCGCTGACGTCGCCGATTCCAAGCACACGGCCCTCGTCACACGACACGGCGAGCCCATTGCCGCGCTGGTGCCGATCGACGCCCAGGATCTCGAGGATTACCTGCTCTCGAAGGTCCCGGGCTTCGTCGAGGACATGGCCGCCGCCGATCAGGCCCACGCAGAGGGCGCAACACGCTCGGCTGCCGATGTGTTCGCCGAGCTGGACGTGCAGGACGCTGAGCGATAGCGCCAGCGAGCAGGAAGTCGGGTTGTCGTACGGGTCGTCGTAGATGACGGACCCTCTGAGCAACATAAAGCTCGCTCCGCGCGCCATCCGCGACCTGAAGCGTTTGGACCGTCAGACCCGCAAGCGGGTGCAGCAGGCATTCCAGGCATTGGGGGCAGATGCCGCCAACCTCGACATAAAGCCAGTGGCCGGACGGGCTCCCTGGCGTCGCCTACGCGTCGGCGAGCATCGGGTTCTCTACCGCGAGCTCGCCGAGGAAACCGATTCGCGATACCTGGTGGCACGAGTCATCGACCGGCGTGACCTTCACCGCGCCATCGACAAGCTCTGAGCCCCGGCGAAGAGTGCAGTGGTCCCACATGGATCGCACCATCTATCCTGGCGGGGTCCGGGGCGGCGGGGGTCCCGAGGGCGCACCCATCCCATGTTCGACTACCGCTACCACGCGCTCTCACTGGCCGCCGTCCTGCTCGCCCTAGCCGTGGGCGTGCTGTTGGGGGTCGCGATCGGCGACTCCAATCTCGTCTCCTCCGCAAAGAACGGCGTGGTGCGCGACCTCTCCTCAGAAGTGAACGGCGCCAACCGCCAGGACGCCCAGCTGCGGGCCCATCTCGCAAGCCAGGAAACGGTGGAGAGCGACCTCTACCAGATAGCAGTGCACGGCCTGCTGAACGGCCGCCGCGTCGGCCTGGTGTTCCTCGGCGGCTCCTCCGATCGGATCGACGGCCTCGTGCACGAAGCGGTCACCCAGGCCGGGGGCGACCTCGTGACGGTGGTGGCGATCAACGAGCCGCTGAACCTAGCCGGCCTGGCCCAGCAGGCCAGCGGCACGCCCTACGCCGCACTGAACACCCAGCCGACCCTGGTGAGCCACTTCGGCGTGAGGATCGCGCGGCAACTGGTGGGCAGCGATCACCGCCTGCTGACCCGCTTGCAGGGAAAGCTCCTGAGCTCCTTCGACGGCCAGCTGGAAGGGCTCGAAGGACTGGTGGTGGTGCGCAGCGAGCCCGAAGGCATGACCCCAGTCGAGGCCAAGGTAGCCAGCGAATTCGAGGCCGGCCTGATCGAAGGCGCCGTCACCGCGGGGGTGCCCACCGTGGGCGTCGAGCTGAGCACCACCAACCCCTCGCAGATCGCCTGGTACCGCAGCCGCGACATCTCAAGCGTGGACGACCTCGACACCACGGCCGGCCGTGCCGCCCTGATATTCACGCTCGCGGGTGTCCACGGCACCTACGGCGAAAAGGCCAGCGCCGAATCGGGCTTGCTGCCGCGTGTGGTTGGTGGGACTTCGCTGCCGTGAGCATGCATACGGCTGGGGTCGCATTTCAGTTTGAATGGTTACGCCGCCACGCAGCGCCTACGCCCATGAGAAGAAGTCCGCTGGCGCCAAGACCGGCCATACCGATCGCCCAAGGCTGCCCAAGGATCAGGAGAACAATTCCGAACATAGCCACGACTGCGTAGTAGATAGTCTGCGCCATGGGCCTGTAAGGACGCTTGAAGATAGCAGAGAACAGCAGTAGGAATCGGCGCCGAAATCTCATTGGAAAACTACCCACTCATGCGCGCTCGATGGGCAACTAATCTGACCGCCTGCCCTCCGGCCGCAAGTGCACCTAGTACAAATAGGACAGCGACGCTACCCAAAATAAAAGATCTCAATCCAACCGGGTCTCGAGCAACCAGCTCTGCTCGTACACCTAGTATCAGCACGACTAATGGGGTCGCAACTATTCCCATTCGCCCTAGGCCGAAACCACCGGCAAAGGATACTATGCCGAGCATAACGATCCTGAGCCCGACCGACATGTCGTCAGGTACAGCAAATATACAAACTATCGCTAGTACCAAAACGGCTATCGGCCAAGGCCTCTTTCGCGGTGAGTATTTCACAGTGCCATTATCCTATCCACATGCTTGCTCTACCATCTCAACGGCTCGCTACGTACCTGGACATCCCTTGAAATGTCTCGGCTTAATTTCATGATGTTCCTTCATCGCGCCACCAATTGTTGTGTTTTCGGCCATCAACTGTATGAGTGTAATACCGCCGCAATACATTTCATGAGCAACGCTCTTTATGGTTCTCCAGACGACCTGCGCGCCATGCCACACCACCTTTGCACCGCTCTTGAGCGCATGCCAGACTTCGCCAAATATCCCAACAGTTAGCGCGCAAGGCTCCGACCGCGGCAGGTTCTTGCTGCATGGCGGTATGACCACACCGTTGACTACGACGCCGCCACTGCCTCCTTCGTCCTGGAACGGCTGCCAAAGTGGCGCGTCTTCTGCATGACCTTCTTCATCTGTAGGTATAGCGCTTCTCGGATGGTACGAGGCGTATTCACCACCCCCTTCTTCTTCCCCTCCTTCTTCTTCGCCCGCATCTTCACTCAATTCTTCTCCTTCTTCTTCACTAGGAAGGAATGCTGTTCCGCCTGACATGGCGGCCTCGGCTTCTGCTCGCTCCTTTTCGTATTCGGCGGCAACTCGTGCGGCGGCTTCTTCGGCGGCGCGGCGGGCTTCTTCTTCGGCGCGGACCACCGCGGCATGGGCGCTGTTGTTGAGAGAGGCGATGAGCCACGCCGGTGTGGCAACATAGGCGCCGGAGGGGTCGGAGGTGTTGACAGGGTCGCCGAACGTGTAGGCGTAGGCGTTGGCTGACCCGCCAGAAACGGGGTCATCCTGGAGGAAGCGTCCGATCTGCGGGACGTAGGAGCGGATGCCCATCGCGATCACGCCGCTGGGGAGTTCGGTGGGCAGCTGAAGCGCCCCGAGCCAGGAGTACTTGGGGGGAAGGCTGGTCGTGGGCACGCCGTACTCTGTCGTGTCTGCGCTGGATGCGAGGCCGGTCGCGGTTTCGGAAAGATAAGCGGTGGCGATTATGTCGCCGTGAAGATTGGACAGCTGCAGGACGGGGGTTTCGCCGTTGCTCTGGCTGGCGACGAGCTGGCCGTTGATGCCGGGAATATTGCGGGTCCATTCCCCTGAGGTGTTGGTCGTCCAGGCTGGGGTGTCGGTGGGGCCGTCGTAGTGGGAGGTAACGGTTGAGGCGCCTTTGCCGGTCGTGATCGTTTCGCGGCTGCGTCCTACGGGGTCGAGCTGGTAGCTGAGTGTCTGGCCGTTCTGGGTCTGTGTGGCGAGCTGGTTGTCGGTGTAGTAGGTGCTGGTGAGTTCCGATCCACCGGCGTCGGCTGCGGGGAGCGTCAGGGTATTCCCCCACGTGTCATAGGTGGTGCCGGTATCGGTGAGACGGTCGGCGGTGTCGTAGCCGTGCGGTTCTGTGGTGCCGCCACTGGTTGTGCATTCGCCGCCGCTGCCGGGCGCGCGGGTGCTAAGGCTGGTGCGATTCGTGTCCGCTTCGTAGCCGTAGACGCGGGTCGTGCAGCCGCCTTTGCCCGAGGCGGGGGCGCTCTGGACCTGGGTGAGGCGCCCGGCGTTGTCGTAGGTGTAGTTCTTGGTCGAGAGGCTGCTGGTCTGGGTCAGGATCTGTCCGTCGATCGAGGGGACGGCGGTTTCTTTGAACCAGGTGCATTTGCCGGGGCAGTGTGTCGTCTTGATGTATTCGAGGCCCGTGGCCTGGCCTGCCTGGTTGTAGGTGTAGGCGGCTTTCATGCCGTTGGGGTAGTCCTCGGTGAGGATGTTCCCGTCGGGGTTGTAAGACGCCGTGAACGTTCCGGCGGCGGTGTCTGTCAAAGAGGTCAGCATGCCTGTTGTTAATTCATAAGAATAGGTCTGCATGCCCTTGCCGTCGTTGAGTGTTTCCAACCGCCCGTCGATGTCGTACGTGTATTCGGCCGTGTTGCCGTCGGCGTCGGTGTAGGTTTTGAGCTGTCCGAGTTTGTTGTAGGCGGCGGAGATCGTCAGCGTTTTGCCTTCGGTGGTGGTGCTCTGGCTGATGAGGGCGCCCGTTTCGGGGCTATATTCCTCTGTGACGGTCGGCAGTGCAGTCCCTTCTTTAGAGCTGGTGGTCGATGTCAGCTGCCGTCCGGCTGGGTCGTATGTAGCGGTTTTGGTGCGGGTCGTGGTGCCGACCGCTTCGGTCGTGGTTTCTGGCTCGTCCCAGATGTTGTAGGTGTAAGTGGCTGTGGGGAGCTGGGGGAGGCCGGGTGTTTCGGGCTGTTTGGCGGGCAGTGTCTCACACGTGAGGTTTGCCCATTCGGCGTGGTTGCCGCAGGTGGGGTATTCGGAGTTCGTACCGGCGCTGTAGTAGATGGTCTTGGTGGTGTGGGCGCCCTGGTTGCCGGGGGTCCACTCCTGGATGCGGACGTTGCCGCTGTCGTCGATGTAGAGGTCTCCGCTGGTGTTGGTGGCGATACCCTCGGGGTCGTCGAACTGACCTTCGCCTGTGCCGTAGACGCCGAGCCAGGCGAGGAACTTCCCGGATGGGTTGAACTCCTCGACGCGGTCGGGGCCGCGGTCGCCGACATAGAGGTCGCCGTCGGCGTCTGCGGTGATCGCCCAGGGTTCTTTGAGCTGTCCGTTTTCTTCGCCCCAGCCTCCGAACTGCGCGATGTATTTGCCTTCGAGGTTGAACTCTTGGATGCGGTCGTTGTCGAAGTCCGCGACGTAGATGGTTCCGCCGGAGATCGCGAGGCCGAGCGGCACGCTGAGCTGTCCTTCGCCTGAGCCTTCTTTGCCGAAGGCGCGGACGTATTTGCCCTGCGAGTTGAACTCCTCGACGCGGTCGTTGCTGCTGTCGGAGACCCAGACGTCGCCGCTTGAGTCCACAGCGAGGCCGCCGATCGATTTTGAGAACTGTCCTTCGCCGGTGCCTTCTTTGCCGAAGGAGCTGAGGTATTTGCCGCTGGCGTTGAACTCCTCGACGCGGTGGTTGCCCGTGTCGCCGACGTAGAGGTCGCCGGTGGAGGTGACCGCGATTGCCTCGGGGTCTTTGAGCTGGCCTTCGCCGGCGCCTTTGGAGCCGGTTATTTTCAGGTAGGAGCCGCCGCTGGTGAACTTGACGATGTGGTCGGCGTCGTAGTCGCTGACGTAGACGTCGCCGGTGCTCTGTTCGATCGCGAGGCCCCATGGTGCTTCGAACTGGCCTCCTTTGCTGCCGAGGCTGCCGAACTTGAGGTCGTAGACCGGCAGCTCCGTGCCTTCGGCGCCGGCCGGCATCGTCGTTTCGCTGACGTTCCCGGTGGCGGCTTCGTAGGTGGTCTTGTGGGTGAGGTTCAGTCCGCTGGGGTCATCGGTGACTGAGGTGGGCTGGCGCAGTTTCCAGCCGAGGTTGCTCTGGCCGCTGTAAGAGGTCGTGCTGGTGCGGACATCTTCTTCTTTGCCGCCGGAGACTTCCGCGCCGACCGTCATCTTCGTCGGCAGCCCGTAGACGGCCCCGCCGGGGGAGCCTTCGTCGTAGTAGTACTGGGTGTGGCGCCGGGCGAGGACTTCTTTGCCGCCCGGGATCTTGACGGTGTGCTGCGGCCCGAGTGTTTTTTCGAGCAGGCTGCCTTCTTTGCTGTAGGTGTTCTCGGTGTCGAGTAGCCTCGCAGCTTCGGCTGATTTGCTGCCTTCGGCAAGGGCGGCCTGGCGGTCGGCGGCGCTGAGTGTGCGTGTGACGTCGTTGGTGGAGTTGTATTCGCTGGTCGCGATGTTCCCGCCGGGCTGGGCGGTGTTGACGATGTGCCCGGCACTGTCCATGTAGTAGACGCTCGCGCGCTTGTACTGCTGCGCGGGCCACCCCATCGGTTGATCTGGCGGGTAGAATGCGGTCGCTTCGGCGGGGTCGTCTTCCTGGCCCCATGCGGCGACTTCGCTTTTGCCCATCGCGTAGGGTGCGCCTTCGCCGGAGACGGGGACGTGGTACTCGATTGTTGTTACCGCGCTGCTGCCAGGTTTCGGTGGGATCGCGGGCGCGACTGGTGGGTCGCTAGGCCGTTTACCTGGTATGAACTTCTCGATGCGGTCGTTTCCACTGTCCACAACAAACGGATTGCCATTGTATTCTAGAGCGATTCCGATTGGTTTTTTGAACTGTCCTTCATTGTTTCCAGTGCTGCCGAACTGCGTGATGTATTTCCCCTGTGATGTAAATTCCTGGACGCGATTGTTTCCCGTGTCGACGACCAGCACGTTACCTGTTTCATCGACGCCGATGCCGGTGGGTCCTTTGAATTGACCGTTCCCGTTCCCGGCTTTCATGCCGATCATTTCGTCGAAGCGGCCCTGGATGAATTTTACCTGGTACTCAGCGACGCGGTTGGCTCCGGCGTCGGTTACGTACAGGCTTTTGTTGCGCCAGGAGTACGCGATGTCCTTGGGGGCTTTGAGTTGTCCTTCGCCAGAGCTTGCCGGAGCGAACGTCCCGAGTTCCCTGAAGCGCCCATTGTAATATTCGTATGCTTCGATCTCGTCGGTGCCGGTGTCGACGACGTACAAGACGTTTTCTTCGATAAGCGCAATGCCCCCGGGCGCCCCGGGCGTGAGCACACGAGTGATATATTTTCCTTCTGGGGTGTACGCCACGATGCGTTTGTTGCCGGCGTCGGCGACGAACAGGGTTTCTTCATAGTACTCAAACGCGACGCTGACTGGGTCTTTGAACTTGTATTCGGCATCGCCTTCGGACCCCAAGCTGGATTCAGCGGCGCCGGTTGCCGCGTTGAACTCATCGATGCGATCGTTGCCGGGGTCCGCGACGTAGATAGTGCCCTCGCCGAGTGTCGCGTATGCGGGCGCTTTGAGCTGCCCGCTGCCCGAGCCTTCTTTGCCGAGCTGAAGCGAGTCGACCGGAGGGAACATCGAAACCGGGACGGCATTGCTGGCCGCGGTCGCGACGGTGTTCGACCCTGTGCTGTTGGTGGCGGTCACCTGGGCCAGGAGCGCGTGTTCTTCCTCTTTGTAGAGAGGGGTGTATCCTGGGTTGGTTGCGCCGAGGATCGGCGTGCATTCTTTCCCGCTCGAGTTGCAGCTTTCCCACTGGTAGCTGTAACTCACCGGGCTGTTACTCCACGTGCCCGTGGCGACTTTCAGTTCGGTGCCCTCGACCGGGTTGGGTGTAGAAAGTTTCGGCGCTTCGGTGTCTTTCGGGAGTTCACCGCTCCCTCGCGCCCTCGCGCCGCTCGGGCGTGTGACAGCCAGCAGACGGCCCATGCGTGTGTCGCCCACTATCGCACCGTAGGTGAACGTCCACGACTGCTGGCCCGGTGGCGTCTCGGCCGTGACATGCCCGGCCGCGTCATACCCGTATGTCGTCTTCAGCGCGGGAGAGATACGTGGATCCCACTCCGCCCGCAGCCGGCCCTGTTTGTCATATAGGTACGCCGCCACGGCAGCGGTCGTCATTTCCCCGGTCGCCGGGTTGTACGTCGTGAACGTGACTTCCTTCAGATGGTTTTCGTATTCGCCCCATTCGCTTTCGTTTTCTCCCGTCGCCGTCGTTGTCGATGCGTAGACGAACCCCAGCGCACGGCACCCCCGCATCAGTTTGCTCCCGCAGGAGACGCCCGTCGGTGCGGGCGTCAGGACCTGCGTGGGCCGAAGCTCCCCTTTCACCGTCTGGTAGGTCGTCGTCGTGACACCGAGTCCGCCGACGCTTTCCTGCGTCGTGGGAGCCCACACGCTTCCGGTACCGCTGGGGAGCGTGAATTTCGTCACTACCCCGCTTCCTGACGTCAGTACGAATTCAGTCGCTTTGCCTTCTTTGTTCGTGACTTCTTTGAGTTTCAGGCTTTCGTCGCCCTTCGGCGCCGTGAATTCACCTCCGCCTTTGCTGGCGAAGACCGCCTGAAGGCCAGTGCCGTCGGTCAACAGCACACTGCCACTGGCAAGCTTTGTGAGGTTCTGTGCGCCACCCAACCCGAGACTCCACTGCGGTCCCAACGGCCCTTCCGCCCCCGCTTCCAGGTGCATCGAACCGTAGCTGCGCGACACCGTCAGCGGCGCCCCCGGGCTGGATATCGAAACATCCGTGGAGCTCAGGTTCAGCTCACCCGACTGCGGGTTGACTGACCCCGGCCCCGCCACGACCGGGGGCGTCGGCCGCGACACGAACAACGGAAATTCTTCTTTGCTCACGTTTCCGGCATTATCTGTCGCAGTGACGGTGATGATGTCCGGCCCATCCGGGAATTCAGTGCCACTGATCGTCAATTCCCGGCTTGCCGTACACGGACCCGGTGCACAACTACCCGACGCTTTCCCCACTTCTTTGCCGTCCACCGCAAAAGCAAGCGACGCCACACCCGAGCTCGCGACTGGAGATTTGCCGTCCGTCGCGCTCAACGTCAGGTGATACTCAGAGCTGCCGATTTCGTGGTTCGGCGGCAGACCGGCTACACCGATATCATACGGTGGAGTACCGTCAACCTTGACCGTCGCTGTAGCAGTGGCACTCAAGCCCACAGAGTCCTTTGCTTTGATTTCTATCAAGTCTTCACCGTCGGGCAATGGATGACTGCCCTCTTCCAAGGCGCCACCGACGGCTTTATATTCGCCATATAACCTTTCTTTCTCCCCGCAGATCACATTTGGACATCGTTCGGTGCCCTTCCATTCAGAGGAAGCCGGCGAACTGAAGACCAATTCATCGACACCGACACCGGGATCGGTGGCTTCCACTTCCCAAGCACCCCCGCCTGTCTGAGCTGTGCTGCCAAGCCAGCCCCCACCGCTGGCAAGCACATTGCGGTAGCCGTTGCGCACGGTAGGTTCAGTGTCAAATGCTACAGACGGACTATTATTCTGCGCGAGATATACCGACGCTGTATACAGCCAATTGTCGCTTTCCGCACCCGTCCCCGTCGCACTCTGCTCGAATACAGCACTATTTTCCCGCACCCCCGCCGTGGAGGGACACCCAGCTTCCACACACAACGTCCTCGAAGCCCTCGTGTAGCTCACCGGCTGCCATTCTTCGGGTTCCCACCCAGATGTGCTATCGATCCCCAGCTCACTGACGATGTTCGCGCCCGTGTCAGACCCAGATGCTTCCGAGACAAACTCGTAGATCCGCGATTCGCCCGGCGCGGGATATAGGTCGGCCGCCCATTCACCCGACACGTGCGTCGAGGAAAACTGATTCTCCCATTCCACACCATAACCCCCGTACGTATACACGTGAGATCCGCTACGCGCAGAGCGCCAATTACCCCCAATTTCGCTATCCACAACCGTGGGGTCTACATTTACGGGCCACAAATATTCCCCACTCCGATCTTCGACCTTCAACACCACCGTATTTCCCGACACGCTCATCGACATTGGCACTTCGACACCAGCGGCGTCCTGCGCACTCGGTGCCACTATCCACGCCAACATCGAACCGTAGGCCATCACTCGCACCGCGCTGCCCCCTTCCTGCACCAACCGCGCGCCTTCGGGCAGGCCGACCCGGAAGTAGAGTTCATCAGGGCTTTCGACCGCCGAACGCAGCACAGTCTGCTCATCAAACCCCGACGCCACCGGCTTGATCGCCGTATCGGTGTCAGTCTGCGTGTTCGCATACAGCACGCTTGCGCCGTCGATCACGCCTTCTGAGCCGCCCAGCGGCGCGCCTTCGCTATCGACAGGGGTCAGCGACACGCCGAGTTCGGTGAGCGCCGCGCCGTCCCCCACGTGCTTGGGGATGGTCACCGGCACAGTCGGGGTGGTCGGCGCGAAGCCCCCACCCACTTCCTGCAGTCCGAGGTCCACGGGCACGCGCTGACCGGCGGCATTCTCCGTCGCGATCGGCTCGGTCGAGTCGATCACCGCCCGCTTGCCCCCGCCGAGGTCCACCTGCGCCGCGTTGTCGCTCGGATACCCCACGATCGACTGCCCCGCCTGCAACTGGGGCGCCTGGTCTGCCACCTGCCCGACCTGCTGCGGAAACGCTTCGAGCGCCAGGCGTGCCGCCTGCTCGCCGTCCAGGCTCTCGTACTGCGTGCGTGAGCGCTCCCGCGCCACGACCGCTTCTGTGTTGGCCAGATCCTCCTTCTCCTGCGCATGGACCTGCTGATCCCCGTCGAGGGTCTGTACGCCTGGCACAACCAGAGGGCTTTCGGTCGAAGTCATCGCGGCGGCTCCGGAAGCGGGTAGCACCGACCCCAGGGCCAGGTAGGCGACGAAGGCTAGCACGCACAGTTCCAGTTTTTCGTCGGATAGCAACCGCTTGTGCAATTGTCCAAAAAAGCGCCTGAAGTACGCGCCCCCGTGGCATCCGACTTTCGAGCGGACGACTCCAACCAGCCATGACAGGCGCAACACAGGGGCCTCCCCGGATCGACGCCAGCGCTCAGGCGCCAGCGATTGGTAGTGTCGCCGACGCTAGTATGCGAGGCCCGAACTCGTCAAATAGTCAACTTTGAGGCCGCTTTCCAGCGCAGCAATAGCGGCTCGCTGTGTTTCCGACCCGCAGGGCTATGCGCGCCCGCTTGCCACTTCGCGGCCCGCTGGCGGCCGGTAGGCCGCCCTTAAAACCTTCCCTGTCCGCCTGCCTCGGTAGTTTCGAGCCGGTGCACGCGCTGCCCTTTTTGCTTGCGTTGGTCCTCGCCGCGCTGCTGGCGCCCTTTGTGCTGCGCGCACTAATCGTGGGGGGGCACATGCGCGAGAACTACCGTGGGCGGGCGCTGCCTTTCCCGTTTGGCGTGCTGATTTTAGCGGCGGCGCTGCTGGCGCTGGTCCCGCTCGCGGTGGTCGCGCGCGCGGCGGGCGGGGGGGTCTTCGAGCCGCGCCTGGGGCCCATCTTGGTCTATGCGCTCGGCGTGGCGTGTCTGGGGCTCATCGACGACGCCTTTGGCGCCGCGCGGGTCGGGAGCGCCCCCCGCGGGTGGCGCGGGCACGCGCGTGCGGTGTTCGGTGGCGAGCTTTCCACCGGCGCGCTGAAGGCCGGCGGCTCGCTGGGGCTTGCCCTGTTGGTGATGAGTGGCGGGCGCTCCACCGGCACCTGGCTGCTGGCCAGCGCGGTGTTGGTCTTGGCGACCAACCTCTTCAACCTGCTCGACCTGCGTCCCGGGCGTGCCGTGAAGGCGTTTGTGCTGCTCGGCGCCGGTCTCACCGCCGGCTCGGGGGTGTCTGTGCTGTGGGCGCTCGGGCTGTTCGCCGGTCCCGCCCTCGTTGCGGGGGTTTATGACGTGCGCGAGCGCGCGATGCTGGGCGACACCGGCGCCAATCTGCTGGGCGCTCTTGCTGGGCTGTGGCTTGTGCTCACGCTCTCGTCGTTGGGGCTTGCCATCGCCCTGGTGCCGCTGCTCTTAATCACGGTGTATGGTGAGTTTCGCTCGCTCTCCGCGCTCGTGGAAAAGACTCCGGGGGTGCGCTGGCTAGACTCCCTTGGCAGGCCCTCATGATCCTCAAGATTCAGCGTCAGCCCGAGCGTCACATCGAGACCAACCCCAAGACCCGGTTCATCTTTGTCACCGGTGGCGTCGTCTCCTCGCTCGGCAAGGGCATCGCCGCGGCCTCGATCGGGCGCCTCTTGGTCTCGCGCGGGTTGAGCGTCGGGCTGCAGAAGTTCGATCCCTACATCAACGTCGACCCGGGCACGATGTCGCCCTACCAGCACGGCGAGGTGTTCGTCACCGAGGACGGCGCCGAGACCGACCTGGACCTGGGCCACTACGAGCGCTTCACCGACGTCAACACCTCCCGCGCCTCCAACGTGACCGCGGGCGGCATCTACAACACGGTGATCCGCCGCGAGCGCCGCGGCGACTACCTGGGGGGCACGGTGCAGGTCGTGCCCCACATTACTGATGAGATAAAGCAGCGCATCGTCCTGATCGCGCAGTCCACCGACGTGGACTTCGTGATCACTGAGGTTGGCGGCACGGTGGGGGACATCGAGTCGCTGCCCTTCCTGGAGGCCATCCGCCAGTTCCCCGTCGACGTGGGCCGCCGGCGCTGCATGTTCATCCATTTGACGTTGGTCCCCTACATCGGCCACGCCGGCGAGCTGAAGACCAAGCCCACGCAGCACTCCGTCAATGAGCTGCGCCGCATCGGCATCGCCCCGGACATGGTGATGTGCCGCTCCGAGGGCTCGCTCTCGCAGGAGATCCGTCGCAAGATCGCGCTGTTCGCCTCGCTGCCCTCCACCGCGATCGTCTCCGCGTGCGACGTGGACAACATCTACAAGGTCCCCCTCGTCTTTCGCGAACAGGGCGT
Source organism: uncultured Solirubrobacterales bacterium (assembly GCA_963844765.1). Lineage (GTDB taxonomy): Bacteria > Actinomycetota > Thermoleophilia > Solirubrobacterales > Solirubrobacteraceae > Palsa-744. Next base: position 158,027 of record CAWJPN010000001.1, read on the forward strand.
TGACGACTTCATCCTCGACCATTTCGGCCTGGAGGCCGGCGCCCCCGACCTGTCGAGCTGGCAGGAGCCGATCGCGCGCGCCGAGCTGGCCGCCCGCCCCGACGGTCGCACGGTGCGGATCGCGCTGGTCGGCAAGTACGTGGAGCTCGAGGACGCCTACCTCTCGGTCTCCGAGGCGCTGCGCCACTCCGCGGCGTTGCAGGACGCCCGGATGCAGATCGACTGGGTGGACTCCGAGCACCTGGAGGTGGGGGCCACTCCGGAGGACCCCTCCGCCGGCGAACGCGCCCGGGCGCTGCTGCACGGCGCCGACGGCATCCTGATCCCCGGCGGCTTCGGCGGGCGCGGGATCGAGGGCAAGATCGCCGCCGCCCAGATCGCGCGCGAGCAGAAGATTCCCTATCTGGGCATCTGCCTGGGCATGCAGATCGCCGTCGCCGAGTTCGCGCGGCACGTGGCGGGCATGGAGGGCGCCAACTCCACCGAGTTCGACCTGGAGACCCCCTACCCGGTGATCGATCTTTTGCCCGAGCAGAAGGAGGTCGCCGACCTCGGCGGCACGATGCGCCTGGGGGCCGACCCGATCAAACTCCACGCCGGTTCGCGCGCAAGGGAGATCTACGGCGAGGCGGTCATCTACGAGCGCCACCGCCACCGCTATGAGGTCAACAACCTGCTGCGCAAGCGTCTCACCGACCTGCCGGCCGGCGCCGGGCCGGGGCTGCGCATCTCCGGCACCTCCCCCGACGAGCGTCTGGTGGAGGTCGTCGAGCTGGACGACCATCCGTTCTTCGTGGCCTCGCAGTTTCACCCCGAGTTCAAGTCGCGCCCCGAGCGCCCCGCGCCGCTGTTCCGCAGCTTCGTCGCGGCTGCTCTGGAGCGCGCCTCTGTGCAAGACGTCGCTGACGGCGATGTTGCGCCAGAGGCCCACGACACCCGTGCTGCCAGTCACGGCTAGCGCCATCGAACGACGCCGGCTCGGCGAGTTGTTCGTGGAACTGTGTCGCATCGAGAGCCCCTCAGGGAGCGAGCGCGCGTGCGCCGAGCGCGTTATCGCGGAGCTGCGCGGGTTGGGCCTGGAGGTGCACGAGGACGACGGGGGCGCCGAGGCGGGCTCTGAGTGCGGCAACCTGCTGGCGCGTATCCACGCGCGCGAAACCCCTGTGGTGGGCGTGCTCGCGCACGGCGATGGCCCGTCATGCGTGCTTCTCTGCGCCCACCTGGACACGGTTCCCCCGCAGGCCCCGGTAGAGCCGGTGCTGATCGACGGTGGTTGGGAGAACGCCCACGAGGGCATCCTTGGCGCGGACAACAAGGCCGCGGTGGCCGTGCTCCTGACGCTTGCGCGCCGGATCGTCGCCGAGGGCGCTCCGGTCGACATCGAGCTGCTGTTCACGGTCTGCGAGGAGCGCTCGCTGGCAGGGGCGCGGGCGCTGGACACGGCGCGCTTGCAAAGCAATTTCGGCTACGTCTTCGACCACGCCTCGCCGATCGGCGAGGTGGTGGTGGCCGCGCCCTGCCACTTTCGGCTCGAGGCCACCTTCCGCGGGACCGCGGCCCACGCCGGCGTGCGACCCGAGGATGGCTCCAGCGCGATCCTCGCCGCCTCGCGCGCGGTGGCCGACATGCCGCTGGGGCGCCTCGACAGCGAGACGACGGCCAATGTGGGGACGATCGCGGGAGGGAGCGCCGTCAACGTGGTGCCCGAGCGCTGCACGCTCACCGCGGAGGTGCGCAGCCTGCGCGAGGAGGCCGCCGAGGCGGCGCTCGCCGAAATCGTGGACTGCATACACGAGGCTGCCAACCTGCCCGACTGCGACTGCGACGTTGACATCGCCGTGCAGCGCAGTTTCCCGGCCTACCGCACGCCCGCAAGCGCGCCGGCCCTGCGCGCGGCCGAAGCCGCGCTGCGCAGTTGCGGCTACGCCCCGGTGCAGATCCACAGCGGTGGCGCCTCGGACGCCAACGCGCTGTGCGCGCGGGGCCTCACGGTGGTGAACCTGGCCAACGGCACCGAGCGCCCGCACGAGCCCGGCGAGCGGGTCAGCGTGGCCGCGCTGGAGGGCATGCTCGAAGTGGCGCTGGCGCTGCCCGGCGCGGTGGCGGCTCAGTTTGAGAACGCGACGCGATAGCTTCCAGTCAATGCTGAAGCTGCGCCGCGCAATCGTTGTCCAGGCCCGTCCGGTGGAGGGGCCCGAGCAGGAGCTGGTCATCACCCTGGCAGGCGACACGGCCGCGCGCGCCGCCATCGCCGACGTGCGCCTGGTGGGCGTGGCCGAGGTAGGGGACGAAGTGGTCGTGAACGTGCAGGCGCGCGACCTCGGTCTGGGCTCGGGCGGGTTCGACGTCCTGCACGTCAACCTCACCCGCGGCCTGAGCGGCGAGGAAGATCAGGGTCCCGCCCGCCCCAACGTGATGAAGCTCAACTACACGAGCCTGCAGCACGCCGTGCTGCCCGTCGAGGACGCCCACGTGGAGCTGCCGCTGGAGCGCCCCGTGGGGGTGCTCGCGCTGCACGGCCAGCTGGCCGCGGTGGCGTGGGCCTTCGCCCAGGCGGCCCCCGGCCGGCGGCTGGGATACGTGCAGAGCGTCGGCGGCGCGCTGCCGGGCGGGCACTCGCGCGTGGTGGGCGCGCTGCGCAGGCGCGGGCTGCTCGCCGGCCACCTGACCGCGGGTGCGGCCTTCGGCGGCGAGGGCGAGGCGGTGACCGTCCCCGGCGCGCTGCACCACGGGTTGCGCACGCTCGGCTGGGACGCCGTGCTGTGCGGGCCCGGGCCGGGGATCGTCGGCTCGCGCTCACCCCTCGGCCACGGGGGCATGGCGGCGCTGGACTCCGCCCACGCCGCGCTGGCGCTGGGCGCCCCCACGCTGCTGGTGGCGCGCATGTCCTCCGGGGACCCCCGCGCGCGCCACAGGGGGATCTCCCACCACACCCTGACGGTGCTTGACCTTTTGCTGGAGCCGGTGACGGTGGCGCTGCCCGCGGGGATGCACTCTCCTGTCGGCGCGGACCTGCGCGCCGGTCTTGGAGCGGTCTTCGGCGTGTCCTCCGCCCCCCGCCCGCAGCTGGAACTGGACGTGAGCCGCCCCGCGCGCATCGCTCGCCACGACTGGCGCCACGCCACGGTGGACCTGCCGGCCTACGCGGCCAGCGAGTTGCCGGCCCAGACAATGGGTCGTGGCCTGCTCGAAGACGCGCTGTTCTTCGGCGCGGCGCTGGCGGGGGGCACGGCATTGGCCGATCTGCTGGCCCAGGGAGACCGCAAGGAGAGCAGGGCGGAGGCAGTGGCGTAGGGGGCGTCTGCCGCGTGCCGCGCGGAGGCGTCTGTGGCGTTGCCTTGACGGACGTTGGGCTGAACGCGGGCTTGCACAGTCAAGGAGCAACGGGGGAGGGGGCGAACCTTCAGATGAGTGAGCACGCCAGTCCTGCCCGCGCCTCTGGAGGTCTCTGGTCTGGGGCTCGACTTCCTCGCCTACCTGGAGCTGGAGCGCGGTCTGTCGCGCAACACACTCGAGGCCTACCGCTCGGACCTGCTGCAGCTCGGCGATTTCCTGCAACGCCGCGAGCTGAGCGCCCTCGAGGCTGGGCACGGCGATCTCGCGGCGTTTCTCAGCGAGCTGGCCGAGGGCCGGGAGGGCCGCCCTCCAGTGGCGGCGGCCACGCTGCAGCGCAAAGCGGCGTGCCTGCGCTCCTTCTATCGCCACCTGCGCAGGGAGGGGCTGCTCGAGCACGACCCCACGGCCGAGCTGCGCGGGCCGCCCAGGACCAGGCGTCTGCCGCTGGTGCTCTCCCGCGAGGAGGTCGCCAGCCTGCTGGGCGAGTCCGCGGGCAGCGAGCCGCGCGCACTGCGCGACCACGCCCTGCTGGAGGTGATGTACGCGTGCGGTCTGCGCGCCTCGGAGGTCGTTGGGCTGGACGTGGCGGACGTCGACCTCGAGGAGGGGCTGCTGCGCGCCCGCGGCAAGGGCTCCAAGGAACGGATCGTGCCGGTCGGGCGCCAGGCGGTGGCGGCGCTGCTCGCATATGTCCAGCGCGGGCGCCCTGCCCTGGTGAGTGTCAAGGGAGAGAGGGCGGAGAGCGCCCCGCGCCTGTTCCTCAACGCCCGCGGCGGTGGGCTGACACGCCAGGGCCTCTACAAGATCATCCAGGGCCACGCGCGGCGGGTGGGGCTGCAGGACAGGATGAGCCCCCACACGCTGCGCCACACCTTCGCCACGCATCTGCTCGCGGGGGGCTGTGACCTGCGCTCGCTGCAGGAGATGCTGGGACACGCCGACCTGGCCACCACGCAGGTGTACACCCACCTCTCAGCCGAGCGCCTGAAGGACGCCTATTTCAGCGCGCACCCGCGGGCCTCGCGCTGAGGACACGGTCAACCACGTCCTCCGGGGTCCGCCCCCCCTGGCTCTCGCCTTTTGGCCCCCCACATCCCGCCTCGCCCTTTACGCACTACGCTGGGCGCCACGATGCCCGAGCTGCCCGAGGTGGAGACGATCAGACGCCAGCTCGCCCCGCTGGTGGAGGGGCGGCGGATACATTCGATGGAGATCCTCGACCCGCGCTGGTGCCGGCCACTGGCGCCCGAGGAATTGACCGCCGCGCTGCTGGGACGGCGGATCGAGACGCTGGGTCGGCGCGGCAAGTACCTGGTGTGGAGTCTGCAGGGCGACGTCCACCTCGTCCAGCACCTGCGCATGACCGGCGCGGTGCTGTGCGAGCCCCAGCCGGAGCCGGCGCACGTGCGGGTGCGCCTGCAGTTGCGACCCAAGCGCCGGTTGGTGATCGTGGACCCGCGTCGCTTCGGCACCGGCGAGCTGCTGCTGGGGGAGCCGGCACTGGAGGAGTTCTTCGCGCAGCGCCTGGGACTTGAGCCGCTGGACGAGCGCTTCACTGTTGCGCACCTGACGAGTGTGCTGCGGGGACGCACCACCGCGATCAAGGCCCTGCTGCTCGACCAGCGCCGGATCGCGGGGGTGGGCAACATCTACGCCGATGAGGCCCTATACCGAGCGCGCATCCATCCGCTGCGGGCGGCCGGGCGGCTGTCAGCCGAGCAGCGTGCGCGCCTGCACGGCGCGGTGATCGACGCGCTGCAGGCCGGCATCGACGCGCGCGGCGCGACGATCGACGACTTCCGCCACGTGGACGGCGTGCGCGGCTCCTTTCAGGACCAGTTCCTGGTGCATCGCCGTGCGGGCGAGCCCTGCGGAACATGCGGCACGCCGATCGTCAAGATGGTCCTGGCAGGGCGTGGTACGTACGTGTGTGAGACATGCCAGCCGCGTCCTCGCAACAGACGTGTCAAAGGTGCGGGAGCCAGCGCCCTACGCGGCTGAAAGCTCGTCCAGCCGCCCGCTCTCGGCGGCCGTGAGCATCTCGGCGAAACCGCCCACCAGTTCGCCGTCGATCAACACCTGGGGGAAGCTCATCATGCCGGTGCGCTGCACCAGCTCGGCGCGGCCGTTGGGGTCGTTGGAGAGGTTGACCTCGCTGAACTGCAGGCCGCGCGACTGCAAAAGGCCCTTGACGCGCGCGCAGAACGAGCACGGCTCGGTCGTGTATACGACTATCTCACTCATTACTTCACAAAGTATAGCGCCCATTACTCGCCCCGGTACGCCACGGCTTCCGCGGTTGCGGCGAGTTCGGCGAGGGTGATGTCCAGCGCGCGGGCGATCTTCGTGATGGTGGTCCAGGTCGGGTTGGTCTTGCCCCGCTCGATGTGGCCGTAGGTGCCGGAGGTGAGCTCGGCGGCGTAGGCGATGTCTTCCTGGGTGTACCCCCGTTCTTCGCGCAGGCGGCGGATCGTGGAGGCGAGAGCTTGGTCCGCTGATTCAGAGGGAGGCATCTATATAAACATCGCCTACCGCATATGGCAAAGTCCAGATGGCAAACACCAGACTGCAAGCACCGGATGGTTTAGAACAGATCGCGCTGTCCGCTGGCCTCCGTCCCTCTGCTGGACCACCCTTTTGCGGCTCGCCACCCTTCGGTCGCCCGCCGGGTCCGGACCGGCGCCGGTCGCTCCGCGGGTCTGCCGCACGCGATCCTAGACTCATGCCGTGGCAGGACCTGTCAAGACCGAGGCGGTGGTGTTGCGCTCGATGCGCTACGGGGAGGCCGATCGGATCCTGCACGCGTACACGCCCCACCGCGGCAGGGTCAGCGCGATCGCCAAGGGGGTGCGCCGCGCGCGCAGCCGCTTCGGTGGCCGCCTGGAGCCGTTCTTTCGTCTGCGCCTGGAGCTGCACGAGGGACGCAGCGAGCTGCTGACGGTGACGGGCGCCCAGACGGTGGACGGGTACGCGCGCCTGCGCAACGACGCGGCCGCGCTCGACGCCGCGGCGCGAGCCTGCGACGCGGTGGGGCGCCTGTTTGAGACCGCAGAGCCCCACCCGGGGGTGTTCAACCTGCTGTGCCGCAAGCTGTCGCTGCTCGATGAGGACCCAGCGAGCGCCACGCGGGCCGGTGCGTTGGCGTTTCGCCTGAAGCTGCTGGTGGCCGCCGGTCTGGCGCCCCAGCTGAGCGCCTGCGCCTGCTGCGGCGAGCGCGAGCACCTGATGGGGTTCTCCGGGGCCGCCGGGGGAGTCGTGTGCGGAGCCTGCGAGGCGGCGTCGTTCGCGTTGGACGAAGAGGCGTACGGCTTCATGACCCAGGCTCTCGCCCGCCCCCTCAGCGAGGTTCCGGGCGCCGCCGTGCCCGTCCTGGGCCAGGTCGAGCGGGCGATCTCCGAGACGCTCGAGCACCACGCGCACCTGCGCCTGATGCCTGTATCGTGACGCGCATGGACGAGGGTCTGCCAATCGCCTACCAGGTGCTCGAGAAGGGAGTGCCGGTGATGGGCAGCGACGGCGTTCAGGTGGGCACCGTGCACCACGTGGTGGCGGCGCCGGAGAAGGACATCTTCCACGGGCTGGTGTTCAACGGGACCGATCGTGGACGCCATTTCGTGCAGGCGGCGGACGTCGAGTCGTTGCACGAGCACGGCGCGGACCTGCGGATCGACTCCGCCGCGGCGGCGATCCTGCCCCCGCCGGGCGGCGGCGCGCCAGTTTATGACGAGGACCCGGCGGCGATCAACAAGTGGAGTCACTGGGCGCACCGGCTGACGGGGCGCAAGGACTGGCACCGCGAGAGTTGACAGACCTCTTCGCTGAGCGGCAGCGCGCGCTGGAGGAGAGCACGCTCTCGCAGCTGGCAGCGCGCTCCTACCCGGCGCGGCGGACGCACGCGGAGGAGGACTGTGGACTGCGCACGCCCTTCCAGCGCGACCGCGACCGGATCGTGCACTGCAAGGCGTTTCGCCGCCTGACGCACAAGACCCAGGTTTTCGTGGCGCCCCAGGGCGACCACTACCGCACAAGATTGACGCACACGCTGGAGGTGACGCAGATCTCGCGCACCGTGGCCCGCGCGCTGCGACTGAACGAGGATCTGACCGAGGCGATCGGGCTGGGACACGACCTCGGGCACCCGCCCTTCGGGCACATCGGCGAGGAGGTGCTGGACAGCTGCCTGCGCGAACGCTTCGGCGCGGGCTTTCGCCACTACGAGCACTCGCTGCGGGTGGTCGAGCGCCTGGAGCGCGACGGGCGCGGCCTGAACCTCACCGAGCAGGTGCGCGAAGGGATCGCGCGGCACTCCAGCCGCGCGCCGGAGCCGCAGACGCTCGAGGGGCGGATCGTGCGGGTGATGGACCGCGTGGCCTACATCAACCACGACATCGACGACGCGCTGCGCGCTGGGGTGCTGCGTGAGGAGGAACTGCCGGCCGGCCCTCTCGCCGTGCTGGGGGACACCGGTTCGCGGCGCATCGACACCCTGGTGCACGACATGGTCGAGCACTCCGAGCGGACCGGGGACATCGTGCAGGGCGAGCGGGCGGGTGAGGCGATGGCGCAGCTGCGCCAGTTCATGTTCGAGCACGTCTACCTCGGTCCCGCCGTGCGCGCCGAGCACGAGCGCATCGCGGGGGTGGTGCGCAGGCTGTTCGAGCACTACGTGGAGCACCCCCAGGCGCTGCCGGCAGGCGCGTTGGCCCCCGGCGAGCACTCCACGCCCGCGGCCGCTTCCGCTCTCACCGGCTCTTCTTCTTCTTCTTCTTCTTCTTCTTCTTCGCCCTCCTCTTCGTCCTCGGGTGGTGCGGCGGCGCTGAACGGTGAGGAGCTGGCGCGCGCCGTGACGGACTACCTGGCGGGCATGACCGACCGCTACTGCATCCGCGCATACACCGAGCTGCAGGTGCCGCGGGCGTTCGCCCGGTAGCGTGGGGAGGCGATGGCCCTCTACACCCAGGAGTCCCGCGAACGCGTACGCGAGGCGGTGGACTTCGTCGAGCTGGTCGCGGCGCGCACGGAGCTGCGCCGCGCCGGCCCCTCAAGCTACGAGGGGCTGTGCCCGTTCCACGACGAGCGCACGCCGTCGTTTGGGATCCAGCCCGTGCAGAAGGTGTACTACTGCTTCGGCTGCGAAGCCAAGGGCGACGTGTTCACCTTCGTGCAGGAGACCGAGGGGGTGGACTTCAAGGAGGCGCTGGAGCTGCTGGCCGACCGCTGCGGGATCGAGCTGGAGCGCGAGGCCGAGGACCCCCGCGAAGCCGAAAAGCGGCAACGGCGCGAGCGGCTGCTGGAGTTGCTGGGGCGCACCGCCGCCTACTACGAGCGCCAGCTGTGGGAGTCAACCGAGGCGCGCCACGCACGGGAGTACCTGGAGCAGCGAGGGTTGGGGGAGGAGGTGCTGCGCAGCTTCCGCGTGGGGTACGCCCCCAGCGCCTGGGACCGCGTGCTGGGCGCCTCGCGCCGCGGGGGGTTCTCCGAGCAGGAGCTGTATGCGACTGGGTTGGCACAGCGCAGCCAGCAGCAGCGGGGCTTGTATGACCGCTTCCGCGGGCGGATCATGTTCCCCCTGGCCGACGTGCGGGGCAGGGTGCTGGGCTTCGGCGCGCGCGCGATGCGCGAGGAGCAGGGGCCGAAGTACCTGAACACCTCCGATAACGAGGTGTACCACAAGGGGCTGCACCTCTACGGCGCCGACCTCGCGCGGGCGCACGCCACGCGCGCCGGGGAGGTCGTGCTGTGTGAGGGGTACACCGACGTGATCGCGCTGCACCAGGCGGGGATGCGGGGCGCGGTGGGCCTGATGGGCACCGCACTGACGGGCGAGCAGGTGGGCGAGCTGGCGCGCATGGCCTCGCGCGTGCTGCTGGCCCTGGACGCCGACAGCGCCGGGCAGGAGGCGATGCTACGCGCCTCGCGCCTGGCGGTAAGGCGCAAGCTCGAGCTGCGCGTGGTGGCGCTGCCAGAGGGCGCCGACCCGGCCGAGGTGGTGCAGCGCGAGGGCGGCGTGCAGGCGATGCAGGCCGCCATCGAGGCCTCGGTCCCCTTCGTGCGCTTCCGTGTCGAGCGGGTGCTGGCGCAGGGCGACTACGGTAGCCCCGAGGGTCGCGATCGCATGATCGAAGAGCTGCGTCCGGTGTTCGCCACGTTGCCTCCCTCCGCGATGCGGATGGAGCTGACGAGGCTCGTCAGCGGGCGCCTGGAGCTGCCCGAGAGCGTGGCCGAGAGAGCGCTCTCGGCCAGTGCGCCAGAGCAGCGTCCGGAGTGGGAGCGGGCCGAGGCGCAGCGTCCTCAGGCTGGACGCCCCGAAGCGGGGCGTCCACAGTCGCAGCGTCCGCAAGCGCGCCCGGTGGCGGGAGTGCTCTCGCGGCGCGAGGAAACAGAGCGGGCGTTCCTGGTGCTGTGCCTGGCCTCCCCCGAGGAGGGCGCCCGGGCGCTTGCAGAGGTGGACCTGGCTGGGCACTTCACCAGCGCGGTGCTGCGGCGCGTGGCAGAGCACCTGCGCGCCGGTGGCTTGGGCGAGCCGATGAAGGACTTGCCGAGCCGCCAAGCGCAGGGGCCGGCCGAGGACGCGCAGCTCGCCGGCGTGCTGGCAGAGCTGGTGGTCGAGGCGGGGCGCGAGGGAGCCCAGCCGGCGATGCTCGACGTGCAGCGCCTGCAGCTCGAGCTGGCGCGCGTGGACCGCCAGATCCAGGCGGCGCGCGGGCAGGGCGCGGGGGATGTCAGCGACCTGGCGCACCGGCGAGGGCAGATCAAGCGGGAGTTCGACGGCGCGTACGAGCGCGCGCTGGAGCAGACGGGGGCGTAGGTCTGCATCGGCTGGTCTGGCCAAGGCGGGCCCTCGGTTGTCGGTCTGGTCAAGGTGGCCTCGGCTGTCCTGCTGGCCGGATGGGCTCTCGGCCGTCGGTCTTGCCGGGGCGGGCTCCCAGCCGCCCTCTATGCTCTAATGCGACCGCGACCACGCGATCTGGGGTAGCTCAATTGGCAGAGCATTCGGCTGTTAACCGAAGGGTTGTGGGTTCGAGTCCCACCCCCAGAGCCTCAACCAGACGCGCGGCCGTCTCAGGCGGGTCGTGCGTGGCCGCCCATCCGGCCAGCTCCCGCGCGCGGAAGCGAATCGAGGGGATGGAGAGCGCCCGTTCTACGGCGAGGCGCAGCGGGCGTGGGGCGATGAAGCGCCGCGGCAGACGTACGCCGGCGCCCGCCCAGGCCACCCGCGCGGCGTTCTCGTTCATGTCTCCGACGGCGGGGCACGCCACCACGGCGCAGCCGCTGGACAGCGCGCGCGCCAGCGTACCGTGGCCGGCGTGGCAGACCACCACGTCGCAGAGGGGCATGGTGCGCGCATAGGAGACCCAGTCGACCACGCTGGCGTTGGCGGGCACGGGCAGCGGCGAGGAGGGCAGGCGCCGGTTCCAGGTGGCAAGGACGCGCACGGGAGCGTCGGCCAGCCCCCGCAGCGTGGCCGCAAGCAGCGTGTGGGAGGGGTCCTGGGAGGTGGAGGGCGCGACCAGCACCAGCGGCAGGCGCCCGGGCGGCAAGGGCACCTCCGCGGCGGGAGGCTCCCACATGAGCGGCCCGACGACGTGGATATTAGGTCCCCACCCACCCGAGCGGCGGGGGTACTCGAGCTGCGGGAAGCTCGCGACCAGCGCCAACTGGCGACTGGTGCCGCCGTGCACGTGCCCGAGCGGCGGCAGGCCCAGCCGCAGGCGGGTGCGGTTGAGCTCCACGCGTCCCAGCTCCAGCCCCTGCTCCACCCGCTTGTGCGCGCGAGTCCAGAAGGCGCGCCCCACCCCCGTGCGGGGCAGGCGCGCACCGATCGAATACACAGGGAAGTGCGCCTCGGTATGGGGATGGATATGAGGAATGAGGGTCGCGTAGGGCACGCCCTGGAGCTCCGCGCAGAGAGCCGGGGCGAGCGTCAGGATGTCGGCCACCACCACCGTGGGGCGCAGCTCGCGCACGAGCGGGAGGGTGTCCCGCGCGGCGTGCACCACCGCCTCGTAGAAGTCCAGCGGCTCAGGGTCGGAGGGAAACACGGTGTACTCGGGAGCGGCGGCGAACGTCATGCCCTCCGCCTCGACATGCGTGCGCCAGCGCGTCCAGGTCTGCAGCGTCACGTCGTGACCACGCGCCGCGAGCGCCCGCCCGAGGGCGATCATCGGGAAGGCGTGGCCGGGGTCGCCGAAGGCGCCTAGCAGGATGCGCTGCGGAGTGGGTGTGCGTTGGGTCATGGTCTGGTCGAGGCTCCAGATCCTGCTTCCCGTGTGCCAGCTTGCTCTGAGTTCGCCAGCCTTCGGGTCTCGCTCACTCCCGCTCTCCGATGCCTCGCCCGGCCGGCTACGCCGCGGCCAGCTCGGCCACCAGGCGCAACTGGGTGAGGCGGTCCTCGGCGGTGAAGGCGACCGGGGTGACCCCCAGCGTGCCGACGCCGGCGTCGCGGTAGATGGCCAGCCGCTCGCGCACCACCTCGGGCGGGCCGCACAGCGAGACGGTGTCGATCAGGCGGTCTGGCAGCGCGGCCATCGCCTCCTCGCGCTTGCCTTCCAGGTAGAGATCCTGGACCGTGCGGGCCTCGGCCTCGAAGCCGTAGCGCTGCACGAGGTTGTTGTAGAAGTTCTGCTTGCGCGAGCCCATCCCCCCGACGTAGAGGGCGATGAATGGGCGCATCGCGTTGCGCGCGGCCTCCAGGTCCTCGGTGACGAAGACGTTTACGGTGGGCGCGATGTCAAAGCCCTCCAGGGAGCGCCCCGAACGCGCGGCGCCTTCCCGCAAGAGGGGCAGCAGCTCGGAGAGGTGCTCGGGGGAGAGCAGCGTGGGGATCCAACCGTCGGCGATCTCCCCGGCCAGGGCTGTGTTCTTGGGGCCGATCGCCGCGAGGTAGACAGGGATCTGGGGCTGCACCGGGGCGATGGTCAGCTTCAGCGCCTTGCCGGGCCCGTCGGGGAGGGGCAGCTCAAGCGTCTCCCCGTGGAACTCCACGCGCTCGCGGGCGAGGGCCATGCGCACCACCGCCACGTACTCCCGGGTGCGCTGCAGCTGCTGGGCGAAGCGCTGCCCGTGCCAGCCCTCGGCGACCTGGGGTCCGGAGGAGCCGATGCCGAGGATCATGCGCCCGTCGGAGAGCTGGTCGATCGTGGCGGCGGTCATCGCGGTCATCGCGGCGGAGCGGCCGGGCATCTGAAAGATGCCGGAGCCCAGGCGGATGGTGGAGGTCTGCCCGGCGAGCCAGCCGAGGATGGTGGCGGCGTCCGAGCCATAGGCCTCGGCGGTCCACACGGAGTCATAGCCCAGACGCTCGGCCTCCTGGACGATGTGAAGCTGATCCTGCGAGGAGAGGCCGAGGCCCCAGTAGCCGATGTGCACGCCGAGCTTCATGTGCAAGGTTCCTTTCAGCGGGAGGGAAAGCATTGCCGAGCGCGAGCCCATGCCCTACGCTGGGAGCGCCCGTCCGACGGCCACAGAGGCTGCCGGCCGCAGACAGCCTATGCCAACTCGCCGCCATCGCCCCGCCCGAGCCGTCGAGGACCTGCGCCTGGCGATCGACTGCCTGCCCGTCAGGACCCGCGAAGCGATGCTCCACGGGGTCGTGGGCGAGCAGCGGATCATCGTGGGCGCCTACGTGGACGGGGAGGGCGGAGTGTGTCCGATGCTGGCGGCGCACCGCCGCGGCGGGCGCACCAACCTGCTCGCCTTCGCCCGCTCCTGGGATCGCTTCACGCGCGCGGGGCGACGCGCGCGCAGCGCCACCCCGCGCGAGCGGAGCATCCTCGTAGGCCAGCTGCAGGCCAGCCTCGCTGGGGAGGCCCGGGTGGACCTGGAGGGCGCGATCGCAGAGCACCGCGAGCTGAGGGCGCGTCACGAGCGCGCCCGCGCGGCCGACCCGACGGGGGAGATCGTGGCGCGCAGGCTACGGCTTCCCCGGCGCTGGGGGCGCAGACGCGAGCGCCTGGCCACGCTCGCCGGCTAGAGCGAGTCCCCGGGCCGCACGAACATCATCTCCGGGATCACGCAGGCGGGGGAGACGCGCAACATGAAGCGCACCGCCTCGGCGATGTCCTCGGGGCGGATCATCTCCTCGGCCTTGACCTGCCCCTTGACGAAGTCGGTCATCGGGGTGTCCACGAAGGCGGGGCACAGCGCGGTGGACTTGATGCCCTGCGGCCCAAGCTCCTTGTTCATGGCTTCCGTCCAGCCCACCACGCCGTGCTTGGAGGCGGAGTAGACCGACAGCCACGCCTCCGCGCGCTTGCCGGAGATCGAGGAGGTGTTGACGACCAGCGCGTTTGAGTGCTCGGCCCCGGCGGCCTGCAGCAGGGGCAGGCATTCACGGTAGAACAGCACGATCGAGCGCAGGTTGATGTCGAGCTGCATGTCAAGGCGCTTGGTCTGGATCTCAGCCAGCGAGGCGCCGATGCCGACGCCGGCGTTGTTGACCAGCACGTCGAGGCGGTCGTGGCGCTCGCGGTGGAAGCCCACGACCTTCTGGATCTCTGCCTCCTCGGCGACGTTGGCGGCCACGCCGTGCACGTCAAAGCCCTCCGCGGCCAGTCCCGCGACGGCGCCCTCCAGCTTCTCGGCCCGCCTGGCGGCCATCGTCACCGCGAACCCCTCCTCGCCCAGCACTCTGGCGATCGCCAGCCCGATGCCGCTCGACGCTCCCGTTACGATCGCTGCGCGCTGTGTCATCTGTCTTCCCTCCCGGTCGTGGAGCGCAATCAAATCATTCGCGCGCTCGGACCGCATTCGCGGGCATCGCTGGTAGCGTCTGGCGGGCCGCGCGGGCTGCGCGCGGCGCGGGCCCGTAGCTCAGCTGGTTAGAGCTGGCGACTCATAATCGCTAGGTCGCAGGTTCGAGTCCTGCCGGGCCCACATCGCCAAGGCGAGGTACCGCTCCAACATGGCGGCGGTTCGCAACCGTCGACGCGACCCCCTAGGGCGGCAAATGCCCTTGAGCACCTAGAAGGCTGCGTGCCCTCATGGGGTCTCTCAGCGACCTCCATGCGCCATGAACTGAGGGGCATCGAACGGCGGGTCAGAGCCGAACGCAGCCCGACTCCTGCCACCCAAAGGTTCTCCGCGACCCCGCGGGGCCGGCCGCCCAGCACGCAAGGGCGCCTCTCGGCGTAGCTCCGCGCGCTTGGGCGACAGCGGCGACTCCGAGGGAGAAGAACCCGAACTACCGGGCCTGGAACTCGCGCCGCCGCAGCGCGCGGGCGGCGATCTGCTTGATGGTCGGGCTGGCTGTCAGGGTGCTGTCGTGCATAGCGCGACGTAGTCGGCGTATTCGGGGCCGGCGGTGCGTGCCCTTCTGGCAGTGCGGGCTTTATGGAAGCCGAAGCGCTTAGCGAGGATTGGGGCTGGTAGGCGTGTCGCGGGCGCGAGCAGCGCGCCTTGGCGGGCGCAACTGCTGGTGATGCCGTGTGTCTTCAGTCGATGTGCCTTCGGCTGCCTCGCGCTGAGGAAGACACAGGTCGCTGACGACTATGATTCCGTGCGATGCGTATTCGCGACGTGAGAAGCGCCCTGAAACAGAGGCGGGAGGAGCGGCGGAGGTTGCTGACAAAGGGCGAGCGTGCCTTTGCCTGGAGCTTCGTGGTCGCGCCTAGCCTTCTAGTGCTTGGCGGCATTGCGCTGCTGGTGGGCAAGGCCCCCGGACACGGCGTGGGGATCGCGTTGCTGATCGTTGCTCTGCTGCTGATGGCCGTCCCGATCTCGCCGTTCTTGAGAGCGAGGGTGCGCCGGCGCGAAGCTCGGGTTGCTCGTCGGCCGTAGGCTCGGTTCACGTCAGGCATGGGACGCCGTTGAGCGCATTCGCTCTCAGCGCACGGTCGTATCGGCTGGCACTGGGGGACGGAGTAGGAGCCTGTGGTAGTGGCGGGCGAGGTGGCGCTTGAGGCAGCGCACGGCCTCTCTCGGCGGCGCTGAGGTGGGGGACCGGGGGTGCTAACAGTTCGCGCAAGGGGACGGCGAGGAGGGCTGCCGGGTACGATCTGCGTGTGCGCTCGTCAACGTGCCGTGGGGGGGTGGGGGTGGAGCGCGTCAACCTGGTATATCTCGGGCTGGTTTCCCGAAGGTGTTTGTGCGTTCGCGCTCGCCGTCGGTTGTGTGCTGTGCATGGCTGGTGGTGCCTGGGCGCAGCCTGCGATACAAGCACCGGCATATCGGTCGGCCAGCAGTCCGCCAGGGCTCCATGCTCGCTCCTGCTATTGGGCGAGACCAAGCGTGGCCGCCGGTGATCGAGGGGGAAATGTCCCCTTTGGGCGAGTTCAGAACGTATCGTCGGGTGCTTTCGGTTAGCGGTCTTGCTCGTGCTGGTTGCTAGGGGCCTTCCGCGGGCGGATTTGCAGCTGGATTTGTGCGTGTCGCAACGTAGCTGAAGGTTTCGTCTGGGCCGCCGCCGCAGGGGCCCACCTGGTGCTCTCGACTCAGCCCGTTGAGGATTTGCCGGCGGGATGACCACCATAGGGTCATCGTTGTGTAGCCGCGGTTGATTCCGGCGTCTTCGCCGGGGCGGTGCGGGCACGGGACGGTCGAGGGCTGAAATGTCGCTATGTACCGTTCCCGGCCGTCGAGTGCGATTCTCGGCTACGCGCGGCCCGTAGAAGCTGGCGGTGTAGAGGTAGGTCTTGCAGGTGCCGGCATCGCAGACGCGGTGGAAATCCCAAGGACGCACACGACGTTCCCCAGCGCAGGCATCGATGGCGCCGGTGGTGAGGATGGTCTCCCTTGCGGTCCATTCGCCCGTCGGGAGGTTGACCTGCGGTGGAGCGATCCGGCACGTGCCGGGCCTCTGTGGTCGCGTAGTTGCGGCTGCAACCCGCGTTTGTTCAGCGCTGGCAGCTCGATCGGGTGCTCGGGGGGTGCTGGTCGTCGGCGCCGGCCCGATCGATACGCTTGCGCTGCATCCGCTCGCGCTTCCGAGAAGGAGAACCGCGAACATCCCACCGTACAGACGTGCCCGACGACTGGCCATCGATTATCTCATCGGCGCCGCGCTCTTGATGCTGTAGGCCAGGACTGCTCGTCGGTTCGGTAACGCGGCGTAGTCATCGGTCATCATCTCGGGGTGATCGTTCTTGCCGTCAAGGTGCTGCTGGCGCCGTCATTCGTCGTGGGAGCATCGGTCGTTGCACGGCGTTTCGGCCCGTGGATTGGTGGGGTCGTTGGCGGGGTCCGCGCCGCTTGTGCTCTGGCGCTTGTACTTGCCCTCACGACGGCCTCAGGATGGCTTGGCCCGCAGCTCAGTGGGCTGCTCGCACCATTCCCGGTGATCACTACGGTTTTGGCCACCTTCACGCACACCCAGCGCGGAGCCGGAGAGGCAGTAAGACTGCTGCGCGGGATGCTCTCCGGCTTCGTCGCGTTCGCGCTGTTCTGTTTCACGCTTACGATCTCTCTCCGCGCATCCGGCGTTGCGGCGGCCTTCCTGCTCGCCACAGCAGCCGCGCTCATCGGGCAGGCCACGATGATCTCGCGGGCGCGGCGCACCACGGCCTGCGTTGCCAGATCGGAGTCCGACGGCTTCAGACTATGCAAGCTGCCTGCACTGGAGATCCAGATTGTCCTACCCACGGTCACTCGGCGATCACAACGCCCCTGCTCTGTAGCTGCGACCTCGCTCACTCAGGAGAAACAGGACCAAGCCGCCCATGATCAACAGGCCGACGAGCGCTACGGCGTCGTTGCCGAACTTCGCGCTCACCCTCTTAGTGCCATCGACTCGGGCTTCAGCGCTGAGTTAGGATGCCAGGCTGGTGCAACAGGAGTGTTACACTTGGGGTGTGTCCACTGTCCATCCTCGCCTTGCATTGACGCGAGACCCGGAGCTTGAGGAGGCGCTCAAGGTTGGAGCGTCCGTGCTGGGTCCCTCACAGCCCACCTCGCGCGTGGCGCGGGAGCTGATCCTGCGCGGCGCCAAGGAGCTCTTGGCCAATCCGGGCCCGGAGCTCGACCGCTGGCTCAGTCTGCAGGGCGCCACCCCAGCGGCGCGGTCCACCGAGGAGATGCTGCTCGTCGCCGCGAAGCTGGGCGCACCGGATCGAGAGAACCAGCGCCCTCTCTCAGACGCGCTGGCGGAGATGCGCGCCGAAGAAGATCGCTAGCGACACGTGTCGGCAGCTGAACTCGTTTATCTGGATGCCTCGGCGTTCGTCAAGCTCGTGCTGCCCGAGCCTGAGACACCGGAGCTCGTCGCAGCGCTGAAGGGCACGGTTCGGCTCGTCGCCTCGGAGATCCTCGAGGTCGAGGTGTTGCGCGCGACGCGACGCGGTGGCGGCGATATCGCTGCGGCGCGTGCCCAGCTCGCTGCGGTGCGGCTGGTGCCGCTGGGCGGCGAGATACGCAAACGGGCGTCCGAGTTGAACCCGCTCACGGTGAGATTGTTGGACGCGATCCATGTCGCCACTGCTGTGAGCCTGGGGGAGCGGCTCGGCGGTCTGTACACCTACGACGAGCGGATGGGCCTCGCTGCCCGCAAAGTCGGGCTCGACGTGGAGGCGCCTGCATATCAGCCGGCTAAGCAAGCCTGAGGGTACGGCTGAGATGGTCGAGGGTCGAGCGGAGCAGGGACGCAGATCACGAAGCGACGGCAACCGCTCCGTGCGCCGCGAGCGCCGAGCCGCGGCGGATCAGATCGGCGGCGCGCTCGGCGATCGCGATCGTGGGCGCGTTGGTGTTGCCGCGGGGCACCGTGGGCATCACCGAGGCGTCCACCACGCGCAGCCCCTCCACGCCGCGTACGCGCAGGTCGGTGTCCACCACCGCTTCGGCGTCGGTGCCCATACGGCAGGTGCCGACGGGGTGGTAGAGCGTGAAGACCTGCTGGCGGATGTGCGCGCGCACGTCCTGCTCGGAGTCCGAGGCGGGGGTGTAGTGGGGGCGGGTGGTGTAGGGGGCGAGCGCGGGCTGGCGGGTGATCTCGAGCGTCACGCGCATGCCCTGCACCATCCTCGCCATGTCGGTCTCCTCCGCGAGGTAGTTGTGCAGGATGTAGGGCTTGGCGGTGGGGTCGGGCGAGAGCGGGGCCACGTACCCGCGGGAGGCGGGCGTGAGCACGCAGGGCGCCACGCCGAAGCCGTGCTCCGTCACGGGCTCGTCCACGTACATCGCCGGCGCGGCGTGGAGCTGGATGTCGGGCGCTTCGAGCGCGGCGGAGGAGCGGATGAACCCGCCCGCCTCGGCGACGTTGGAGGTGAGCGGGCCGCGTCCCGCCCCGACGAACGCGGCCAGGTTGGCCTCGGTCAAGGGGTTGAGCAGCGACACCGGCTTGTCGTGCGCCCACGTGGCCCCCGAGGCGGCGTGGTCCTGCAGGTTCTGCCCGACGCTCGGCAGGTCCTGCACCACGGGGATCGCCAGCAGCGCCAACAGCTCAGCGGGGCCGACCCCGGAGAGCATCAGCAGGTGCGGTGAGTTGTAGGCGCCGGCGCACACCAGCGTCTCGCGCGCGGCGCGCAGCTCGCATAGCTCCCCCAGCCGCGCGCCCTGCACGCCGACGGCGCGCGCACCCTCGAACAGTACGCGGTGCACCTGCACGTAGGTCTCCACAGTGAGGTTGGGACGAGCCATCGCGGGGTGCAGGTAGGCGACCGCCGCGCTGCAGCGCCGCCCCTCGCGCTGGGTGCGCTGATAGCGGCCGAAGCCGTCCTGGGCGGGGCCGTTGAAGTCCTCGTTGGCGGGCAGCCCAGCCTGCGCGCACGCCTCCAGAAAGGCGTCGGTGATGGGGTTGGGCGCGCGGTCATCGCTCACCGACAGCGGCCCCCCGGCGCCGTGCAGGGCCGAGGCGCCGCGCTCGTTGTCCTCGGCGCGGATGAAGTAGGGGAGCAAGTCGTCAAAACCCCACCCCGCACACCCCGCCGCGAGCCAGCCGTCGTAGTCGGCGCGGTTGCCGCGGATGTACACCATCGCGTTGGTCGAGGAGGACCCTCCCAGGGTCTTGCCACGGGGTAGGTAGATACGCCGGCGGTCGGCGCCTGGCTCGGCTGCGGTCGAATAGTCCCAGTCGACCTGCGTGCGAAACAGCGCGGGGAACGCGACGGGCACGTGGATGTTCTCGATCGTGTCGGGCGGCCCGGCCTCGACCAGCGCCACACTCACATCGGGGTCTTCGCTGAGGCGCGCCGCCAGCACACACCCAGCAGACCCTGCACCGACGATCACGTAGTCGTATTCGGGCATCGCAGCCTCCCTCGTTGCGGCGAGCGCGGGTGCTCGCGCCTGCGCGCCATGCTACTCCCCTTCATTGGCTGTGCGGTCGGCGCACTTATTGGCGGTGCGGTGAGCCTGCGCAAGCCAAGGGACAGCGCCATTGACCTGGGGTCTCTGGGAGCCGCTGGTTCAGCAAACGCGCTCTCTGGGGCGTATGTTCGACGTTCGACGACCACCTGAAGGAGGACGTACCGCAATGAACACCCCCCCGATCGTCTCACCGCAGGAATGGGCTGCCGCGTGCGAGGAGCTGCTGGTGAAGGAGAAGGAGCTGACCCGCGCCCGCGATGCGCTGGCCGCCGAGCGCCGCCGGATGCCGAGAACGGCCGTGGAGAAGCAGTACTCCTTCGAGGGCCCGGATGGCCCGGAGAGCCTGCTCGACCTGTTCGAGGGGCGCCGTCAGCTGATCGTCTACCGCTTCTTCTTCGAGCCCGGCGTGGCCGGCTGGCCCGAGTACGGCTGCTACGGCTGCTCGTTCGGGGCCGACCAGGTCGCCAACCTCGCTCACCTGAACGCCCGCGACACCACGCTCGCGTACGTCTCGCGAGCGCCGCAGGCGGAGATCGTGCGCTGGAAGGCGCGGATGGGGTGGGAGGTTCCGTGGTACACGCTCACGGACGACTTCGACGCGGACTTCGGCGTGGGTGAATGGCACGGCACCAACGCCTTCATCCGCGAGGGCGAGGAGGTCTTCCGCACCTACTTCATCGACAAGCGCGGCGACGAAGCGATGGGCAGCACCTGGAGCTACCTCGACCTGACCGCGCTCGGGCGCCAGGAGGAGTGGGAGGACTCACCCGAGGGCTACCCGCAGACTCCGCCCTACAAGTGGTGGAACCTCCACGATCAGTACGGCGAGCCGACGGAGCCCGGGAAGTGACCGAGGATGACCGTCGGCCACCTCCCCTCGGGACACTCAAGACGCCAAAGACGACCTCAGCGACACGCCTGCTCCCCGAGCATCGCGAACGGCTTCATCGTGGCGACCCTGTATCGGAAAGATGATGCTCTTACGCGGCTTGGCTCTGACTGGGCCAAGTACCGGTCCGCACGCGCTCGTAGAGCGTGTCCGGTGCAAGGTCTGCGCCTCCCGGCCAGCAAACCGTCCCGGTCTCGGAATCGACGCTGACCTCGGCAAAGCCCTCGGGGGTCACGGCACGCTCGAAGACGGGGCCGCGCATACGGTCCAGAACGTAGACCTCGCCGGTAACACCATTGGCGAAGGTGAGCCTCAAGATCCCGTGTTGCGGAACGCTTGCCTCGGTTATGTCTGGGGTAAGCCCGATCATTGCAGTGGCTCGATCTCCTGCAGTGTGGCACCTTCGCGCGCTCGACGCCAGTTCTCATCAAGTTCTGCCGCATGCATCTCGGCCCAGGCGAGCACAAGCCGAAGCTCACGACGTGGCAGGTTGCTCACCAGCACCTCCAACGTGTCGATCCGAACCTTCGCGCTACGCCCTGCCGCTCGCGCGTGGAAGTGGGGAGGCCCGTGGTCATCGAAGTACATCGTGATCGTGAGCCCGAAGAAGCAACTTATTGTCGGCATCCACACAAATACTGCCGTGTCGTTCGGTTGGCAAGCTGCGCCGGACTGCAGTGGTGCGTCTTACACCACAGGCGGTGGCGTGCCCTCAGCGCTGGCAAGGAGCGCCGGATCCCACTTACACGCCGCGCAGGCATGGCGAAATGCCGAGCGGGCGAACTCGACGGCCGTGGCGTGCGGGTCCTCGCTGGCGCAGACGTCGTCCCAGTCGAGTACGTACTCGCCGAGCGCGCCATCCCAGCGTGCCGCCGCGGGGGAGAGCGTGGCGGCCGCGAACCCCTCCAGCGCGGGGTGGGCGTAGGCGTAGAACGCGGCCTTGGCGTGGCGCGTGTCGCCGGGCCACCATCCGACGGCGACCTCCTGCGCATCCATCGCGTTGCGCATGATGAAATCGTCTGAGGGCGGGTCCGCTGGGAGACCGGAGAACAGGTTCACCGCGAGGTCGAACGAGCCCCACCACGCGTTGACCGGCGTCGAGCGTCCCCGATAGGGCGCGCGGAAGTCCGCCAGAACGAGCGCCGCGCGGGTCGCCGCGGCGAAGTAGCGCTCCACGTACTCGCGCTCGTAGCTCGCGTGCTGCTCGTCCTCATCGAGCGGCGCGCTCCAGGACACCTCCTGGGGTGTGGGGTCTATCTGTACCGCGCCGACCAGCTCATCGAGCTTCCCCAGAACCTCGCGCGTGACCGCGCCGACAGCTCGGTCGGGAGTCAGGGCGATGCGCCGTACACGGCCGTCGCTGTGTTCGACGATGGCCTCGTGGGTGCGTAGATCGAGCGCGACGACGAGCGCCCCCGAGCCGTCGGGCGCCGGCAGCGGGGCGGTCTCCCACCCTCGCGCGCTCAGACGCAGTGCCGCGTGCTGGAGCTGGGGCTCGGGTGGGGCGAGCACCACCGCCAGCTTGCCGAGAACCTGGGTGTGCGCGTGAAGTGTGTCGCAGGTCGCCTGCCACTGCTCGTAGGAGAGCACGGGCCATGCTGAAGCCATGGTTACACGCTACCTGTAAGTAAGGCTCGGAGTCGATCGGGTCCGGCTCATCGATATTCTCACGCACCCGTGCACAGACTGCTCCTGATCCGCTCCAGGCCCGAGCACCCCGAGAAGTTCCTCGTTGCCGGCGACAGCACGAGGCCGGAGGTCTGCGATGAGCACCCCTCCACCTTCGAGGAGGTGGGGGCCACGCCGTGGCATCAGAAGGGCGCCACCCCCGGCTACGACGCGCCCTCGGCGATCTTGGCAGTCCAGGGGTCCCTCTTCGGGCTCAGCCTCTGGCACTCCAAGAAGACCGGCGTGGCGCTCGACTACGACTTCGCCGCCGCGGGGGTCTCGGAGATGAAGGTCCTGACCAGTGGCGAGTTGCACGTGGAGCACGAGGGCCGCGAATACGTCGCGTACGCCGGCGACACGATGATGTACCTGACGGACCCCGAGGATCGAGGCGAGGACGGCGAGCCGCGTCCGTTCGTGGTGCGCTTCCTCTCAGATCACGAGTGCACCACCGTGTGGACCGATTTCGCCGTCAGTGACTCGGCCGATCCTGAGCGGGGTTTTGTCTGACGGCGAGGCTCATCTCGGCGCGCCCGTCACCTCTGATCGTGAGTGAAAGCTCACTGAGAGGCACCAACAGACGGCGCGAGCAGAGCTCACTTGACCAGCGCGCCAAGGTCGACCGGAAGCGAGATGCCCGTTATGTAGCGCGCCTCCTCGGAGGCCAGGAAGAGCGCGGCGTTGGCGACGTCGAGCGCCTGCACCATCGCAACGGGTATGGCGTGCGCCTCGCTCAATCGCTCCAGCGCCTGCTCGGCGGTTCCGTCCTCGCGCCCGGAGAAGCGGTGCAGTTGGGAGAGCAGCAGGTCGGTGGCGGTCGCCGTCGGCGCCACCATGTTGACCCGGATCGTGCTGGGCCCCAGTTCGAGCGCGAGCGCTCGGGTGAGCCCCAGGACGCCGTGCTTGGCGGCGCTGTAGTGCCCGTAGCCCGCGGTGGGCCTGTGGCTGTTCTCCGATCCGACGATCACCACCGAGCCCGCGCGGCGCGAGAGCATGTGGGGGACTACGGCTTTGACGCTCTGCCACACGCCGGTCAGGTTCACGTCCAGCACCGTGTCCCACTGCTCCTGCGTCAGCTCCCAGACGCGCCCGAAGGACTCGAGGCCGGCGGCGGCCACGAGGATGTCGATCCTGCCCCACCGCTCGAGGACGTCCGCGACGCTCGCGCCGAGAGCTGATCCGTCGCGGACATCGGCCGTGAAGGACAGCGCCCGACGCCCGAGTGCCCGCACCGCATCCGCGGTGGCCTCGAGCTGCTGTGCGCTGGCCCCGCCGTAGGGCACCGTCTCGATGTCGCGCGCCACGTCCACCAGCGCTATGTCGGCGCCCTCTTCGGCGAAGCGCACGGCGCAGGCGCGGCCGATCCCGCGAGCGCCGCCTGTGACAAGCGCGACCTTGCCGGCTAACCGTCCGGGCATGGGCGCTTCTCCATGTGGCTGGGACGCAAGGGCGTCATCATGCGGCGAAATGACACCACGCGCTGTGTCCTGGGGACACCTCCACGCGCGGCGGATCGACCTCGGTACAGAGCGCCTGCGCCCGCGGGCACCTGGTCCTGAAGCGACAGCCCGAGGGGATCTCAAGCGGCGAAGGGATCTCCCCGTACAGTGCTGGAACCTTGCGCTGCCCGCGGCGATGCGCGCCGGGCTGGGCCGCGAGCAGGCCCGCGGTGTAGGGGTGAGCAGGCGCCGAGAAGACCCTGGAGGCGGGCCCTGACTCCACGACCCGACCCAGGTACATGATCATCACGGTGTCGGCGATGCGCGCAAGAACCGACAGCTGATGGGAGATGAACAGGATGCCCAGACCCCGCTCCTGGCGAAGGGCGGCGAACAGGTCGAGGATCCGAGCCTGAGCCGAGACGTCAAGTCCGCTCACCGCCTCGTCGGCGATCAGCACGTGCGGCTGTGCGGCCATCGCGCGAGCGAGCGCCACGCGCTGGCGCTGTCCGCCTGAGAGCTCGTCCGGTCGCCTGGTGGCGAGCTCTGGTGCGAGATTGACCAGGCGCATCTGCTCCCGCGCGAAGGTGTGGCGCTCGCGGCGCTCGATCAGCCCGTGGACCCAGGCGGGTTCGGCGATGGCCTCGCCGACGTCCATCAGTGGGTTCAGCGAGGAGTAGGGGTTCTGGTAAATGAGCTGCATCTGGCGGCGCAGCGTCATCAGCTGTCTCCCACGTGCCCTGTCCACGTAGTCGTCGCGAAAGCGGATCGTCCCCGCGTCGGGCTTCAAGAGCCCCACAAGGCACTTGGCAAGGGTGCTCTTGCCGCTCCCGGACTCGCCCGCGACGCCCACGACACGACCGCTCGCCAGCTCGAGGGAAAGACCGTCGAGAGCGATCAGCCTCGGCTTCTCGCGGCGACCGGGCCGGCGCGGAGCAAAACCTTTGAGCGCGAAGCTCTTGCGGAGCCCATCGACTTTCAGCACGGGCTGTATCTCAGGCATGGACTTGTACCACCCGTCCGTCTTGCATCGAGAGCACCCGGTCGGCGTACTGGGCGACGACGTCGAGGTCATGGGAGACGAGTGCGATCGCCATGCCGAGGTCGTTCTGGAGTTCTGCCAGTAGGCTCAGGATCTGGTCCTGGATCGTGACGTCCAGCGCAGTGGTGGGCTCATCGGCAAGCAGCAGCGCGGGCGAGCATGCGATTGCGAGCGCGATCGTCACGCGCTGGCGCATGCCGCCGCTCAGCTGGTGGGGGTAGTCCTCGAGTCGCTTCGCGGCGGCTGGCATGTGGACGCGCTCAAGCAACTCGAGTGCCTTGCGTCGGGCGGCGTCCTTGGAGTTCCCTCCGCACACACGTAAGACCTCTCGCAGCTGGTTGCCGATCGAGAACAGCGGGTCGAGGCTTTCCAACGGGTCCTGGAAGATCATCGCGATCTCGCGCCCGCGCACCGCGCGCAGGCCGGGGCGCGGCATCTGCAGCAGATCGCCCCGCGCCTGCCAATGGGCCGTACCGCCCTCGATCCGCGCGGGTGAGGGCAGGAGTCCCAGGAGCGCCTTCAACATTGTGCTCTTGCCGCATCCGGACTCGCCGACGACGCCCAGCGTCTCTCCCGCGCGCACCTCGAAGGAGACGTGGTCCACCGCGAGGGTACGTCCCGATGCGGCGGGGAAGGAAACCGTCAGATCCTGCACGCGCAGCAGCGTCTGTGTCTCGGTCGGATGTGGAGCGAGGGCCATCAGTTGACCTCAACGCCCCGGTTCGCGCCGACGCGAAAGCGATCGGCCAGACCGTCTCCGATCAGGACCAGCCCGACTCCCACGATCACGACCACCAACCCTGGCAGCGTGGAGATCCACCAGGCAGTCAGGAGATACTGCTGCCCGCCGGCGATGATGGCACCCCACTCTGGCGTTGGCGGCTGTGCACCCAAGCCAAGGTAGGACAGCGAGGCGATGTAGAGGATGTTGAGCACCATGTCCGACACCGAGTAGGTGAGACTCGGTCTGATGATGTTCGGCAGCGCATGCCGCAGGATCACGCGCCGGTTGGAGAACCCGAGCGTCTGCGCCGCCTGGATGAACTCGCGCTCGCGCAGGCTGAGCATCTCCGCACGGGAGAAGCGGGCGTAGAAGGCCCATCCGGCGGCCACCAAGCCGATCGCGACTCCCTCGATGCCGGGCCCAATCACCGCAATGATCGCGATCACCAGCACGATGAATGGGAACGCGATCACCACATCGGTCAGGCGCATGAGCAGACGATCGGGCCACCCTCCCAGATACCCGGCCATCGTTCCCAGCAGCACCCCTATGAGGACTCCGGCGTAGGTAGCCGTAAAGGCGATCCCGAGGTCCAGCCACGTCGCTGCCAACGTGCGGCTCAGGACATCGCGTCCGAGGTCGTCGGTGCCGAACAGGTGGTGTATCGAAGGGGCGGCGAGCGTCGATTCCAGATTCAACGCGGTGGGCGAGGGCAGCAGGAAATGTCCGATGGCGCTGGCCAGCACCACGGCCCCGACGAGCGCCATCCCGACGGCGGAGCTTCGCTGGCCGCCCACCAAACTCTGGTGCAGGCGCCGTCGCACCGGCCTTGCGTTGGCCGCACGCGCGCTGGCTTCGTAGGAGGAACTGAAGGAGTTCACCGACGCACCTGCAAGTCGTGGCGCGCCTCAGCCGCCAGCGCCACGTCGTAGGAGGAGCTGGAGACGCTCACAGGCGCACCCGCGGATCGATCGCCGCGTACACCAGGTCGGCCACCAGACCGACGAGGACCACCGCCACCCCGAAGATGAGCGTCAGCGCTTGGATGACGGGGAAGTCGCGTGCGCTCACCGAGCTCACCAGCAACGAGCCCAGCCCCGGGATCGCAAACACGTTTTCGACGACCACCGTGCCGCTCAGCAGGACGGCGAAGAGCAGGCTCAACAGCGTGACCGTCGATGTCAGCGAGTTGCGCAGAACGTGCCTGGCGAGGACGCGCGTCTCGCTGAGTCCGCGCGCTCGCGTCGCCTCCACGTACTCGGCGTTCAGCGTGTCGATGAGGCTCGATCTGAGCACGCGGATCAGCAGCGGCGAGAGAGACAGCGCCAGCGTGATCGCGGGCAGCGTCAGGCCCTGCAGGTGTTCGGTGAAGGTGGCGCCGTACCCCGACGGCGGCAGCCAGCCCAGCTTCAGGCTGAGCACGAGGGCGAGCAGCAGCGCGACCCAGAACGACGGCATCGCGAACGTCACCGTCGTGCCGAGGCGAATCGCGTGGTCGCGCGGCCGATCGCGTCCAAGCGCCGCGACGAAGGCGAGCGGCACGGCGACGAGCAGCGCCAGCGCCAGCGCATAGAGGATCAGCAGCAGGCTCACCAGGACACGCGGCGCCACGATGGCGCCCACCGCGGTCCGGTACTCGAAGGACTGCCCGAAGGAGAACGTCGCCGCGCCGCGCAGGAACAACCAGTACTGCTCGGGCAGCGAGCGGTCCAGGCCCAGCTGGTGCCTCAGGGCGGCGACGTTGGCGGGCGTGGCATGACCCTGCAGCAGGATCAGCGCGGGATCGCCGGGGGCGAGGTGGATCAGCGCAAAGGAGAAGAGCGTGACGCCGATCAGGACCGGAATCGCATCCAACGCTCGTCTGAGCAGAAGTCCTCGCACAGGTCTCCGCAGGACGTTCCAATCAGCCCGTCAGTGGCTCAGCCAGACATTCTGGAGTGGGTACCAACCGACGAGCACGTAGCTGAACCCGTGCACGCTGTCGGCCACCGCCGCGCGGAAGGGAGCCCACACCAGCGGGATGGAGGGGACGGCGGCCATCGTGACTTCCTGCAGCTTGTAGAACGCTGAGCGCCGAGCGCTTTCGTTGGTCGCCGTCAGCCCCGCGACGGCGAGCTTCTGGGCTTCGGGGTTCTGGTAGTAGGAGTACAGGTTCCTGTCGGCGGCGTAGTTGTCGAACAGCCCGTGGGCGTACTCGTCGTCCACCGGCAGGTCGCTGGTGTCGGCGTCGGGGACCAGCAGGGTGCCCTGATATTCGCCGGCCGCCCAGCGGCTCTGGACGGTGCCGTAGTCGTACTCCTGGATCTTCACCTTCACGCCGATCTGAGCCCAGCTGGCCTGGATGATCTGCGCCGTCTGCAGCGAGGGCGTGTCCGATCCGTCGATGCTGAGGGTCATGGCGAACCCGTTGGGGTAGGGGGACTGCGCGAGCAGCTGCCTGGCGCGCGCGAGGTCGTAGGGGTAGGGCTTGACCGCGGAGTTCCAGTACTTCAGCTTGGGCATCACTGTGTTCATGGCCGGCGCCAGGCCGGCGAACACGGTCTTCGCGATCGCCTGCACGGGCGTCGCGTAGGCCAGCGCCCTGCGCACCGTCAGGTTGCCGAGCGGCGCGACCGAATTGTTGAGGATCACCGTGTCGATCGCCGAGGACGGCTGCACGAGCACCCTGATGCCGTCGTCTTCCAGGCTCTTCACCTGGGAGTAGGGGATCTCATCCGCGATGTCCACGGTGCCCGTGCGGATATCCAGGATGCGCGTGTCGTCGTTGGGGACGTAGAGCATCTTCACGGCGCTCAGATAGGGCAACCCTGTCTGCCAGTAGTAGGGGTTGGAGGCGAGATCCAGTTCCTGGCCGTGCACCCAGCGCGTGACCACAAACGGCCCGGAGCCCACGGGGTCCTGGCTGAAGGCCGCGTCTCCCTCGCGCTTGACGACCGCTTCGGGAACGATCGAGGCGGCCGGAAAGCCCAGCGCGTAGATCAGGCCCGGAGCCGGCGTCTTCAGGCGCAGCACCACCGTGGCGGAGTTGGGGGTTTCGATGCTCGAGATCGGATACAGGCCGCCGTAGGAGGACGCTGGGTTGCTGGCGCGCCCCAGGCTGTACTTGACGTCCTGGGCGGTGACCCACTGCCCGTTGGAGAAGCGCGCCCGGCGCAGCTTGAACGTGTAGGTCTTGCCGTCGGGGCTGATGCTCCAACTGGTGGCCAGGTCGGGCACCGGGGTCGCGCTCGCGTTGGGCGTGGCGTAGCGCACGAGCGTGTCGAAGACCTCCACCATGACCTGCAGCGAGCCGTTGTCGCACGCGCACGTGAGCGGATTGAGGCTCTGCGGGTCATAGGAGCGCGCGATCGTCAGCGTGCCGCCGTGGACGGGAGCGCCCGCGGGCACTGTTGCCGGGTCGTTCCCCGCGGTCGCGCTCGACGCCGTGCCGCTCCCGCCGCAGGCGCCCAGGAGGCAGGCCGCGAGCGCTCCGAGCAGCACGCCTGCCCCGGCCCTTGCTGGCGTTGCACGCGGTCCGCTCGACTTCATCCCCAAGCCCTCCATATAGGTCTCCCCAAAATGCCCGGACGCCCCACCGGCGCCGGCAACGGGAAGCAATGTATCCAGCTGGACGTACGGTGTGGCCCCCGAACTTATCATGAATTCCAAGAAAGCGACATACACTGTCTAGTGGAGTTCGCGTATCGGGCCGTTCTGGGTCCGCTGGCCCGTCGGTCTCCGTCGATCCGGCTTGCGCCTGAGCAGTGGCTCGGTCTCGGCGTCCACCGGTGCGCTGGCCTGCCAGTCTCTTCGATCTGGCTCCCGCCTGAGTGTCGCCCCGAAGGGTCGCTGGGCGTAGCTCGGCGAGGTTCTGTCGCGCGAGGGGGGAGTCCCCCGGCGCGGGAAATACGCTCTCCAGATGCCTTCAAGTCAACGTCTGGCGGTCATCGACCTGGGCTCGAACTCGTTTCGGCTCGTCGTCTTCACGACCACCAGCGGGTGGTGGCGGCGCACCGATGAGATTCTACGAGCCGGTGCGCATCGGCGAGGGCATGGCGGCCACCGGCAGGCTGGGTGAGGAGCCGGTCGAGCGGGCGCTGGCGACACTCGACGTGTTCGCGCACTTCTGCAGGGCCGGCGGCCTGGGGCCCGACGCCGTGGACGCGGTGGCGACGAGCGCGATCCGCGACGCCGAGAACGCCGAGGCCTTCCTCGCGCTGGCGCGCGAGCGCACGGGGCTGCCGATCCGCGTGCTCAGCGGCGAGGCGGAGGCCCGCTACGGGTACCTGGCGGCGGTCAACTCCACCACGCTGCGCGAGGGCTGCGTGCTGGATCTCGGGGGAGGCTCGCTGCAGCTGGTGCGCGTCGCCGAGCGCCTGGCCCGCGAGTCGGGCTCCTGGCGCGTCGGGGCGGTGCGGATGACCGAGCGCTTCCTGCCCGGTGAGTGTCCGCCCAAGCAGAAGCAGCTGGACGAGCTGCGCGCCCACGTTGCCCGCGAACTGCGGAGCGCCGCCTGGCTGCCCCACGCGGGCGGGCGCCTGGTGGGGATCGGCGGCAGCATTCGCAACCTCGCCGCCGCGGCCCAGCGCGCCGCGGGACTGCCCTCCAACGGGGTGCAGGGCATGGTGATCTCCCGGGAGGCCCTTGCCCAGCTGGTGGCGCGCCTGGCGGAGCTGCCCGCCGCGCAGCGCAGCCGGATCCCCGGCATCAAGCCGGCGCGCGCGGACCTGATCCTGGCGGGGGCCGTGGTGGTGCAGGAGGCGCTGCGCGCCGGCGGCTTCGACGGCCTGGAAACCACCGAGGCGGGGTTGCGCGAGGGGGTCTTCTTCGAGCGCCACCTCGCCGACCGCAAACCGCCGCTGTTCGAGGACGTCAGGCGCGCGAGCGTCCTCAATCTGGCGGCCCGCTACCACATGGACATCGACCACACGCGCCACGTGGCGGCGCTGGCGCTGGGCATGTTCGACCAGCTGGCGCGCCTGGGGCTGCACGGCGGCGACCCCCACGAGCGCGAGCTGCTGTGGGCGGCGTGCGAGCTGCACGACATCGGCATGTCGGTCGACTACGACGACCACCACAAGCACTCCCGCTATCTGATCCTCAACGGCGGCCTCCCCGGCTTCTCGCCGCTGGAGGTGGCGATCGTCGCGCAGGCCGCCCGCTACCACCGCAAGGGCATGCCCGAGCCCGGTCCGCTGGCGCCCCTCTTCGGCGAGGAGGACGTCGCCGTCCTCAACCGCTGCGCGGTGCTGCTGCGCCTGGCGGAGGACTTGGAGCGCTCGCGCGACCAGCTCGTGCGCGAAACGCGCCTCACGCTCACCCCCGCCTCGGCCAACGGCGTTCCCGACGGCGCCGGGACCCGGGGCGAGGTGCAGCTGCAGCTGATCGCCGACGGTCAGGCGGCGGTCCCGCGCTGGGCAGCCGGGCGAGAGACAGAGCTGTTCGCGCGAGCCTTCGGCTGTCGCCTCGCCGTGGTGGCGTGAGGCTTACGAAGCGGCCAGCTCGCGTTCGCGCCCCGCGCAGTCGTAAAGAACCAGGCTGTAGGGCGTGAAGGCGGTCTGTCCCCACTCTTCCCCGGGCACCTGCACACAGGCGCGGGGGACGGCGTTGATCGCGGCGTTGCCTCCGCGTGTGGAGTAGGCGCCGCCGAGCACCACATAGCGCGCCTCATGACGCGCCACCAGCCGCGCCAGTCCGGCGCCGTTCGTGGTCGGGTCATCGGCGCTGTAGCCGCCCAGCGCGGCCGCGGGCGAGCCGAGCAGGATCATCGGCGCGGCGGTGTCCGAGGCCTCGGTGAGGACACTCCAGCGCCTGGTGGCGCCGTGGGTGTTCAGGTAGTGGATCAGCCTGCGGTCCAGGCGCACCGTGGAGGCGAGCACGTCGAGCCCCCCGTAGCCCACGTTCTGCTGCGGCCCGGCGGCTGGGAAGGTGCCCTCGACCGGGGCTTCCCAGGTGGTCGTGGCGTAGGCCCCCGGGGCGAACAGCAGCACCCCGAGGATCAGCGCCATCGCGGGCGCCGCGTGGCGGCGCAGCAGCAGGAAGATCGCGAAACCCGCCAATCCCAGCGCGGCGCCCGCCACCAAGATGGGTGGAAACCACTGCATGTAGTGCAGCCGGCCCACCCTCTGGAGCAGGGTTCTCTGCATGAACACCGTCGTGCCCACCGCCACGGGCAGCAGCACGAGGGAGGCGAGCGCCAGGCGCCGCTCGGAGTTGCGTGCCAAATCCACGAACGCGAAGGCGCCGGCGCCGATCATCGCCGCGGCTCCCGGACCGAGCGCCGAGATGTAATAGGGGTGGACGATGCCCTTGGACAGGCTCAGCACGGCTGCCTCGGCCAGGAACCAGCTCCCGAACACCAGCAGCCCTGCCAGCCGCGGGTCGCGGCGTCCCCGCACCCCGCGTTCGCTGAGGTCTTCTCGCCATCGGCCTCCACGTTGACCAGGGGTTTGGGCCGACTCCCCAGGAGGGCAGAGCAGCAGGCTGAGCGCCAGCGCCACCAACCCCAGCGCCGCGAAGGGCAGCATCCAGCTGCCCTGGTCGCCGAGGTCGATGTGGAACAGGCGCAGCGGCCCGGTGGCGCCGCCAAACGTCACCGGGCTCCGAAAGCGGCCGTCGGGCAGGATCAGCGAGGGAGGAGACAGCGGCCGGCGATGGATCGGTCTCACCCGGTGTACTGGCCGGGGCGCAAGGGGGTGCAGCCGCAGCGGGACGCCCGGCACGCGCCCAGGGCCGCCCACCTCGCCGCCCACTCGACCAAAGCCGTTGTATTCGAAGGTCAGGCCCAGCTCGGTGTTGTTCACCGACCCGCCCACGTAGGGTCGCCCAGAGGCCGGGGTGAGTTCGACCACGGCGATCCAGGCGAAGGAGACCACGACCATCACCAATCCGGCTACCAGCAGCTGCCAGGCACGGCGCAGCAGCGGACCGGGAGCGCCCACCGCGTAGGCCAGGCCGATCCCCGGAACGATCAGGTAGGCAGCCAGCGTCTTGGTGTTGAACGCCAGCCCCACCAGCACCGCGCAGCCGAGCAGGGTGCGCAGGCGCCCCGTTTCCACCGCCCGCACCGCCACGCCGCAGGCGAGGATCATCAGCAGGATCAGCAGGGCGTCGAGGTTGTTGTCGCGCGAGACCGCCACGAACGAGGGGAAGACCGCCAGCGCCAGCGCGCCTGCGAGCGCCGCGGAGCGCCCGAAGGCGCGCACCATCGCCCAGTACAGCGCCGCCACGGCGAGCACACCGGCGATCGCCTCGGGCAGCAGCAGGCTGAGCGGGGAGAGACCGAACAGCTTGGCGCTCGCCACCTGCACCCACAGCCCCAGCGGCGGCTTGTCGACTGTCATCAGCCCACCGGGGTCGAAGGAGACAAACAGGAAGTTGTGCAGCGATCCCAGCATCGATTTCACGCCGGCGGAGTAGAAGATGTTGGCGTAGCCGTTCTGGGCCAGGCGATTGGTGTTCAGCACGGCAGACAGGGTCAGCACCGCGGCCAGTGCGAGGCGATGAAGGGTCTTGGACGCGTCCTGGCCAAGCGCTCTTCGCTGCCTGGCGGCGGGGTGAGTTGGCCCCGGCGCCTTCACCTCGGTGGCCGGTGTCTGAACGGCCATCACAGCCCGGGCGGCCATGCCGGCGAAGGCGGCCATCGCATCGACGAGGACCTGCGTGCCGCGGCGCTCTGACCCACCGAGCCGTGGCGGGCGATTCTCACGAGAGTGCCATCAGCAGGCGCTCGATGTCCTGTTCGTCGTTCCACGCTCCCACCGAAGCCCGCAGCCAGGGCCGTCCGGGGATGTCGCGCAGCACCACCCCCTGCTCGACCAGGCGGGTGCGCTCGGCCAAGGGGTCGGGGCTGTGGAAGGAAACCAGCGTGCTCGCCCCGCGCGGCGCGACATCGCGTCCACGCTCGCGCAGACGCTCGGCCAGGCGCTCGGCCAGACCGCGCGAGCGGGCGTGCACGGCGGGCCACCCCTCGCCCTCGGGCATCCGCGCGGCGCCCAGCACCTGCGTTGCCGCCAGCGCGCAGGCGAGCGTCTCGGCGTTCAGCGACATGCTGTCCAGACGGCGGGCGTCCTCGTGCAGTTGGGCGTCCAGACCGGCGTTGGGGTCGGCCAGGTTGCCGTAGCCGCGCCGGCTCACGGCAAGGCGCTCGCGCAGCTCGGGCGTGGTGTGGAGCACGCCGGTGCCGTCCGGTCCGCACAGCCACTTCTGCCCGGCGCCGGCGTAGGCGGCGCAGCCCAGGGCGGCGAGATCGACGGGCACCGCTCCGAGGCCCTGGGCGCCATCGAGCAGCACCGGCACGTCGCATTCGGCGAGCTCGACGGGCGCCAGGCTGCCGCTCATCCAGCCCACGTGCGAGCAGGCCACCAGGCGCGTGCGCGGGCCCACGGCGCTGGCCAGCTGCGCCAGCGGCGCCATGCGGATCGACACCCCGTGCATGCTCTGCGCGGCCGACAGAGCCCCGAGCAGGCCCGGGTGCTCCTCGTCGCTCGTCACGATCTCATCCTCCGCGCCGAGCGGCAGGCCGCCGATCACCTGCGCGATGCCCTCGCTCGTGCAGGAGGTCAGCGCGATATCCTCCGCGGCGCAGCTCATGATCGAGGCATAGGCGGACCTCAACAAGGCGCTCAGCTCACCACGCCGCTCGAAATGGCTCTGACCGCGACCATGCTCGGCCTCCCTCTGCAGCTCGGCTGCGGCGGCGCGCGCGGCGGCGGCGGGCAGGGGGCCATCGGTGCCGGCGTTCAGGTATGCCATCTTCCGCAAGACGGGGAACTCGTCACGCAGCGGGGAGGCATCCACGAGCGGAGAGGATATCCGTGCGTAGAGGCGCCCGCGCCCGCACACCGCGCAGGCGCCCGGGCCTGCACACGGCGGCGGTTTCGCAATCGTTGAACGATCTGCTATGAACTATTTAACTTGCTCTTACCCTGAGGGGGGCTCATGGCAGGGGACGCAGGGGCTCTCCGTCCCGATATCGAGCAGCACGCTGGATCTCTCGCGGGGCCGTATACCGAGAAACGCATGACGCCAACCGGCGCAGCCGAGCAGCAGCCCCTGTGGGAGCCTTCCCGCGAGCAGCGCGAGGGCGCCACCATGACCAGGTTCATGCGCTGGGCCTGCGAGCGCCATGGCCGGCGCTTCGCCGACTACGAGGAGCTGCGCCGCTGGTCGCTGCAGGAGCTGGAGGAGTTCTGGGCCGACATCTGGTCCTTCTGCGGGGTGCGCGCCTCCCAGCCCTACGAGCGGGTGCTCGACTCACGTGCAATGCCCGGCACGCGGTGGTTCGCGGGCGCGCAGCTCAACTACGCCGAGAACATGCTGCTGCGCGATCGCCGGGCCGAGCAGGTGGCGGTGCTGCACGCCTCCGAGCTGCGCCCCCTGCAGGAGCTCACGTGGGGCGAGCTGAGCCGGCAGGTGGCGAGCGTGGCAGGCGGCCTGCGCGAGCTGGGTGTGCAGCGGGGCGATCGGGTGGTGGCCTATATGCCCAACATCCCCGAGACGCTTGTGGCCTTCCTTGCGAGCGCCAGCATCGGCGCGATCTGGTCGAGTGCCGCGCCGGAGTTCGGCGCGCGCAGCGTGATCGACCGCTTCGCACAGATCGAGCCGAAGGTGCTGCTGACGGTCGATGGCTACCGCCACGGCGGCAAGGACTTCGATCGCACCGACGTGCTGGGGGGCATCCTCGCGGAGCTGCCCACGGTGGAGCACGTGGTGTTGCTGCCCTATCTGGATGAGCACATCGCCGCTGCGCCGCCCAGCTGGCCCAGCGCTCTCACGTGGCGAGAGCTGTGCGCGCGTGGGGAGAACGTCGAGCTCCTCTTCGAGCAGGTGCCCTTCGAACACCCACTGTGGGTGCTCTACTCATCGGGCACCACCGGCCTGCCCAAGGCGATCGTGCACGGCCACGGTGGCATCCTCGTGGAGCAGTTGAAGAAGAGCTACCTGCACCTCGATCTGCACAGCGGGGACCGCATGTTCTGGTTCACCACCACCGGCTGGATGATGTGGAACTTCCTGATCGGCTGCCTGTTCACCGAGGCGGCCGTGGTGCTGTATGACGGCAGTCCGGGCCACCCCGACATGGGGACACTGTGGGAGCTGGCCGAGCGCACCGGAATGACGTGCCTGGGGACCAGCGCGAGCTTCCTCAGCGGCTGTGAAAAAGCGGGGCTCAAACCAGGCGCCGAATACGACCTCAGCAGGCTGCGCGCGATCGGCTCCACCGGCTCGCCGCTGGCGCAGGAGAGCTTTCAGTGGGTGTATGAGCACGTAAAGCCCGACGTGTGGCTGTTCTCCACCAGCGGCGGCACCGACGTGTGCACCGCATTCGTGGGCGGCTGTCC
Source organism: uncultured Solirubrobacterales bacterium (assembly GCA_963844765.1). Lineage (GTDB taxonomy): Bacteria > Actinomycetota > Thermoleophilia > Solirubrobacterales > Solirubrobacteraceae > Palsa-744. The sequence continues at coordinate 193,686 of CAWJPN010000001.1, forward strand.
GCTGCTGCCCGTCTACATGGGCGAGCTGCAGTGCCGCGTGCTGGGCTGCGCGGTGGAGGCCTTCGATGAGCAGGGCCGCAGCGTCGTGGACGAGGTGGGGGAGCTGGTGCTGAGCGAGCCGCTGCCCTCGATGCCGCTGTTTTTCTGGGGGGATCCACCCACCGACCCGTCCACCGACCCGGCCAGCGAGGACTCCTTCACGAGCGACGGGGCGAGCCTGGTCGGCGAGCGTTATCGCGAAAGCTACTTCGCGATGTACCCCGGGATCTGGCGCCACGGCGACTGGATTCGAATAACCCCGCGCGGCGGCGCGCTCATCTACGGGCGCTCGGACGCGACCATCAACCGCCAGGGTGTGCGCATGGGCACGAGCGAGATCTACCGCGCAGCCGGAGCGGTGGAGGAGGTGGTGGATGCGCTCGTGGTGGACCTCCCGCACGAGGAGCTGCAGTTGTGGATGGTCTTGTTCGTGGTGTTGCGCGAGGACGCGGTGCTCGACGAGGAGCTGAAGAAGCGGATCGCAAAGCGCATCCGCGAGGACTGCTCACCGCGGCACGTGCCCAACGAGATACTGCAGATCGAGGAGGTGCCCCGCACGCTCTCGGGCAAGGCGCTGGAGGTGCCGGTGAAGCGCATCCTGATGGGCACCTCGCCCGAGCAGGCGGCGAGCGTCGACTCGCTGGCCAACCCGCACTCCTTGGATTACTTCGTCGCGCTGGCCGACAGGCTCAACAAAGTCTCCGCTGCAAGCGGCTCGGAGCGGTAGCCGGGCTTGGCCAGCAGCAGCTGAATGCCCTGGATGCGCCGCTCGCGAAAGCCGCCCTCGCAGTAGCACAGGTACAGCTCCCAGAGCCTGCGAAAGCGCTCGTCGTAGCCCAACTCGGCGAGCTGCCCAGAGGCGGCCTGAAAGTGCGCGCGCCAGCATGCAAGGGTCTGCGCGTAGTGCGGCGTGATGTCATCCAGCTGCACCTGGCGCAGGTCGGTGCCGCGGGCCAGCGAGCGCGAGATCGCCTCCAGCGAGGGCAGGCAGCCGCCGGGGAAGATGTAGGTGTTGATGAAGCTCTTGGAGGCCTTCTCGACGTGGAAGGCGCGGTCGTCGATCACGATCGCCTGCAGCAGCATCGCGCCGTCTGAGCGCAGCAGCTCCGAGCAGCGCTCGAAGAAGGTCCGCAGGAACTGCCACCCGACGGCCTCGATCATCTCGATCGACACGAGCTTGTCATAGGGGCCGAGCGGGTCGAGCCGCGCGCGGTCGCGGTAGTCGGCCAGCAGCACCGTAACGTGGTCCTCCAGGCCGGCCTCGCGCACCCGCGCCGTGGCGTAGGTGTGCTGCTCGCGGGAGATGGTCGTCGTGGTCACACGGCAGCCGTACTGCTCGGCGGCGTACACCGCGAAGCCGCCCCAGCCGGTGCCGATCTCCAGCACGTGGTCCTCGGGGCGCAGGTCCAGCTTGGCGCAGACCCGCTCCAGCTTGGTCAGCGAGGCCTCTTCGAGCGTCGCCATGGGCGAGTCGAAAATCGCGCAGGAGTACATCATCGTGGGGTCCAGGAACAGCGCGAACAGCTCGTTGCCAAGGTCGTAGTGGGCCGCGATCTGCCGGCGCGAGCGCCGGGGGGTGTTGCGTGCCAGCAGGCGCAGCCAGCGCTGACACGGGATCAAGACCGGGGCAAGCACCCGCCGCGCCTCATCCAGCGCGCGCACGTTGAGCGCCGCGATCCTGGTGAGCGCGACCAGGTCATCGCAGTCCCACAGGGCGTCCATGTAGGACTCGCACAGCCCCACGCTGCCGCGCAGCAGCGCGCGGTAGAAGCGGGGGGAATGGACGCGCACCACCGCCTGCAGCGGGCGGCGGGGATAGGGCGCACCCAGCCGCAGTCGCTCATCGCCCTCGACGATCGTGAGCTCTGCGTGGCGCACGTGGGCCAGCACTCCCAGCACGAGCTTGCGTGCCACGGCATCGGCCCACTCCACATAGAACCGGCGCGGTTGTTCAGTCGTGTGAACCGCCGTGTGCTCCATACAGCCCCAGCCGTCCTGTCCGGACGTGTGAACCACTCCGCGCCCCGCAGCCGCAGACGCAGGGCGTGCGCGTAGATGCGGGTCTGGATACGCACCGTCAGCAGGGGGTAGTGCAGCAGCGCGTCGCGTAGGGACCGTGCGTCGATCTCCTTGCGCCGCAGCGAAAGCGTGGCGTCGAAAACCTTTGCGCCGTCACTGCGGTGGGACTCGATGTGGACGAGCAACTGGGCGCCGGGCACCGACTGGCGCCAGTCATAGACGTGGTCCATGCCCATCAGGGGGGAGACGTGCAACTGCTTCTCGAACCGCCCGCGCATGAGCGTCGCCGTGCCGTGGTCGGCGGTATGAAGGACCGGCAGCACATAGCAGTGGCGATCGCCCCAGGGTGTGTTGGTGACCTCGGCGACCGTCGCCTGCACGTGACGACCGGTCGCGTCGAAGCAGTAGTAGAAGCTCACCGGGTTGAAGCAGTGGCCGAAGTAGCGTAGGTGTGTCAGCAGTCGCACCGGTCCATCGGGGCGTGTGCCCGTGCGTTGCTCTACCAGCTCGCACACCGCCTCCTTCAGGGTCGCCCGCGGGTCGCCCAGGTGGTCGGCGCGGCGAAACCACGCCGCAGCCGGACTGCGGGCCGACCACAGGGCCCGCCCGTCGAAGAGCCGCGGCAGCTCTTCGAGGTCCAGGTAGGCCATGAACAGCGGGTAGCGGAACTCGTCTTGCAGCGGTGCCATGCGGCGATGGCGCACCGAGCCCTCGTACAGGCACGACGCCCGGCTGGCGGTCGTGTCCGCTGCTGTATGCAGACGCCGGTGCTCGGTGCGCTTGCGGTAGACGGTGGGCATGTTCACAGCCCTACTCCGAACGGCGCGCAGGCACGCAGCGCGGAGACGACGCCGTCCTCGTGAAAGCCCCAGCCCCAGTAGGCGCCGCAGTAGTGGGTGCGCTGCTCCGCGCCCGAGATCGCACCGTGCTGTGACTGCGCCGCCACACCCTCGGGGGTGTAGACGGGGTGTGCGTAGGAGAAGGTGCGGATCACCTTCTCTGGGTCGATCGCCTCGGTGCGGTTCAGTGTCACGCAGAAGTCGCGCTCTGCGCGCAGGCGCTGGAGGTGGTTCATGTAGTAGGTCACGGTGGTTAGCGGCTTGGGGTGGCGCAGCAGGTGGAAGTTCCACGCCGCCCGCACACCCCGCCGCCTCGGCAGCAGAGACGCGTCGGTGTGCAGGACCGCCTCGTTGCGCTGGTAAGGGATCGCGCCCAGCACTTGGCGCTCCCGCGGGGTGGGATCGGCCAGCAGCGACAGCGCCTGGTCGGAGTGGGTGGCGAGCACCACGTGGTCGTAGCGCTGCGGCTCCTGACCGGCCACCGCCAGCTCGACGTGCGTGGGAGAGCGGGCGATCGAGCGCACCGGCGAGTTCAGGTGCAGGCGCGTGGCGAAGGGCCGCGTAAGCGCCTCGACGTAGCGCGCCGAGCCGCCGCTCACCGTGGACCAGCGGGGACGATCGCGGAAACCAAGCATCCCGTGGTTGGCGAAGAACTCCGCCAGGAAGCGCACCGGGAAGGAGCTCATCTGCTGGGGGTCAGCCGACCACACCGCCGAGACCTGGGGCACGATCAGCCGGCGCACGAAGGCGGGCGAGAAGCGGTGGCGCTCCAGGAAGTCGTGCAGCGACTCGTTGACATCTCCTGCGCCGTGCCGCGACTTGCTGGCGTCTGCAGCGCCGCCCAAGGACTCGCCCGCGTTGCCTGTGCCATGCAGCGACACACCAACCCCGGCTCCGTCCAGAACCCGCCGCAGCTCGCGGTTGAAGCGCGGCAGCTCGGAGAGCATTCGCAAAAACCACGGTCGCAGCAGGTTGCGCGGCTGGCAGAGCAGCCCCCTGGGAGTGCCGGAGTACTCGAAGTCCTCATCGGCGCCGCTCACCGCGAAGCTCATGTGGGTGGGCTGCGTGGCTACGCCCAGCCGCTCCAGCAGGCGGGTGAAGCAGGGGTAGGTGCGGTCGTTCATCGCGATGAACCCCGTGTCCACGTGGTGGGTGGCGTGGGCGCTGTCGACACGCACTGTGTGCGCGTGCCCGCCCGCGTAGGAGGCTGCCTCGAAGACCGTCACCTCGTGCTCTGCGTGCAGCAGGTGGGCGGCCACAAGGCCGGACACGCCGGCGCCGACGATCGCGATCCTCATCGACTTATTTGCGCGATAGGGGCGCAAGTGGATCATTTTGAGGGAGGAGTCCGAGACGCAGGCGTCGAATGACAGCCGCGATGAAGCATGTCGCCACACCCACACCCACACCCACACCCACCGCTCCGCCGGTGAACGGCTCAAGCGAGCACCAGAGCCTGTCCAAGTACATCCAGGCCCGCTTCGACGAGTGCTCGCGCTCGCAGAAGGATGTGGCGCAGTACATCGTGGACCACCTCGACGAGGCGGCCTTCCAGACCGCGGAGGAGCTGGCGCGGCGCGCCAACACCTCAAGCTCCACCGTCGTGCGCTTCTCCCAGGCGCTGGGCTTCGAGGGCTTCCCCGAGTTGCAGGCGGCGGCGCGCGAGGAGTACCGCCGGGTGCACACGCGGGCGATCACCGGGCTGCCCAGCAAGGCAGCCAACGGGGCGCCCTCATCCAACGGTTCGACCCCGCTGTTCTCGCTCGACCAGAACGAGTTCGAGACTGCGCTGGCGGCGGACCACCTGAACGTCGAGGAGACCGCGCGCAAAGTGTCGCGCAGCACCGTGGACACGCTGATCGAGGCGATCGTCAGCGCCGAGAAGGTGCTGGTGGCGGGGACCGACCAGATGGCCTTCTTCGCCTCCTACCTGCGCCACCTCCTGATGCTGCTGGACCTGCGCGTGGACGTCGTGGCGAGCCCCTCCCAGGAGGCGCTCAGCCGGCTGGGGCGGATCGACGAAGGGACGCTCGTGATCGGGCTCTCGGCCGGGCGTCCGCACCCGCTGGTGGTGCGCGCGATGAAGCTCGCGCGCCACCGCAAGGCGCGCACGGCGGCGATCACCGACGCGACCCTCTCAGAGGTCGCCAAGCTGGCGCAGATGAAGCTTTACTACTCCTCCAACTCGCCCGCCTACGTGCGCTCGCACACGGCGCTGTTGAGCCTCATCCAGGCGCTGGCGTATGGGGTGTACGCGCGGGACACCGCGCAGTACGACGACCGCATTCGCGCTTTCCGGCTCAAGTAGTCCTAGTCGCGGCCGGTAGACTGGGAGCCATGCGCGACGAGGCCACGTTCCGGGTCAAGAGCGGCCTGGCAGAGATGCTCAAGGGCGGGGTCATCATGGATGTGGTGACCCCTGAGCAGGCCAAGGTCGCCGAGGACGCCGGGGCGGCGGCGGTGATGGCGCTGGAGCGCGTGCCCGCCGACATCCGGCGCGACGGCGGGGTGGCGCGGATGTCAGACCCGGAGATGATCGTCGGCATCCAGGAGGCCGTCAGCATCCCGGTGATGGCCAAGGCGCGCATCGGCCACTACGTCGAGGCGCAGGTGTTGCAGGCGCTGGAGGTTGACTACGTCGATGAGTCCGAGGTGCTGACGCCGGCGGATGAGAGCAACCACATCGACAAGTGGGCCTTCAAGGTGCCGTTCGTGTGCGGCGCCACCAACCTGGGCGAGGCGTTGCGCCGCATCGGCGAGGGCGCGGCGATGATCCGCTCCAAGGGCGAGGCCGGCACGGGGGACATCGTGGAGGCGGTGCGCCACATGCGCTCAGTCACGGGGGCGATCCGTCGCCTGGGCGCACTGGATGAGGCCGAGCTGGCCACTGCCGCCAAGGAGCATGGCGCGCCGTTGGACCTCGTGCGCAGCGTGGCCGCCGAGGGCAGGCTGCCGGTGGTGCTGTTCTGCGCCGGTGGTATCGCCACACCCGCCGACGCCGCGCTGATGATGTCGCTCGGGCGCCGAAGGAGTGTTCGTGGGGTCGGGCATCTTCAAGTCCGAGGACCCGCCGGTGCGGGCGCGGGCGATCGTGGAGGCCACGACGCACTGGCAGGACCCCGAGCGCATCGCCGCCGCCTCACGCGGGCTGGGCACGGCGATGGTGAGCCTGGAGTCCTCGAAGTTGGAGGACGAGCAGCTGTTGGCCCAGCGCGGTTGGTAGAGCCGGTCTCCCGCAGTGCAGGCTCCTCTGATCGGCGTGCTCGCGCTGCAGGGCGACTTCGAGGCGCACGCCAAGGTGCTGCGACGGCTGGGAGCGGAGGTGCGCGAGGTGCGCGTCCCGGCGGACCTCGCCGGGCTGGAGGGGCTGGTGGTGCCAGGCGGAGAGTCCACGACCATGACGCTGGGCATCGAGCGCGAGGGGCTGGCGCAGCCGCTGCGCGAGCTGGCCGCGCACCGGTACACCACTACTGGGCTCGTGCGCGGGCCTGATCATGCTCGACCGCGAGCACCTGGGGGTGATGGACATACGCGCCGAGCGCAACGCCTTCGGCCGCCAGACGCGCAGCTTCGAGGCCGATCTGCAAGTGCTCGGTGTATCGGACCCGCCCGCCCGGCCGCTGCGCGGTGTGTTTATCCGCGCGCCCTGGATCGCCGAGCACGGGCCCGCCGTGCAGGTGCTGGCGGAGATAGACGGCCATCCGGTGGCGGCGCGCGAAGGGGACAGGTTGGTCGTGGCGTTCCACACCGAGCTGACCGGCGACGACCGCATGCACGAGCTGTTCTTGGCGGCTGTCGTGCGCCGGCGGGCAGCATGATTGACCCCGTCGCGCAGGCCCCGGCGCATAGGCCGGGGCTGAATAGGGCCGACCTCGGCGCGCGCCCGTCCAGGTCTTGCCCGCGTTGGCGCCTACACGCGCCTTGTCCCCGCGGCTCCACTCCGGCCGTGGTGCGCCCGGCGCCGACGCCGGAGCCTCGCCCGGGAGCCCCCCGTCGGTGGGCGGCAGCGGCGGCTCCTCCAGAAGGCGCAACACCTCGCTGACCGCCGAGCGAACCTCCCCGGCCAGCAGCCCGGCCTCGTCCAGCTCCTCGGCGTGCTCCAGCGACCAGAAGCGCTTGACGTGCATGCCCGGGCGCAGGTGCGCGAAGCGCCGCCCGAGCGAGTCCACGAAGCCGCTCACCGCCTCGAGGTCCCCGGGCGAGGCGTAGCCGCGCGCCAGCAGCCACGGCCAGAGGTCATCCAAAAGGTGGTTGCGGTGGTGGGCGCCGACGCGCTCCCAGTCCTCGCCCTGCCAGCGCTGGGCGTAGGTGGCGGGCGAGAGCGTGCACGTGAGGTAGACCCGCGAGCGCACGGGGGCGTTGCGGTAGCCCAGCAGCGGCTGGGGCTCGACGCTCCAGGGCTGCCCGGGCGCGGCCAGCGCGCTCAGCGCAAGCGCGCGTGCGCCGGCGTAAAGGTGCTCGGCCTGGTGCTTGAGTTCGCCCGGCCAGACGTGCAGGACAAGCTGGTCGGCGACCATGTCCAGGGCGGCGCGCTGAAAGGAGACGACGCCCAGCGCGGTATCCAGGCGCACGTGCACGAGCGAGCCCCGCTCGACGGGCACGCCGGTGGCCTGCGCCAGCAGCGAGCGCAGCCGCCGCAGGCGGCGCGTGGGGTCCGTCCCGGCGCGGCGCAGGCTGCCGAAGGGCAGCAGGTGGGCGAAGTCGCGGTGGGCGTAGTCGAGCATGTCCTGCACGAGCGCGCGCTCGGCGGTGCCGAGCACGTCCAGCTCGACGAGCCGCATCCACGACTCCAGCAGGTCGTGCCAGGGCAAGAGGCAGGTGCGCTGCTCGGCAAAGCGCACACCCTGCAGGTTGAGCTCGGCGGCGCGGTGCCCGTCGCGGCGCGCCCAGCGCTGGCAGACCTTGCTCTCGACCACCACCACGAGGTCGGGGTCGAAGCGCAGCACGCCGTCGAAGCGCTGCCCGCGGTCGGTCTCGGAGACCTCCTCGGCGAGCGCGAAGGGCTCGATGTCGGGCGTCAAAAAGACGCTCACCAGCCGCCCCCGCGCGGGCGCCTCCTCAGGACCCTGGCCGGGGTCCACAACGTGCGTGGCCTGCATGTCAAGCGAGCACTCCGGCAGCCCGCTCAAGGACCCCTCGCCGATCGCCGCCAGCAGCGTCTCGCGCGCCAGGGGCACCATCCGCAGCACGATCATCGCCGCGCGTGTGAGCTGGTCCTCGTGGTGGCTCGCGAGGTCCCGGTAGGGCTCGAACACGTTCAGATGCGGATTGGCCTGCGCGGCCTGTCCATCCATGTACATCGACTGGACCACTCCCTCCTACACCCTGTCCAACATATCAAGGACTTTACTGTACTTCTCCGTTTTTTCCTAGGAGGTGCGCGGAAAATACCGTCTGTCAGCCACCGTCAAGCCCGCCGGGCGACACGCTTGGCGCAGGCCGGAGATGGTCGCCGCCAAAGGCTCTGAACCCGGCGTCACGGTGGGCTTGCACGGTGAAGCCATGGCCGCTTGGTTTGGTCTCAGGCGCATACCCGAACAGGCTTTGGAGGTGCCCTGCGAACCGGTGGTGAAGGCCGCGGTCCTCACGGAGTCGCGGATCGCCCCGCGGCGCCCCAAGTCCTCCACCCCCGCCTGCTCCTCGACGGGGTTTTAGAGCCTGTCTCAAAACAGACGGTGCGTTCGGGGCGTTCATGGACCAAGCTGGTCGTCGCGGGTCGTCGTGGCGCGTGCTGGTGGCACGTGCAAGACGTCACGTGGCGATCCAGCGCCGTGTACAGGGACGCATCCGGGCGTGCCGGATGTTTTGAGACAGGCTCTTAGCCCAGGCATCGTCCGCTCAAGCTGCCCGGCCGCTCGCTGCCTACGCCGCCGCGAAGCGCACCACGTCGTCCTCCTCCTGCTCCACCACGAGCCCCGCGTTGATCAGCATGTCAGTGTGGCCCAGCACCTCTGAGAGGGTCAGGTAGGCCTGGGTCACGGCGACGTTGCCCCACATCTCCTGCGCCACCTCGTGTGCGGTGCGGGGCTGTTCGGCGATCAGCGCGTGGATGCGCTCGGCGCGGCGTGCGTGCATGCGCTGGCGCAGCTCGATCAGCGTCCTGTGGTCGGTGATCGGGGGGCCGTGGCCTGGGAACACCAGCTCGAGGTCCATCGCGCGGGTCTGCTCCATCGAGGCGAGATAGGTGACGAGCGCCTGGGGGCGCGGGCCGGTGAAGTCCCTGGCGGCACCCAGCGGGCGGGCGAGCAGCGGGTTTGAGGAGATGTGCTTGAGCAGGTGGTCGGCGACGAACAGCTGCGCGCGCGCCTCGTCCCAGAAGAGCGTGTCCGAGGGGCTGTGGCCGGGGCGGTGCAGCACGCGCAGGGTGCGGTCGGCCAGCTTCAGCTCCTCGCCGTCTGCGAGCGTGCGCGTCACCTCGACGGTGGAGCCCCACGCGCGGAAGCTGGCGGACACCGCGCGCAGCGCGCCGACCACATCGGCGGGGATGCCGTGGCGCAGCATCGTCTGCTCGGCGAAAGGTCGTCCAGCTCGGCCTCCTCGCGGAAGGCGCCGAGGTAGTGGTCAAGGCCCGCGAGCGCCGCCACCTCCGCGCCCGAGCGCCGCGCGAGGATCGAGGCCAGCCCGAAGTGGTCGATGTGCTGGTGGGTGATCACCAGCAGCTCGATGTCCTCGATCGCGTGGCCTCGCACCTTCAGCGCCTGTTCCAGTTCGTCCAGCGCCTTGGCCGAGTTGGGGCCCGAGTCGATCAGGGTCAGCGGCTCGTCCTCGATCAGGTAGGCGTTGATGCGGCCCACCTGGAAGGGCGTGGGGATCGCCAGGCAGTGCACGCCCTGCCTGTGCGGCGCCGGCCAGTGCGGCGGCGTCCTCGCGCTGTTCCTCCTCGCTTGAGGCGAACGGTGGAGGCGGGCTCACGATGGCGCTCCCCTGCATCCCGTGCGTCCGCGGTTTCCTCGCGCCGTGGGTGGGCGCCTCGGGCAGGGCGGCGTCCCTCACGACCCGGCCGGCGCGGACGCCCGGCCGGCGCGGACGATCCGGCCGTCGCGGACGACCCGGCCGTCGCGGCACGAGCGGATCAGCGCCAGCACCTCGTCGCGGCGGCGCTCCATGTCCTCGTGGCTCTCCAGCGACTCCAGGCACAGCCGCAGCAGCGGCTCGGTGTTCGACGGGCGCACGTTGAAGTGCCAGTCGCTCGTAGTCCACCGAGATGCCGTCCAGGTGCGCCTGGCTGGCGTCGGCGTAGCGCTGCTTCGATCTCCTTCATCTTCGCCTGCTGGTCCTGCCACCTCGGAGTTGACCTCGCCGGAGATGAAGTACTTCTCGTGGTAGGGCCGCAAGAGCTCCGAGAGCTTCTTGCCGCTGCGCGAGAGCATCTCCAGCATCAGCAGCGCCGGCATCGTGCCGGAGTCCGCGCAGTAGAAGTCGCGGAAGTAGTAGTGCCCGCAGACCTCGCCGCCGAACAGCGACCCCTCCTTGTGCATCCGCGTCTTGAAGAACGCGTGCCCCACGCGGTTGACGTAGGGCGTGCCGCCCGCCGCTTGACGGTGTCGGGCACCGCCCAGCTGGCGCGCACGTCGTACAGGATCGCTTCGCCGGGGTGCTTCTGAAGCAGCGACTCCGCCAGCAGCGCGGTGAGGAAGTCGCCGTCCACGAACTCGCCCGTGTCGTCGATGAAGAAGCAGCGGTCGGCGTCCCCGTCCCAGGCGATCCCCAGGTCCGCGCCGCTCTCGCGCACGCTTGGCGATGATCGCCTCGCGGTTCTCCGGCAGCAGCGGGTTGGGCTCGTGGTCGGGGAACTCCCCGTCGGGCGTCCAGTACATCTGGATCGTCTCCAGGCCCAGGCGCTCCAGCAGCGGTCCCACCATCGGTCCCGCCATGCCGTTGCCGCCGTCGACCACCACCTTCAGCGGCTTCACCGCGGCCGGGTCGATGAACTTCAGCGCCGCCTCCTGGAACTCGCCGTAGACGTCGACCTGCTCGACCGCTGCCCGGCGTCGGCGCCGGCTCGCCCAGCCCGCCCTCGATCGTGCGCCGCACGTCCTGTATCCCCGCGTCGCCACTCAGCGCGATCGCCCCCTCGCGCACCAGCTTGGCGCCCGGTGTACGCCTTGGGGTTGTGCGATGCGGTGCACATCAGCCCCCCGTCCAGCCCGCGCGAGCCGACGAGGTAGTAGAGCATCTCGCTGCCCACCTGCCCGGCGTCCACCACGTGCGCGCCCTCGGCGGCGATGCCCGTGCGATAGCGCGCCGCCAGCTCCGGTGCGCTGAGGCGCATGTCCCTGCCCAGCCCGACTTTCAGCTGGCTTCGGCTTGCCCGCGAGCTGCCCCAGCACCCGCGCGAACGCGCGGCCCACCTGTTCGGCGACGTCGCCGTCGATCTGCTCGCCGTAGAGCCCGCGCACGTCATACGCCTTGAATATTCCGGGGTCCAGGGTTCCCTTCATGGGCTGCCATCCTATGGGTTCGGCATTCCTTGCGGCCTTGCACGACGCGACCCTCTCGGCGGAGCGGAGCGGAGCCTCTTAAATCGTTGGTCGGTCCGCGACCCGCCGAAACACTATCTTTAGGCCATGTCCGGGCACTCCAAGTGGGCATCGATAAAGCACAAGAAGGCGATCGTGGACTCGCGTCGCGGGGCCGCCTTCACGAAGCTCGCGCGCGCGATCACGGTGGCCGCACGCGACGGCGGGGGGGATCCCGACACCAACGCCGCGCTGGAGAACGCCGTCGCGAAGGCCAAGGCCGCGTCGATGCCCAAGGACAACATCGAACGCGCCATCGCCAAGGGCTCCGGCGCCGGCTCTGACGCCGAGGAGCTCGAGTCGATCGTCTATGAAGGCTACGGTCCGGGCGGCGTCGCGCTGATGGTCGAGACCGTCACCGACAACCGCAACCGCACCGGCGCGGACGTCAAACACCTGTTCGTCAAGTTCGGCGGCTCGCTCGGCGAGCCCGGCTCGGTGGGATACCTGTTCGACAAGAAGGGCGTGCTCGCTGGTCGATGCCGCGCGCTACACCGAGGACGACCTGCTGGCGGCGATCGAGGCCGGCGCCGAGGACATCTCCGACGACGAGGGCGTCTTCGAAATCGTCACCGCGCTGGGCGACTTCGCCGCGGTGCGCCACGCGCTGGAGGCGGCCGGAGTGGAGCTGGAATCCGCCGAACTCATCTACCGCCCCTCCTCGCTGGTGGAGATCCAGCACGAGGGCCAGGTCGCCAAGCTGATGCGCCTGATCGACGCCCTGGAAGACAACGACGACGTCGGCGCCGTGCACGCCAACTTCGACGTGCCCGCTGAGATGCTTGAGCGCGTTGCCGGGTAGCTCTCAGGCGACCTTCGACGGGGCTTCGGGGCCCGAGGCCGCAGCCTCCGAGGCCGCCCGTGGCGATCCTCTGCGGAGGTCGCGGAACGCGCCTGCAGGAGCACACCCGGGAGCTGCCCAAGCCGCTCGTGGAGATCGGCGGGCTGCCGATTCTCTGGCACGTCATCCAGCTCTACGCCGCGCAAGGCTTCACCCGCTTTCTGCTGGCGACCGGCTACCGGGGGGATCTGATCGAGCGCTTCGCCGCCTCCTGCGATTGGCCGTCTGGGGTCGAGGTGCGCTGCATCGACACCGGGCTCGACACCCCCACGGGCGGGCGCGTTCACCTGCTTGGGCCACACCTCGGCGCCGAGCGGTTCTGCCTCACCTACGCCGACGGCCTCGCCGACATCGACCTGGGTGCCCTGCTGGCCTTCCACGATGCCCACGCGGCATTGGCCACGATGACGGTCGTGCGCCCCGAGCTGCAGTTCGGCGTCACCGAGTTGGGGGAGGACGGCCGGGTGCTCGGCTTCCGTGAGAAACCGCGCTCCGAGCACTGGATCAATGGTGGGTTCTTCTGCATGGAGACCCCTGCGCTGGACTACATGGAGCTGGATGCGGTGCTGGAGCGCCGGCCGCTGGAGCGTTTGGCGCACGACGATCAGCTGCACGCCTACCGCCACGACGGCTTCTGGGAGTGCATGGACACCTACAAGGACGCCATCGCGCTCAACGACCTGTGGGCCACGGGCGCGCCTCCGTGGGGTTTGCCTGCGGCAGTGCCCTCCTGAGAGCACCGCCTGGCCTCGGTGGCCTGACGAACACCTGTTCCCGGCAGGCGTCCGACGCGCCACGCAGAATCACTGACTGTGATCGTCCTCGGCATCGACCCTGGCCTGGCCTCCACCGGCTACGGCGTCGTCACACGCCGCCGTGGGCGCATGGCCGCGCTCGACGGCGGCGTCATCGAGACGCGCGCGGGGGTGCCGCTTGAGCGGCGCCTGGTCGACGTCTACGACGGTGTGGAGCGTCTGCTGGAGGAGCACTCCCCCGACGCCGTCGCCCTGGAGGAGCTGTACTTCGGGCAGAACGTGCGCACCGCCTTCGCCGTCGGCCACGCGCGCGGCGCGGTGATGCTGGCCGCCGGGCGGCGCGGGCTGCCCTGCACGAGCTACACCCCGCAGAAGGTCAAGTCCTCGGTCTGCGGCCACGGCCGCGCGCAGAAGGACCAGGTGGCGCGCATGGTGCAGTCGCTGCTGGACCTGCCCACCCTGCCGACGCCAGACCACGCCGCCGATGCGCTCGCGGTGGCGTTGTGCCACGCCAACTGCGCGCCGATGGCCACGGCGCTCGCGGGGGCGCTCGCGTGATCGCCCTGCTGCGCGGCGAGGTGGCGGTGCGCCGCTCCGACCACATCGTCGTCGTTTGCGGTGGCGTAGGGCACCGTGTCGCTGTCTCCTCGGAGACGCTGCACCACGTCCCCGCCGTGGGCGGCGAGACGACGCTGCACACCCACCTGATCGTGCGCGACGACGCGCTCTCGCTCTACGGCTTTCACTCCGAGCCCGAGCGCGACCTGTTTCTGATGCTGCTCTCCGTGCAGTCCGTCGGGCCGAAGGTGGCCCTGGCGGTGCTCTCCGGCGGCCCCCCGCGCGAGCTGTTGGGGGCGATCGCCGCCGGCGACGCCGCGCGCTTTCAGGCCGTTCCCGGCATCGGCAAGCGCACGGCAGAGCGCATCATCGTGGAGCTGCGCGAGAAGGTCTCCGTCGCCGACGCCCCCCTCACAGGCGCACCCGGCGGGATCGTGGCGCGCCGCGGCCGTGGCCCCGCGTCCCCGCGAGGCTGGCCCGCGACGGGCTGCTGGAGCTGGGCTATACCCCCGGCGAGGCCGAGGAGCTGCTGCGCGAGGCCGAGGGCGCCACCGCAGAGGAGTTGCTTGGAGCGGCGCTGCGTGGCGCGCGGGCGGTGGGTCGATGACGCCGCATCCAAACCCCCACCGCGATCGAGGACGACGAGGAGGAGCTTGACCGCTCGCTGCGCCCCCGGCGCCTGGCCGACTTCGTCGGCCAGGACGCGCTGCGCGAGCAGCTTGCGGTGGCGATCGAGGCCGCCGGAGCGCGCGGCGAGGCGCTCGACCACCTGCTGCTCGCGGGGCCTCCCGGGCTGGGCAAGACCTCGCTCGCGCAGATCGTCGCCGGCGAGCTGGAAGTGCCCTTCGTGCAGACCGCCGGCCCCGCGTTGGAGCGAAAGGGAGACATTGCGGCCTTTCTCACGGCGCTGGAGCCGCGCTCGGTTTTCTTCGTCGATGAGATCCACCGCCTGCCGCGCACGCTGGAGGAGACCTTCTATCCGGCGATGGAGGACCGTCGCCTGCCGATCACCGTCGGCCAGGGCGCGGGCGCGCGCGTGGTGACGCTCGAGCTGCCCCCCTTCACGCTGGTGGGGGCCACCACGCGCACCGGCCTCTTGACCACGCCGCTGCGCGACCGCTTCGGCATCCAGGCGCGCCTGGAGACCTACTCCGAGGAGGACCTGGCGGCGATCGTCGCGCGCTCGGCGGGCATCCTGGAAATACCTCTGGATGCCGGCGGCGCCGCGGCCATCGCCACGCGCTCGCGGGGCACCCCGCGCGTGGCCAACCGTCTGCTCAAGCGCGTGCGCGACTACGCCGAGGTGCGCATGGGGGGCGTCCTCAGCGCCGAGACCGCGCGCGCGGCGCTTGACCTGCTGGAGGTGGACGCGCGTGGCCTGGACCGCCTGGACCGCGAGATCCTGCGCGCCATCTGCCTCAAGTTCGCCGGCGGCCCCGTGGGCCTCTCCACGCTGGCGGTCGTCGTGGGGGAGGAGCAGGACACGCTGGAGGACGTCTACGAGCCCCACCTGCTGCGCGAGGGGCTGCTCAAGCGCACGCCGCGCGGGCGCATGGCCACACCCGCGGCTTTCGCCCACCTGGACCTGCCGGTGCCCGAGTCCAGGTCCGAGAACGCTGTCGACCCAGCGCTTTTCTAGCGGCTCCTTCCAGCTCGCGGCTGCTTCTCGTGCTGCTTTCGCGCGCTGCGTCGATGGGCGTCAATCCGGGGCGAGAGCGGTGCGTCGGCTCCGTGCCACGGCTCCCACTAATCTGTGGGGCTCATGGCCCACCCCTTCATCTGCCCCAACTGCGGACACCGCACCAGCGAGCTGGACCGCAACATCGGCTTCACGCGCCAACCCAAGGGCTGCGCGAAGTGCGGCTTCGCCTTTCTCTTCGAGCTGCTCGACGACTACTACCCCGCGCCCGACGCCGCCTTCTTCGTGTGCGACCACGAGGGGCGCGTGATCGGCTGCGGCAAGAACTCCTTCGCCTTCACGGGCTTAGAGGAGGAAGCGGTGATCGGCCAGCGCGTGGAGCAGGCCCTCGGCCTCAGCTTCGCCGACGACGAGCAGCCCGTGGCGACGGTGCTGGAGTGGGGGGTGCGCGCGCTGGGCAAGCCCGTGCGCGTCAGCGGCGACCGCGACGTGGTCGCGAGCGCCAAGGCCGACATGTTTCCCGCCTACGACGAGGACGGCGGGCTGCTGCTGGTGCTCACCCCCGACAAGTAGTTGCTCATGCCTACCAGTTGCTCATGCCTACCCTGGGCAAGTAGTCTGAACCGATGACCGATCGTCGCCGCAACGCCTTCGTGCTCGCCATCGTCCTCGGCTTGGCGATCGCCTCGCTGATCGTGATCGTGGGGGTGCCCGGGACGTCGGTGAAGCCCAAGAAGACCCGCCTGGGCCTGGACCTGAAGGGCGGTGTCGAGCTGACCTACCTGGGGCTGCCCACGGCGCAGTCCAAGGTCACCCCCGAATCGCTGGAACGCGCGATCACGATCATGGAAAAGCGCATCAACCAGCTCGGCGTCGCGCAGCCGGAAATCCAGCGCACCGGCGCCAACCAGATCGACGTGGCGCTGCCCGACGTGAGCAACGCCCAGCGCGCCCAGGAACAGGTCGGCAGGACCGCCCAGATGTTCTTCTATGACTGGGAGCCCAACGTGATCGGCCCCGACGGCAAACCCGCGGGACCCAATGAACCGACCGTCACGGGCGGATCAAACGCGGCGATCTCGACGGCCGGCCTGCCCGAGTACGAAGCGGTGCTGCGGGCCGCCAAGCGCCCGGCGATCCTGCGCTCCAACGACACCACGCTGGCGCCGGGCTGCACCCCCGAGCAGGTGGAAGGCTGCATCTACGGACAGTGGTATCTGCTGGACGAAACCAACCGCAAGGTGCTGCGCGGCCCCGAGAACACCAGGGAAGACCTCTACGCCGACGGCTACAAACCCCCCGCTGGCGCCAAGGTCAAGGAGGTGCGCGTCAACCCCGGCACCGTGCTCGCCCAGGCACGCCCCGAAGAAAGCACCACCACCGGCAAGGTCCTCAACGCCTCGCCCAACAGCTGGTACGTGCTCAACGACGACCCGGTGCTCAACGGCTCGGACATCAAGAACCCCGCGCAGGGCTTCGAAAACGGGGCCGGTGGCAGCGGCGCGCCGGACGTGACGTTCGACTTCACCTCCCACGGCGGGTCGGTCTTCGAAAAGGTCACCAAGGAAATCGCCCAGCGCGGGGAAAACGCCGCGCTGCCGGGCGCCGGCAAGACGCTGCAGCACTTCGCGATCGTGCTCGACAACCAGATCATCACCGCGCCCTCGATCGACTACACGCAGTACCCCAACGGGATCGACGCCACCAACGGCTCGGAGATCACCGGCGGCTTCACCATCACCTCCGCGCAGAACCTCGCCGACGAGCTGCAGTCCGGCGCGCTGCCGATCAAGCTGGAACTGATCTCCCAGTCCCAGGTCTCGGCGACGCTGGGTCAGCAGGCGCTGGAACAGGGCCTCCTGGCGATGCTGATCGGCTTCGCGGTGGTGTGCCTGTTCCTACTGATCTTCTACCGCGTGCTCGGCGTGATCGCGATCGGCGGCCTGCTTGATCTACGGCCTCTACTTCTTCGCGCTGATCAAGCTGATCCCGATCACGCTCACGCTGCCCGGCATCGCCGGGCTGATCCTCACGATCGGCATCGCCGCGGACGCCAACATCGTGATCTTCGAGCGCGTCAAGGAGGAGATCCGCGGTGGGCGCTCGGTCATGTCCGGCATCGCGATCGGCTACCGGCGCGGCTTCGCGGCGATCGTCGACGCCAACGTGGTGACGTTCATGACCGCCTTCATCCTGTTCGCGCTGGCCACCTCCGAAGTCAAGGGCTTCGCCTTCACGCTGGGCATCGGCACGCTGCTGACGCTGTTCACCGCCGTGCTCGCCACGCAGGCCGCGCTGGGCGCGATGGGCCGCTCGCGCGCCGTCTCGCACCCCGCGATGCTCGGCGCCGCCAGGCGCGGCAAGGGCTGGACGTTCGACTTCATGGGCGCCTCCAAGTGGTTCTTCTCGCTGTCGGGCACGATCCTCCTGATCGGCGCGCTGGCGATCGGCGCCAAGGGGATCAACCTGGGCATCGACTTCACCTCGGGCACCCGCATCCAGACGGGCTTCGTCAGGCCGATTAGCGAGAACCAGATCCGCACGGCGTTGCACAAGGCAGGCTTCGACAACATCGAGGTGCAGCAGTTCAACAACAAGAGCGTCGGCGCCAACGGCAACCAGATCTCGATGAAGGACCTCAAACAGGTCGAAGTGGTCAGGGCCGAGGCGGCGCTGAACGCCGCCGACCCTCTGCGCAACACCTCCGACACCTCGATCGGGCCGACCTTCGGCAAGACCGTGGCCAACAGCGCGATCATCGCGATCATCGCCTCGCTGCTGGTGATCTCCGTCTACATCGCGCTGCGCTTCGAGTGGAAGTACGCCGTGCCGGTGCT
Organism: uncultured Solirubrobacterales bacterium; assembly: GCA_963844765.1. Lineage (GTDB taxonomy): Bacteria > Actinomycetota > Thermoleophilia > Solirubrobacterales > Solirubrobacteraceae > Palsa-744. The sequence continues at coordinate 211,732 of CAWJPN010000001.1, forward strand.
GATCGCGTTGATGCACGACCTGTTGATCACCTCGGGCGTCTACGCCCTCACCGGCAGGGTGGTGACCACCTCGACAGTCGCCGCGTTGCTCACCATCCTTGGGTATTCGCTCTACGACACCATCATCGTCTTCGATCGTGTGCGCGAGAACGTGCCGCGCATGCCGCGCGCGGCGTTCTCGCAGATCGTCAATCGCTCGATGTCCGAGGTGCTGACGCGCTCCCTGGCGACCTCCTTCTGCACCCTGCTGCCGGTGCTGGCGCTGCTGCTGTTCGGCGGGGAAACGCTCAAAGACTTCGCCTTCGCGCTGATGGTCGGCATCGCCTCCGGCGCCTACTCCTCGATCTTCATCGCCTCCCCGGTGCTGACCCACTGGAAGGAGCGCGAGGGGGTCTACCGCAACCGCCGCCTGCGGATCACCCGCGATCTCGGCTACGTGCCCGCCTACGCCACCGAAATGGGCGAGCTGCGCGCCGACGCCGAGGCCGAAGAAGCGCTGGCCGGCCCCAAGCGCGGCGGGCGGGGACGCGGGCCGCGGCGCACGCAGACGCGAGGCCTCACTGCTGACCCCCGAGACGCCCGGCGAGCCAATCTCCAAGGACGAGTTCCAGGAGCTGGTGGCCGATCTGGACATCGAGGGGGTGCGTGCCGACCAGCCCGATCCGACGGCCGACCTGACGCCCGAGGACGTCGTGATGCCCTCACAGCGGCAGGGCAACGGCGTGGGTGATGGCTCCCAGAGCGGACGTAAGCAGCGCAAGCCGCGTAACCGCCGCCACGGGAGGGCAAGATAATGGGACTGCTCGCATGGGTGATGATGGGGCTGGCGATCTGGCACTACACGATCTTCCTGCCCGACCGCTTCTGGGGGGGCATTGTCGGCGCTCTGGTGGGTTCGCTGGTGGGGGCCGTTGCGCTGGCGACGCTGATCTACAGCCTCAAGACCTCAGGGCTAGCGATCCCGGGCAAGAAGGCCACTGACGTGCTGGTCGTGCTCTACGCCGTGCCGGGGGCGCTGATCGGCATCGCCGCGGTGTACTTCGAGGGCGCGCGGCGCGAAAGCGCCAAGGTCATCGCCGAGGGCTGCCCGATGGGCTGGGGAGGGTCTCCAGTGCCGCTGCTGCCCGCGAGCTGATCTTTCTGTTTCCGTCTACCCCTGCCCGTAGTGTGGCGGGCCATGGGGGAAACTCGCAGCTTTCAGATCGCCGACTGCGCCGAGCAGGAGATTCGCGCTCTGGAGCGTGAACTCGGGGTCAGCGGACCGATGGCCCAAGTGCTGGTGCGCCGCGGGCTGGCGGCTCCCGCGGCGGCGCGCGCCTTTCTGGACGCGGCGGAGGAGCACCCGCCGAGCGCCTTTACAGAGATCGACACGGCGGTTCAGCTGGTCCTCCGCCACGTGCTTGAGCGCACGCGCATCACCATCCACGGCGACTACGACGTCGACGGGGTGTGCTCCACCGCGATTCTCGTGCGCGTGCTGCGCGCCCTCGGGGCTGACGTCGATTGGTACCTGCCCGACCGCGCCACCGATGGCTACGGGCTGAACGTCGCAGACGGTGGAGCGGCTGGCCGCGCGGGGTACGCGCCTGCTTGTGACCGCCGACTGCGCGATCACCGCCGTCGAGGAGGTCGCGGCCGCGCGGGCGCTGGGTCTTGACGTGGTGGTCACCGACCATCACTCGCCGCGCGCCGATGGGGCGCTGCCCGACGCGCCGATCGTGCACCCCGCGGTGTGCGGCTACCCGTGTGTGGATCTGTGCGCTACGGCCGTCGCATACAAGCTCGCCCAGGCGCTGTGGGCGCAGGCGGGGGTCGGACAGGCGGAGCACGGCGCCGCTCGGGTGGAGGTGGAGACTGGAGAAGCCGAGCGCGGCGGCTATCGGGTGGAGGACGACCTCGACCTGGTCGCGCTGGCCACGATCGCCGACGTGGTGGCGCTCACCGGCGAGAACCGCACGCTCGTGCGGCGCGGCCTGCGCGCGCTCGCCAGACCGCCAAGCCAGGGCTGCGCGCGCTGATGAAGGTCGCGCGGGTGGATCCCAGCGCACGTCGCCGAGCGGGCCGTGGGCTTCGCGCTGGCGCCCGCGCCTGAACGCCGCCGGGCGGCTCTACCGGGCGGACGCGGGACTGGAGCTGATCCTCACCGAGGACCCGATCCGCGGCGCGCAGATCGCGCAGGAGCTTGACCGCGCAAACCAGGAGCGTCGCCACACCGAGACGCGCATCCTGTTTGAGGCGCAGGCGCAGGTGGCCAACATGGGAGAGAGCCCCGCCTACGTGCTCGCAGGCGAGGGCTGGCACGCGGGCGTTATCGGCATCGTCGCCTCGCGCCTGGCCGAGCTCCACCACCGCCCCGTGGTGCTGATCGCGCTGGAGGGAGACTCCGGCCGGGGGTCGGGGCGCAGCATCGAGGGCTTTGACCTGCTCGCCGGGCTGCAGGCCTCGGCCGAGCATCTGCGCCGCCACGGCGGCCACCGCGCCGCCGCGGGCCTTGAGATCGAGCGCTCGCGCGTGGAGGACTTCAGAGCGGCGTTCGTCGCCCATGCGCGGCAGGTGCTCGGCGAGCAGCCCCCCGCGCGCACCGAGCGGGTGGATGCGGTGCTCGACGGCGGCGAGCTGGGAATGGCGCTGGCAGAAGAGCTCCAGCAGCTCGCGCCGTTCGGGCGCGCCAACCCGACCGTCTCGCTGCTCGTGCGCGGCGCGCTGCTGGGCGAGCGCCGGCCGATGGGCGAAGGCAAGCATCTGCGCTTCACGGTGCTCGCCGGCGACGCGCGCGCCCGCGCCGTGGCGTTCGGCAACGGCGGGCGCCTGGCGGTCCCCGAAGACGACCCCGCCGATGCCACCTTCACGCTCGAGGTCAATGAGTGGAAGGGGGTCTCAGAGCCACGGTTGGTGTTGCGCCACGCCCAGCCCTGTGCTGGGGTTGATTCGTCCCCTACTCTTAAAGAGCAATGGCAGAAGCCCAGAACAGAGACAGTGCACCAGCAGTTGGAGTTGGCGAGCTTCCAGTGAGCCCAGCCGCTGCCCGCGCCGAGCTCAACGAGTTCGAGCGCAGGCTGCTCGCCGACCTGTTCGCGATCGTCTCCGAGCACGCCGCGGACTCCGCTGTGGAGATCGACCGCGCGCGCGTGGAAGACGCGTTCGTGTTCGCCTGCGAGCACCACGCCGACCAGCGCCGCGCGCTCGGGCGAGGACTTCATCGTGCACCCCGTCGGCGTGGCGCGCATCTGCGCGGGCATGCGCCTGGACACCGACACGCTGTGCGCGGCGCTGCTGCACGACACCGTCGAGGACACCTCGGCCTCGATCGCCGAGGTGTCAGAGCGCTTCGGCGAGGAAATCGCCCAGATCGTCGACGGGGTCACCAAGCTAACCGGCATGACCTTCCAGTCGCGCGACGAGGCGCAGGCCGAGAACTACCGCAAGATGATGGTCGCGATGGCCACCGACGTGCGGGTCATCCTGATCAAGCTCGCCGACCGGCTGCACAACATGCGCACGATCGAGGCGCTGCCCAAGCAGAAGCAGGTCGACAAGGCGCGCGAGACGCTGGAGATCTACGCGCCGATCGCCCACCGCCTGGGCATCCACGCGATCAAGTGGGAGCTCGAGGACCTCGCCTTCGCGACGCTCCACCCGCGCAAGTACCAGGAGATCAAGGGTCTGGTCTCCCAGCAGCGCGACGACCGCGAGCGCTACGTCGCGGAGGCCGGCGAGTATTTGACGCAGGAGCTGGGCAAGCTCGGCATCGAGTCGCAGATCGCCGGGCGCGCCAAGCACTTCTACTCGATCTACTCGAAGATGACCAAGAAGGGGCGCGAGTTCAACGAGATCTACGACCTCACCGCGATGCGCGTGATCGTCGACTCGGTGAAGGACTGCTACGGCGCGATCGGCGCGATCCACTCGCTGTGGAAGCCGCTGCCCGGGCGCTTCAAGGACTTCATCGCGATGCCCAAGTTCAACATGTACCAGTCGCTGCACACCACCATCATCGGGCCCGAGGGTCGGCCGCTGGAGATCCAGATCCGCACGCACGAGATGCACGAGATGGCGGAGTTCGGGGTGGCGGCGCACTGGATGTACAAGCAGCGCCGGCGCGATCGGCCTCCGGTGGGCGAGACGCCTCATCCCAAGTGGCTGGGTTCGATGATGGACTGGCAGAAGGAGCTCTCAGACCCGCACGAGTTCATGGAGAGCCTGAAGATCGACCTCTTCGAGGACGAGGTCTACGTGTTCACGCCCCGGGGCGAGGTCAAGTCGCTGGCCGCGGGCGCCACGCCGCTGGACTTCGCGTACGAGGTGCACACCGAAATCGGCCACCGCTGCGTGGGCGCCCGGGTGAACGGCAAGATCGTGCCGCTGCACTACGAGCTGCGCAGCGGGGACATCGTGGAGATCCTCACCGCCAAGCGCGAGCGCGGACCCTCGCGCGACTGGCTGGCGATGGTCAAGACCACGCGCGCGCGCAACAAGATCAAGGCGTGGTTCAAGGCGGAGTCTCGCCAGGACACCGAGCACACCGGACGCGAGGTGCTGCAGGAGAACCTCAAGAAGCAGGGCCTGCCCGCGCAGAAGATCACGGGCTCGGCGCTGCTGGCGGACGTGATCCGCGAAATGGGCTACCGCAAGGCCGATGACTTCTACATCGCCCTGGGCGCCGCCAAGGTCTCCCCCAAGGTGGTGGTCAACAAGATCATGCAGCGCCTGAAGCAGGGCGAGGCCGCCGACGGCGAGGCCACCGCCGCCGCCGACCTGCTGAAGGTGGGGCGCCCGCGGCGGCGGCCCACCACCTCCTCGGGGCAGTACGGGATCAGGGTGCAGGGCGTGGACGACGTGATGCTGCGCCTGGCCAAGTGCTGCCGCCCGGTCCCCGGCGACCCGATCCTCGGCTACATCTCACTGGGCCGCGGCATCACGATCCACCGCCAGGACTGCCCCAATTCGACGCTGCTGCGCAAGAACCCCGAGCGCTTCACCGAGGTCTTCTGGGAGGGCGAGCAGTCGACCGCGTTCATCGTGGAGATCCAGGTCGACGCCTGGGACCGCCACCGCCTGCTGGAGGATCTCTCGCGCGTCTTCTCGGAGTCCGGGGCCAACATCATGGAAGCGCGTTGTCTGTCAAATCCACCGATGGTCAAGAACCGTTTCGTGGTGGAGGTCGCCGATACGCACTCCCTGAAGGGAGCAATCAACCGCCTGCGCAACACCGAGTCGGTGTTCGACGCCTACCGGGTGACGCCGGGGGCTGGCTAGGAGACGACGCTCAGCGCCAAAGGGCGGATTGAGCTAGAGGGTGGCGCAGCCGGCCGGCCGGGCCCCTCTTCTTTAGTCAAGACACCACACTCAGCGCCAGCGGGCGGATCGAGTACTCGGCGCGCACGACCTCGCCCAGGTAGTCGCCGTCGACCTGCAGCGGCAGCGGCTTGCCGTCGGCGCTCTCGATGCTCAGCTCGGTAAGGCCTGTGGAGGGCGTGATGTGGCGGTGGCGCGCCAGCTGCGCGCGGCGGGAGAAGGCGCGCCAGGCGATGAAGGGCATGTCGATCGGTCGCGCGCGGTGCAGCACGCAGGCTGAGATGGTGCCCGAGTCGAGTGTTGCCTCCTGGGCGATCTCGATCGGTCGGCTCAGAAAGTACGTGAAGGGCGAGCCGTTCTGGACGATCGCGGTGACCCCCTCAAGGCGCTCTCCCGCGACGTGGGCGACCATGCGAGGCGGGCGCAGCAGGTAGCGGCGTGTGAAGGTGTTCACGGCGGCCCACGTGAAGAACCAGGGCCCGAAGCGGGCCTTCAAGCGCGGGTTGGAGTCCACGCGCGCCACCACGCTCGCGTCCAGGCCGAGGCCCGAGGAGAACGCGAAGCAGCGGCCGTTGACGACGCCCACGTCGACTTTGCGTGGCTGCCAGTCGTCGGCCATCCCCAGCAGGTGCTCGGTGGCGTCGATCGGGTCGTTCGGAATGCCGAGCATCCGCACGTAGACGTTCGTCGAGCCGCCCGGCAGGGCGCACAGCGGGGTGGGGGAGCCGACCAAGCCGTTGGCCACCTCGTTGACCGTCCCGTCGCCGCCGAAGGCGACGACCACGTCATAGCCCTCGTGGGCGGCCTCGCGGCACAGTTCGGTGGCGTGCCCGGGCGCCTCGGTGTCCACCGCGTCGACCTCGTAGCGGGCCTCCAGCGCATGCAGGATGAGATGGCGCAGCCGGTCGGAGACCGTCGTGGCGTAGGGATTGACGACGATCAGCATCCTCCGCTTGATCGGCGTCGCTTCCGGCTCGAAGTCGCCGGTGGCCGCGGCCGGGTCCTGCGCTGAAAGGGCGCTCATGCAGGGCGTACACCGCGCCTGCAAGGGTGTTACCAACGTTCTCGACTGCTTGAGATTTTCCGCCGCGTATCCGATATAGTGCTTGGCAGCAACAGCAGTGCACATCCAGAGGGGTGGAGGGACTGGCCCTACGAAGCCCCGGCAACCACCGCGCCGCACGCGGGAAGGTGCCAATTCCAGTCAGATGTGTGGCGGGCTTCGTGTTCTTCGCCACACCGCGGTCAACGGCGAAGAAAACATAGGAGGCCCCAATGGCTGTCACCAACCTGAAGTGCCGAGAGTGTGCAACCGAGTACCCGCTGGAGGCGCTGTACGTGTGCGAGCGCTGCTTCGGCCCGCTGGAGGTCGTCTACGACCACAGTCACCTGCTTGACGACCCCACCCACCCTGAAGACCCCACCCACCCCTCCGCCCGCCCCGCCAGCAACGGCGTCGATGAGCTGCGCCGGCGCATCCAGGCGGGCCCGCAGAACATCTGGCGCTACGCCGACTTCCTGCCGGTCGTGGACGGCCCCCCGGCGCCCTCCGGGCGCCTGGCCTCGCGCGCGGGCCTGCCGGCGGGGTGCACGCCGCTGATCCGCGCCGACCGTCTCGCCCAGCGCCTGGGGCTCAAGGAGGTGTGGGTCAAGAACGACGCGGCCAACCCCACCCACTCCTTCAAGGACCGCGTGGTGTCGGTCGCCGCGGCGCGCGCCCGCGAGCTGGGCTACCAGACGATCGCCTGCGCGTCCACCGGCAATCTGGCCAACTCCGTGGCCGCCCACGGCGCGGCGCTGGGCCTTGAGTCCTACGTCTTCATCCCCTCCGATCTGGAGGAGCAGAAGGTGCTCGCCACCGGCGTCTACGGCACGAAGCTGGTGGCGGTGAAGGGCAACTACGACGACGTCAACCGTCTCTGCACCGAGCTTTCCGCCGAGCGCGAGTGGGCGTTCGTGAACATCAACCTGCGCCCCTACTACGCCGAGGGCTCAAAGACGCTGGCGTTCGAGATCGCCGAGCAGCTGGGCTTTGAGCTGCCCGACCGCTGCGTCGTGCCGATCGCCTCCGGTTCGCTCTTCACGAAGGTCGGCAAGGGCTTTTCCGAGTGGCGCGAGCTGGGGCTTTTGGGGGACCCCGCCCGCCCGCTGCCGCGCATGAACGGCGCGCAGGCCGATGGCTGCTCGCCGGTCGCCTCCGCGTTCGCCGCGGGCCACGACGTGTGCCGTCCGGTCAAGCCGCAGACGATCGCCAAGTCGCTGGCGATCGGCAACCCCGCCGACGGCCCCTACGCGCTCGACCTCGCCCGCCGCACGGGCGGCGGCGTGGACAGCGTCAGCGACGATGAGATCCGCGCTGGCATCGCGCTGCTCGCGCAGACCACGGGCATCTTCACCGAGACCGCCGGCGGGGTCACCACCGCGGTGCTCGCCAAGCTCGCCGCGCGCGGTGACATCGACCCCGAGGAGCGCGTCGTGCTGGTCATCACCGGCGAGGGCCTGAAGACGCTCGACGCGGTGCGCGGCACGTTCGAGAGCTACGAGATCGATGCGAGCGTCGAGTCCTTCGAGGCAAGCGTTCCCGAGGGGGCCGAGACCGAGCTCACCGCCCCGCTCAGGCCCTCAGCCGTGGGAGCGGCGGTCTGATGGCTGTCACGGTCAAGATCCCCACACAGCTGCGCGCCGCCGCTGAGGGCACAAGCGAGACGGAGCTCGATGGCACCACCGTACAGGAGGTTCTGAACGGCTTGTACGAGCGCTTCGGCGAGCTGCGCGAGCGCATCTCCGACGACGACGGTTCACTGCGGCGTTTCGTCAACGTGTACGTCAGCGGCGAGGACATCCGTTTCCTGGAGGGTCTGCAGACTCCGGTCGCCGACGGCGCTGAGTTGACGATTCTGCCCGCTGTCGCCGGCGGCTGAGCGGTCTTCCAAGCGCTGGCGCAGCTCCGCGCCGCGGCCGGCCGCGACCGCGCGGGCGGCGCGCTCATCGGTCAACTCGAAATCGTGGGCGCTCGCGAAATCGAGCAGGTCCTGGCGTTCCTCGCCTTCGCGGGCGAAGCGCAGGAACAGCCAGCAGAGCAGGCCCAGGGTGAAGATGCTCTCCTCGACCATCATCACCCCGCCCGCGAGGTTCTGGTCGGCCAGCGGGGAGATGTGCCAGACGGCGTCCCCGTGGGTGTAGTAGGGGTAGAAGACGGTGCCCGACCACAGGAAGATGTTGCCCAGCACCGTGCCGATCAGGCGCACCGCGACGATGTAGAGGAACTTGCCCAGGTTGCCAAACCACACCGGCATCGGCAGCGGCCCGAACAGGCACATCCACATGTTGATCCCAAAGCCGAGGAACATCGCGTGCTCCAGGGCGTGCACTCCCGGGTGGCGCAGCGCCGCCTGATAGAAGACCGGCAGGTGCCACGTGTACAGGTTCACCGCCCACAGGGGGAGCGCCACCTGGGGGTTGGCGAGCACGCGCAGGCGGTCGAACAGCCCGATGCGCAGGATTGGCGCGATCAGCGGCCCGGTCAGGCCCAGGACGATCAACAGCGCCGCCACGTCGCCCAGCAGCAGGTGCTCGACCATGTGCGCGGTGAGCAGTTCCTGACTGTCCTTGCCGAGCGAGGTGAGGGCCGCGCCGATCGTCACGAACCCTCCGTAGAAGCACCCCTGGCGCCAGCCGGGCACCGGGTGGCCCTCCAGGGCCAGTGTGCGCACGCGGCGCGCGTACAGCACCCCCACCACCAGCAGCGGGCCGAGCTGGAGCACGTCCTCGAGCCCAATCGCCGCCGCGAGCGGGGGAGTCGTCAAGGATGCCAAGGGGATATGGGACACCTGCTTGCAGCGTAGACTGCCGCGAGCATGAGAGCTCTGCGTCGCCCGCCGCTGCTTCTGGGCGGCCTGGTTGTCGCGGCGCTGCTGTTCCCCGCCGCGGCGGGCGCCCACGGCATCGTCGGCAGGGCCAACCTGCCGATCCCCGTATGGCTGTTCAGCTGGGCGGCGGCGATCGTGCTGGTGGTGTCCTTCGTTGCGCTCTCCACGCTGTGGATGGCACCCCAGCTGCAGGAGCAGCACCGCCGCAGGCTGATGCCGCTGCCGCAGATCCTGGAGTGGCCGGTGGGCGTGTTCGGCGTGGGCGTATTCGCGCTGGTGGTGTACAGCGGCTTCGCCGGGGCGCAGGTCTACAGCGCCAACTTCTCGGTGACCTTAATCTACGTGATCTTCTGGGTGGGGGTGCCCGTCGCCAGCGTGCTGCTGGGGGACGTCTTTCGCCCGCTCAACCCCTGGCGCGCGTGCGCGCGGGTGCTGTGGTGGACGGGCCGCCGCCTCGCCCCGCGGCGCCTTTCGGAGCCGCCGCTGCGTTACCCGCAGTGGCTTGGGATGTGGCCTGCCATCGCCGGGCTGGTCGGCTTCGCCTGGTTGGAGCTGGTGTACGTCAACCGCGACATGCCCTCAATCCTGGCGGCGCTGTCGCTCGGCTGGTTTTTGGCGATGCTCCTCGGCATGCTCCTGTTCGGGGTTGAGGACTGGAGCGAGCAGGGGGACGCTTTCGGGGTCTACTTCAGCCTGTTCTCGCGACTCTCCGCGCTCGTGCGCGACGAACAGGGCTTCCTCTGTGTGCGCCGCCCGCTCAGCGGCCTGCCCGACCTGCCGATCCGGCGTGGAACGGTGGCGCTGATCTGCACGATGATCGGCAGCACCACCTTCGACGGCTTCAGCAACGGCGGTATCTGGCGCAACAACGAGCCTGGCCTGGCCGGTCTGTTCGAAGACCTGGGCTTCCATCTCGTGCCGGCGCAGGAGCTCGCCTACTCGCTCGCGCTGGTGCTGTGCATCCTGCTGATCGCCGGCATCTACCGGCTGGGCATTCTCGGTGTGCACAGCGTCAGCGAGCGCTATGACACCGAAACGCTGAAGCGCACCTTTGTCCACACGCTGGTCCCGATCGCCTTCGCCTACGTGCTGGCCCACTATTTCTCCTACCTCCTGTGGCAGAGCCAGGCGCTCGGCTACCTGCTCTCCGACCCGCTCGGCAACGGCGCTGACATCTTCGGCACCAGCGGCGCGCAGATCGACTATCACATCGTCTCCTACGCGGCCATCTGGTATGTGGAGGTCGCCGTCCTGCTGGGGGGTCACGTGGGAGGTCTGATGCTGGCCCACGACCGCGCGCTCGTCCTCTACGAGGACCCGGTCGATGCGGTACGCAGTCAGTATTGGATGTTGGCGGCGATGGTCGCCTTCACCAGCTTTGGGCTGTGGCTGCTGTCCTCAGTGGGCACGTGAGCGGTGAAGTAGTGTCTGCTGCTCGATCCGCGATGCCACGTCGTCTCGTCATTGCCGCCGTACTCGGCGCTCTCCTCCTGGTCCCAGCGCTAGCCCAGGCTCAGAATTACGGCCAGTCCAACCCCAACCGGGAGAGTGGCAACCCGATCAACGATCAGGGGAGCAGCTACAACTACCGCTCATATATCACCGGCGTGGTTCCCAACGTGCCCGGCCTGAGCCTGGAAGTGCTCGAGTTCGCCGACCGGCTGGTGTTGACCAACCACACCGGCAAGACCGTCACGGTGTATGGCTATGAAGGCGAACCCTACGCGCGCGTGCTGGCGGACGGCACGGTGGAAGTCAACACCAGCTCGCGCGCCTACTACCTGAACCAGAGCTTCTACGCGGAAGTGACGGTCCCTCCCTCGGCCTCCCCGCACGCCACGCCGCACTGGACTGTGCTGGACCGCACGGGGCAGTTCGAATGGCACGACCACCGCATCCACTGGATGTCTCCAGTTCCCCCGGCGAAGGTCACCGACAAGGGCAGGCGCACGTTCATCTTCGACTGGGAAGTGCCGATCCGGGTGGGCGCAGCGCCGGGGGCCGTCCACGGGGAACTGTTCTGGGTGCCCGAGGAAGGCACCAAGACCCCCGCGGCCGCGATCGCGGCGCTGGTGGCGATCGTGCTGGCGGGCCTTGCGCTGGTGTTCTTCGTGCGCAGGCGCCGGCGGCGGCTGGGCTCAGGCCAACCCGCAGATCCGGCCGGAGGCGTCTGGTGAGAGGGACCCTTAGAGCGCCTATTAGGCCACGCTGACGCCTGGCGGCGTCTCGATCTGCGTCTCCTCGACCGGCTTTCGCGATGCGATCGGTGCGACCTGCGCGACGGGGAACAGCGCGAACGCGAGCAGCACGAACAGCGGTCCCGCGTTGACGTCGGTCGCGTTGCCGATCCAGAATGGTCCGCCGAGGCTCTGCCCGAGCACCCAGTAGGCGAGCGAGAGTACGACCCCGACGGCGAGCGCGGGCCAGCGCAGCGGTGTCCACACGCCGATCGCGACTGCCATGGAGAGGATCGCGAGCACAACGGCGATCGTCGCGCCGTGACCCTGCGTGTGGCCTCCGAGCGAATCCTGGAACCTGGCGAGCCAGTGCGGTGAGGCTGCCGCCATTTCCTTGATCATTTCGTGGGTCGCTTCCCTGGCCCGGTTGACGTTCACCAGCCACAGGGCGGCTGACAAGGCCCAAAGCCCTGACCAGAAGTACAGGCCGCCGCGGTCCCCGAGCGGTCCCATGGCTGCCGGGGAGCGACCCCTCTGTTTGTCCGTGGGCCACACGAGCAGGCCGATGATCGCGTAGAGGATCACCGCGCCGGGGGCGCCCATCAGCGGCGAGGGCAGGGTGTTGGAGGTGAGCCCGCCGAAGCCCTCGCCGAACCACCAGACGATGAGGGCCCAGCCGAAGGAGGCGAGCAGCGCCGGCTTCACCGTCCTGCGGTTGAGGATCAGGCCCAGTCCGATCGCGACCTGGATCTCCCCGGAGAGGGTGTTCCACAGCGTCAGGTCGCGACCGTAAAAGTCGTCAAACGTCTTCATCGGGCCGCCGATGAAACCCGGCTGGCCCTTCGCGGCCGGCGCGAAGACTTCGCTGACGATGCCGTGCGTGTACATGAAGCTCTTGAACTGGAAGAGCCCGTCGAGCAGCCAGATCAGCCCCAGCGCGATCTGGATGCCGCGTGTCGTGATACGCAGGCGACCGCTCAATGAGGCTGGGACGCTCATCGCCGGGCAATGTTACCCCAGCAACCAGGGCACAGCGCCAGTGTCCGGGAACCGCTCGTAGCAGATGCTGCTCGGAGCAGTCACCCATTCGGAGCAGCCCTGCCCTGTGATAGATTCGCGCCGTCATGGGCAGTATGAGCATGGGCAGCAGCAGTCCCTCGATGCCCCATATGGGCAGCAGCGGTGGGGGCTCATCGATGAGCATGAGCGGCGGCGGCTCATCCATGACTCACATGGGCGCGGGTCACGCCTCGATGTCGATCGGTGGCATGTCGATGAGCGCCGGTGGACACGGCGCCACCAACATCCTCCCCGAGTGGCTGGCGATCGTCTGGACGTTCGTCTTCATCGCGGTCCTCGTCATCCACACCCGTCACGTGCTCGACAGCGGTGGGCAGCGGCGGGTATGGCACTCCGGACACGTCCTGATGGCGCTCGGCATGGCGTTCATGTTCGCGCCGGCCTCGATCGATCATTTCAACATTCCCAGCGGCTTCTGGCAGCTCGTATTCGCCAACGGCGCGCTGGCGATCCTCGCCTGGATGCTGGCTCAGGCGCTCAGCAGGCGGGCGATCAACGTGCTGTGGCTGGTGATGGCGATCGACCTCGCGGCGATGGCCTACATGTGGTCGCCGAGCGGCTTTCAGGCGCCGCTCACGTGGCTGCTGGTCGCCTACTTCATCGCCCAGTCGCTGCTGTGGGTCAGCGACCGGATGCGCAGCGTCGATCACAGGACGCTGCTGGGAGGGAGCTTCTCGGTGACACCCGATGGCGCGGTCGCGATGGACGCCGCCGAGCCGCTGGTCTGCTTCCGCGACCTGCGCGTGTCGATGTTCGCGATGACGCTTGGCATGGCGTACATGTTTGCCGCCATGCAGTTGATGACCTAAGGACCCGCGGGGCCCTAGCCGCACAGCTCGGGCGTCTCGCGGCGGGCTCGGGCGTCTCGCGGCGGGCTCGGGCGTCTCGCGGCGGGTGCTCAGCCGATCGGGATCGTGAAGGAGCCGCCGAGGCGGTGGCCGGCGCCGTCGGCTCCGGAGATGCGCAGCGACCATTCCCCGCGGCTGAGGTGAACCTGGCCGATGAAGTGGGCGGGGCCGGCGCGGAAGAAGGTGACCGGCGCGTGGGCTCCAGTGTTGGATGTCGCGCTCATCGCGATCGACTCGAGCGTTGGCTGGCCGGAGGCGCCGGTGAGGTATACGTGCAGCGCGACGTTGCCCGGCTGCAGCGGCAGCGCGTCGATCGCAAGGCTCTCGCCGCCTGGCTCGGCGATTGTGCGCGCCGCTTCGGAGGGGCCGACGAAGGTGTTGGGATCTGCCACCACCAGCGCGCCGAGGATCGCCGCCGGCATCACGGTCGCCACGGCGAGGCTCGCGAGCCGCTGGCGGCGCGAGCGCACCGGCGTGGGGTGTCCCGGACGCCCGAAGCGACGCAGGCGCAGGCTGTTGGCCACGACGATGACGCTCGAGAGCCCCATCGCGGCGCCGGCCAGGGTGGGGCTGAGCAGACCAGTGATCGCCAGCGGCAGCGCAATCAGGTTGTAGCCAAACGCCCAGCCGAGGTTCTGCAGGATGATCGCGTAGGTCTCGCGGGCGAGGCGCAGCGCGCGGGCGACGCCGCGCAGGTCGCCGGAGACGACGCTGATGTCGGCCGCCTCCACAGCGGCGCCCACGCCGGTGCCCATCGCGATGCCGAGGTCGGCCTGCACGAGCGCGGCGGCGTCGTTGACGCCGTCGCCGACCATCGCCACGCGCTTCCCAGCGTCCTGCAGGCGCACCACCTCGGCGAGCTTCGCGTCGGGGCTGACGCCGGCCAGCACGTGCGCGATGCCGACCTGCCCCGCCACGGCTGAGGCCGCGCGTGGGTTGTCGCCGGTCAGCATCGCGACCTCGATCCCCATCCGCTGCAGGCCCGCGATCGCCGTCGCGGACTCAGGCTTGATGGTGTCGGCGAGCGCCAACGCACCCAGAAGCTGCCCGGCGCGCACGACCACGACCGCCGTGCGGCCGCTGGCCTCCCAGTCCTCGAGCACCGCGGGCACAGCGTCATGTACCGCAGGGATGGCGTCAATCGCCCCGGGCACACCGTCGAGCACCGCAGGGGCAGCAGACGCTCGGCTTGCGGACGTCCCGTTGCTGGAGATCGCGCCCATCGCGTCCTCGGACTGCTGCGGGCGCCCGACCCATACCTGAGCGCCCTCCACCTCGGCTCGAACGCCCCGGCCGGGGAGCGCTCGAAAGTCTGTCGCCGACGCGATCTGCAGTCCGCGCTCGCGCGCCGCGTCGACGATCGCCACGGCGACCGGGTGCTCGGAGCCGGCCTCGGCGCTTGCGGCGAGCGCGAGCACCGCGTCGGAGTTCTCGCCGGGTGCGGCCCACACGTCGGTGAGCGACAGCTGCCCGGTCGTGATCGTCCCTGTCTTGTCGAGCACGATCGTGTCGATGTCCTGACTGCGCTCGAGGATCTCCGCGCCCTTGATCACCAACCCGAGACTCGCTCCGCGCCCGGTGCCGACGAGGATCGCGACGGGCGTGGCCAGGCCCAGCGCGCAGGGGCAGGCGACGACGAGCACCGCGATGGCGGCGAACAGCCCGCGCTCGGACTGCCCGGCGAGCACCCAGGCGAGCGCTGTCGCCGAGGCGAGCGCGAGCACCGCGGGCACGAACACGCGCGCGATGCGGTCGGCCAGGCGCTGGATCTGCGGCTGGGAGGACTGCGCGTGCTCGACCAGCTCGACCAGCTTGGCCAGCGCTGTGTCCGCGCCGACAGCGGTCGCCGTGGCGCGCAGCACGCCGTCGACGTTCACCGTGGCGCCGGTCAGCGTGGCTCCCTCGCCCTTCTCCACCGGCAGCGACTCGCCGGTCAGCATCGACTCGTCCACCGCCGAGGAGCCCGAGAGGACCACACCGTCGACGGGGATCTTGTCGCCCGGGCGCACCAGGAACAGATCGCCGCGGCGGACCGCCTCGACGGGCACAAGTCGCTCAGGCGCAGAGGGATCGGAGGGGTCCAGCAGGCGCGCCTGCTGTGCCCCCAGCATCGTCAGCTCGCGCACAGCCTGCCCTGCCCTGTTGCGCGCTGTGGCCTCGCACCAACGCCCGACGCAGAGGAAGGCGATGATCACCGCCGGGATGTCGTAGTGCAGGTGGGCGTTGAACTCGCCGCCCGGTCCCCCGTGGATGTGGACGTTGGGAGCCGTCAGCAACTCGACCGTCGCGTACACGAACGCCGTCAGCGTGGCGAGCGCGATCAGCGTGTCCATGTTGGTCGTGCGCGCCCGCGCCCTGACCCACGCGCCGTGCAGGAACGGCCAGCCGCACCAGAACTGGATCGGGATGGTCAGTAGCGCCACGATCCAGCGCGCAGTGACATTGTGCGGCTCGGAGTAGGTCAGTACGACTACCGCTGAGGCCAGCGGGATCGCGACCACCATCCGTCGAAACCAGCCGGCGCGATCCTGCGCCTCGGCGGCCTCGATGTCGGCGATGGCTGCGGCAGGGGACTGCGTGCCGCTCGCCTCGACCGCTCGTGCGCCGTAGCCAAGGTGCTCGACGACCTCCACGAGCCGCTGCGCGTCGAGGCCCCCGGGTGTGTGCTCAAAGTTCCCTGGCTTGTAGTCGACGCTCCCCGGTGCAAGCTCGACCGTGGCACGGCCCGTCGCGAAGTTCACGGTGGCCTCGCTGACACCAGGGGCGGCGCCGAGGGCGCTCTGAACCCGCGCTGCGCAGGACCCACACGACATACCCGTCACGTCGAGCTCCAGCGTGTCGTGGCGCTCGTCGGGGGGCTGGGGTGAGACGGGTGGCTCTGCGGTCTGGGTGGCGTTCATCCTCAGGGTTTCACGTTAGAGGAGCGGTGGGAGAGCGCCGGGGCGCTCCGGCCTCTGCTGGCCTCTATTTCAGCATGTCCACGCCGCGAACATGGGTGGCTTGCCCAGTCCCGAACAGGATGGCCTGCCGGCCCTTGGCTGGTGGCTTGCCCCGGTTTCCGTGGACCGACGGGCGTGATAGCTTTTGCAGTCGTGCTCGCCTGCCTGATGCACTGGTACATCTCGATGCTCTACGTGGTGCCGGTCGCCGCTGTCGGTGGCTGGGGCTGGTGGAGCTCACGGCGGATCTCACGTAATCGCAAGCCGCCCAGCTCGCCCGGTTCAACGCCCACCGCGGCCCGCCAGGCGTAGGCCTCACCACCGAGCATGTCGACGGTACCAGCCCAGGCAGAGCCGACGACCGGGCTTCCACGCAGGCCGGTCAAGACCGAGCACCATCTCGCCAAGGCCCTGCACCCCACGCCGAGCGTGTTGAAGGAGGCGATGAGCCACGCCGAAGGGTTCAACGCCAAGTTCGCGGTGCTCATCACCAGGCTGGTCGGCACGATGTGGTGCGCCTACCTGTTCGCGATCATCGCCCTGATCGGGTTGGGTCCCGCGCTGAAGCCCGGCGGCGAGGGCATCATCGCGTGGATCGCGCAGACCTTTTTGCAGCTCGTGCTGCTGTCGGTGATCATGGTCGGGCAGACCGTGCAGAGCCTCGCCGCGGACGCCCGCGCCACCAACACCTTCAAGGACGCCGAGGTGATCCTCGACCGCCTGGACGTGCGGACCCAGGGCGGCCTGAAGACGATCCTCGACCGGCTGGACGAACTTGCGCCGGCGGGATCCGGGGGTCAGGACTCGTCGACCCCGCCGGCTGAAAGCCGCCAGGCGTAGAGCAACGCGGCCACCGAGGTGGCCAGGTTCAGGCTCGAGACTCCTGGGCGCATCGGCAGGCTGACGCGCGCCTGCGCGTGGGCAAGCAGTTCCTCGGAAAGGCCGTGGCGCTCGGTGCCGAAGGCCAGGAGCGCACGCTGGGGCAGGTGCTCCGGGCGCACCATTTCGCCCTCTGTGTCGACTGCGATCAGCGGACGCCGACTGTCGAGCAGGCTCTCTGCGTTGAGTGGGTTCTCTGTGCCAAGCGGGCTCTCGGCGCTGGCAAGCAGGCTCTCTGGGTAGCCACTGGACACGTCGTCTGCCACGCGCGCGACGGGGAGCGCGAACTGAAGTCCCACGCCGATGCGTACGGCGGTTGGACACCACGGATCGTGGATGCCAGTCGTCAGCAGCCCCGCGACGTTCGCAGCGGCGGCAGTGCGCACGCACCAGCCGATATTGCCCAGACCCCGCGGTCGCTCCAGCAGGACCACCGGCGCGGGCCGTGGATCGGCGAGCGCCGCCGTCACGTCGACGGCCGGGCGCCGTGCGAGGGCGAGCACGCCTGTGATGGGCGCCTTCAGGCCCGCCGCCTGCATGCGCTCGGGCGAGACCACGGGGGTCCTGGGGGGCAGACGCTCGAGGATGTCCGGCGCCAGCGCCTCGGCCAGCTTGCCCACTTCCTCGGGGTCGGTGATCGCTGCGCGCAGGATCTCCGCGCCAAAGCGCAGCGCGTGCTTGAGCGCGTGAAAGCCTTCGATCAGGACGAGGTCGGGGTCGCGCCGGGCTTGGCGCAGTGCGGCGAGCGGGTCGGAGGGGAGGGACACCGCCGCCAATCCTGGCAGGCTGGGGCTTCAGATCATGAGGACCTTGACGGGATAGCGCGCCACCAACGGGTCTGCCGTCAGGATCGGCACATCGAGCAGTCGTGCCTGTGCCACAAGCAGACGGTCGAAGGGGTCGCGATGCAGTGGTTTCAGTTCTGCCACGGCAAGCGCGTGGGGATGCTCGACAGGCAGCCCCTGGGCGCGTATCGCACGCATGCGTGTGGGGACATAGCGTTGCGGTGGCTCGGGCAATGGCAGTCGCCCCAGCCGATGCTTGATGGCGATCTCCCATGAGCTTGCGGCCGAGAAGAGCAACTCGCTGCTCTGATCCTCGACGAGGGCCAAGTGCTCACCCAAACGCTCCGGCTCGGTGTTGAGCCAGAGGAAAACGTGCGTATCGAGCAGGAGTCTCACCGCTCGAAAGTGTCGAGCAGATCGTCTGGAAGCGGCTCATCGAAATCGTCGGGAACGGTGAACAGTCCTCGATCAATGCCCAATCGCCGGGCGGCGAGCTGGAGCGCGGGCACCAGACTGGCCACGGCCTCGCCGCGGCGGGTGATCAGCACCTCTTCCCCGGCCGCCACATCCTCCAGCAGTCGCGAGAGGTGGGTCTTGGCCTCGTGCACACCAACAGACTTAGTCATGGACTTAGTCTAGCAGATGGCCCCGAGCTCGATCCCAGCGATCGCGTGCATCTATGGCGAAGGTTGAACTCGTCGCTATAGCGAGTGGTTGGCCAACGCTGAATTCTCAGGGCCGCCGGAAGCGGACGGTAAACTTGGCTTTATGAGCATCCCCCCCCGTGCCACGCTGATCGAGCCAGGTCACGAGGCCGAGTGGGCTGCGCTCAACGAGGAAAAGCGCCGCGCGCTGACCCCGCCCCCCGAGACCCCGATCGCCGAGATGCTAAGACGCGGACAGCGTCTTTCGGCCCAGGCGGCAGCGCTGCTGCGAGCGGTCGAGCGAGCGGATGGCCACCCTCGACCCTGAACTGGATGTCGCCGCAGCCGCAATGGTCGCCGCGCAAGCTCGCTTCGTTGTGATTGGCGGATTTGCGGTCATCGCCAACCGCTTCATCCGAGCGACCGAGGACATCGACTTTCTGATCCCTGACGAATCTCGAGAATGACCGCCGCGTGCTGAGTGCTCTTCTCGCACTCGACGGTCGGCGCCTTCGTGACAACGCGCAGCTTTGCGAGGAGCACCTATTCAGCCAGACACACCTACGGACGAAGACACTCGCCGGAGTGGTGGACATCCTGCGTGGCGGTCTTCCCCCACTCGACTACGAGACCGTCGAGGAGCGCGCGATGCGCGCCGACTACGGGACGGTTGAGTTCCTCGTCGCCAGCCTGAGCAGCATCGTGGGCTTCAAGCGCCTTGCCGATCGTCCCCGAGACCGAAACGATCTGATCGGCTTGGCTGAGGTTCACGGAGAGCTGCCGCTCGACTCGATCCCAGGGCTGGATCCATAGCTATCGCCATTGTCTATCGAATGGCTCGGGTCGTTCTCAGCGCGGCCCGGTGGGGGGTGGTATCTCCAGTTGCCGACAGATCTTGCGGGCGAGCCCGTAGTCGATCTCTCGATGGCGTGGCACCACCGAGCGCGCGCCCTGGGGACCAGCCCAGCGGGTGTGGTTGCCGCCCTCGTCAACCTCTCGACAACCCTGCGCGCGAAGGTGGCGCTCAAGCTCGCGGCGCTTCATGCAGCGATCGTCAGATGCAGCGCCTCGCGTTCGCGCCGATCGTCGGTGTCTCCCGGCTCCGGCGAGAGCATGAGCCGCAGCGCGTCGATGACGTTGGCCCGTGCCTCATCCCGCGTTCGGCCCTGGCTGAAGACACCGGCGACCTCAGGGATCGACGCGACTACCCAGCCTTCCTCGCCGGGTTCGTAGATGATCGTCAGATCAAGCTGTTCGGGCACACGGCAGACGATATCGCCCCATTGCGCGTATCGCCGGTCGAGTGGGTGGAGCCGATCCCGCCGACCCCCGCGTTTGCAGGATTCCCAAACGCGCCCGGCGCGATTCGAACGCGCGACCTCTCGCTCCGGAGGCGGACGAGGCGAACGGGCGGAATCCCGCACCAGCACTGGGATTCCGCCCGTTTTGACACCCAGGATGGCACCCCCAAAACACGGGATTTGCGGGCGATTACCGGGGGTTCTGGCCAACCGTTGGCCAAAACCCGTGGCCCGGACGCGATCGAGCACGCGGCACGCCGCCTCGTTCAGTCGCCCCGGGCCCGCCCCTGCTGCTCGTCAACCTCGACGCGGCTCAGCACTTCTCCCTGCGGCCCGTAGATCGGTATGGAGCGGCCCGAGACGCCATTCGCGCGACCCTTGAGCCTTGGTCGCAGCCAGGACGCCACCCACGCTTTGACCGCCTCGGTGACTCGCTCGACCTCGGGGTCAGCGAGCTTCTGCAACAGGTAGATCGACAGTACTTCCGCAACGTCCGCGCCCCTTCGCTCGACTGGTGCTCGGTGCTCCGTGTCGAAGCCGGCTCCCTCCAAGGCATCGAACAGCTCTCTGAATGGCCTGACGGATTCGACGGCGACCATCGGGCGGTGCCCTGCCTCGTTCACAGGGGTCGATCATACGCGCTGGCGCGCGCCGGGCGTTTACCGCGGGGCCAGCCAGCACGCGACGTCGGTTCCTGGCGCTGTACTGTGCGCCGCATGGCAAGCAGCGAGTCGCTTATCGATCAGGCGCTGGCGGCAACAGCAGCAGCAGCACCGGCCACGCTCGACAAGCCCATCGAGGTCACTCCTCAACAGGCGCTCGTGCTGAGCGTCTACGAGGCGGTGGAGGCCAAGCGCCGGGGCTGGCCCGGCTCCGATGACGCGACCGTCGAGCGCTGTGTCCGAACGGCGAGGCGTGCGGGCGTAGCCGAGCACGAGATCGAGGCAGCTATTGCGGCCGGTGAGCAGACGCAGGACGAGCCCGACAACAGCGACGATTGAGCCTTGGCGAGACGCCGTGCCAGCTATCGTGCTTCCTATTGCTCCCCGCCGTCCGGGCCTCACGGCTGCACTGGCGGGGGGAATCTCACCGGAACTCAAGGGGCAGGATCGTCCTTGCGGACAGCGAAGACTGTGCCGTCATGCGATATGCGCTTAGGATCGGGGAGTCCGCTCCCGCCTAATGATCCGTCAGGTCGTAGATAGCGGTGTATGAGCGCGACCTTGACGATCCGGCCGCCCCGAGCCTCGATGTACTCGACGATTTGGCTTCGGGTGCCGGCAGCTTGGTGCGCACGCTCGCTGGGCTCCCGGTCGGTGACGATGATCTCAAGTAGCTCATTCCGAGCGATTCTGGGTAGAATCTCCTTGTTGAAGATCCGGCGCAGCTCGCCCGGGCTGACCCTCTGAACTGGAGGCATATTCATGCTTGATCTGGAGATCAGAGAGCGCATTGCGCGCTACACGCGAGGCGACCTCGGGGCACGCGAGCTCGAAGATTGGCTAGAGGGCGTCGTTTGGGGCCTCGATACTCAGCCGGAGAAAGACCTCGCGGCGACGGCACTCTCGCTCCTCGTTGAGCACGCCAACGGCGACTGGACCGATGCCGAGCTGCGCGGACGCTTGGGGGCATTGAGTCGTACCTACTGGTTTGACCACGCACCGAGAACCGTGATATCGGGTTCGATAGCGCGCGTCACCCGACTGAACCAGTCGTCGGGATCGGCTGGAATACGGCCCGCAACGGCATCCGTGTGATGCGGGTGCCATCGAGGAGCACGTCGAACCAATAGAGCCCCTGCTGGTCCGCCTCGAACATGGCGTTGATGACTATGTTGCCGCCGCGCTCCTCGCCCTCGAAGAGCATGTGAGCCTGGAGGATCTGCGACTGCTCGCCCGAGGGCTTCTCAAGACGCACCTCCACCGGCAGGTTGGCTCTTGCTTCCCCCGACTTCAGGCAGATAAGGAACATGATCGGCGTGCGGGGGTTCAATGGCTGGCCGTCCTCGCCGGCCACAAAGAAGATCCGGTCGATGATCCTGATGGCGCTCATCGCGCCATCCTGCTCCTGGAGCACCTTCTCGCAGATCAAGGCCGCCTGGATGAATGGGCCGCTCTCGTTGGCCATCTCGTCGTCCTCCCTGTCGGAATCGCAGGCGATAGCCTACGCGACCGACACCAAAGACCGCCGCGAGGTTAGGCGAGTCCACCAGCGTGGCCCGCGCGGGCTCGCTACGGCGACGGCGGCGCGGCGCGCCGAGGTTCGGGCTCGCCCAGCTCGACGGCGCCCCCCTGCCTGAGCGCCGCCGGATCGATACAGCGGACCGTCACGGGAGCCTGCGCAGGCCACGCGGCCTCCCTGGCGCTCGCGGCGGCCTCACTGGCGCTCGCGGCGGCCTCACTGGCGAGCTGCGCCGTCTTCTCGTGCTCCCTGGGGGTGCGCTCATGCGGCGGCCGGCTGAAGTCCGCGAATAGCTCGTCGCGCACCTGCTGGTAGGTGCCCTCCGCCTCGGCTATCTGCGCGCGCAGCCACAACCGCGGCGCGGGGCTGAGTTCGGCCGCGCGCCGTATCTCGCCGTCCAGCGCCTCAAGCCCCACGGCAGCGTCATGTAGACGATGCCCTCGCGGCTGGTCGAAACGTCCGGGGAGTACGGCGCCGAGAGACATCTCAGCGCCACGGAGTAGCCGCCGGTCCCAGTCCCCGACCTGGCGCGCAGTGATCCGGCCGGCGATGAGGCTCACGTTCGCCGCCGCCTCGGCTTGGGTGTGCCCGCAATGCTCGGCGAGGTGGCGGCCGAGCACCGCCGTGCCGATTCGGCGTAGTGCCCTCTCTCGCCGCGCGAGCCGCCGACGCTCGTCGCGCGACCGCGAGGCCGGACCGGCGTTGATCCCGGCGACGTGCAGCAGCACCGCCTCTGCTCTCGCCTCGGCGGAGCCGTCGGGCTGTGACAGGCGCGCGAGGTGCAGCAGGGCACCCCAGCCGACGCGCACAAGGTCGACCTGGCCACCCGCGGGCAGGATGATCGCGCGGGTGGTCTCCAGCCGCGCGCCCAAAACGGTAGTCAAAGGACTCGGCAACCTGGGACAGATGAGTCAAGTTGATGCACCCCCACAGCTTTGCGGGGCGCCCGGTCGGAGCCCCAACGAAGCGCTGAGCTTCGCCGTTTTGCGCCTGCGGGCAAAGGGCATCTTCGCGGTGGACATCGCTCGCGCCGCCGGCATACATCCGAGCCGTTTGTCGCGCCTGCAGAACGGCCACCAGACGCCCACAGTCGACGAGGCGCGTCGGCTCGCGGACCTTTTAGAGCAGCCATCGGAGAGCCTGTTCCCCAGGCTCGCGCCTGTTAACGCGAGCGACGGCGCGGGGACCACCGCACCGTCGCTCAAAACTTCGCCGGGCGGCCAGGCCCAACATGCACCAGCCTAGCGCCCCGTCCCGACGCGATCGGTCCAGCCAGCGGCCGGATCCGTTCGCACGGCCGCTCGATGCGCTGCTCCAGCGGCTCCGCGAGGCCGGGTTGCCCTATTACTGGTCGCAGACCGATCTCAAGATATGGAAAGCCGTTTGCCCAAGCTGCCGCGCGCCCGAATGGGGATTGAGCGTCCGCGAGAGCTACGTCGGCGGGCAGGTCACGGTCCGGTGCGCCGGCGGGTGTTCGGACGGCGAGATCCGTACAGCTCTCGACGCGGCAGCACGCGAGGTCGATCCTTACGCGCTGGAGCTGGCCGTGCAGGCGCGTGATATCGCCGAGGCCGCACTCGCGCTCGGCGCCGCGCATGCCAAGGGCCAATCCCCCGAGTTAAGGGTGGCGGCGTGAGCGATGCCCCGTTCCTCGAAAGCGCCGCCGACCTACTGGGCGAGCCCGACCCCGGCCCCACACCATTCCTCGTGGAGGGCCTGATCGTGGACCATTCGATCGCAGCGGAGCAGGGGCCACCGAAGGTCGGGAAGACCTGGATCGCTCTAGAGACCGCCACGTCCGTCGTCACCGGCCTGCCAGCGTTCGGCCAATTCGCCACGCTCAAGGGTCCCGCCATCATCATCCTGGAGGAGTCCGGCCGCGCGGCCCTGCACCGGCGCCTCGACGCGCTTGCACGCGGCCGTGCGATCAAGCCCGACCAGCTCCGGGACCTGCACTTCGCCGCGAACCGCCGGGTACGCCTAGACGACCCGAAGTGGCGCGAGCGCATCCTCGCCGACGCCGGCAAGATCAAGCCACGGCTCGTCATCTTCGACCCGCTCGTCAGGCTGAAAGGGGCTGGCACGTCAGAGAACGACCAGGGCGAGATGGCGCACGTCCTGGACTTCCTACGCGACCTCCGCGACGCCCTGGAGGCAGCCGTGCTGTTCGTCCACCACACCGGCCACGGCGGCACACACCTACGCGGCACATCCGACCTGGAGGGCTACTGGGAGTCCAAGCTCTCGCTCGCCGCCAACCCAGACGGCACCACCGAAGTCACCGCCGAACACCGCGAGGCCGAGGCGACCGAGCCGTTCCAGTTCCGCCAAGCATGGGACCAACACGGCTCCGTGCGACTCGCAATCGTCGAAGACGGCCGCACACAACAACTCCGCGAAGCGATCACCGCACACGTCCGCGAGCACCCCGGAGAGCACGCCGACGGCATCGCCAAAGCCGTCCACAAACGCGCCGCAGACGTCCGCGCACAGCTCTCCGAACTCGAGAACGCCGGGACGCTCTACCGGCAAGCGTCCGAGTACCCGGACAAGGCCGGACGGCCAAAGCGCCGCGCCACATGGTTCCCCACACCACAAGCCAAAGAACAGCCATCAGTCGGCGTCCCAAACCACCGGACGCCCAACGAACAGCCGACCTCCGAAAGTGGCTCAGCGTCCCAGCGTCCCGCCTTTAACAAAGGCGGACGCGGGACGCCCACTGATCGGACACTCCGGACACGCTCCCAGAAGGCTGGTCACTCAACGACCTCGAAGCAGTCGCAGTCGAGCACCGAGAGGCCATCCAATGACGCCCCCGGTCGCCCTCGCGCAGCACGCCCAGGCAGGCGATTCTCGGCGGTCGCTCGGCCTGACGCCGCGCGAGCTGCTGCTCGTTGAGGCCACGGCGCAGCGCGTGGTCGAGCTGCTGCGCGAGCGCGACGACGTGCCGCCCACTGGGCTCGTGACTGCCGGCGAGCTTGCAGCGGCTTTTGGCTGCTCACGGACGTGGTGCTACGAACACGCCGCCGAGCTGGGCGCCGTTCGCCTCGGCGATGGGCCGAAGGCGCGGCTCAGGTTCGACCTGGAGGCGGCGCGTGAGGCCCTTGCGGGTGGGGGTGTTCGCCCCGGCAGCGAGAGGTCTGACACCCGGATCGCTAGTGCTGGTGCGGGTTCTCGCCCGTCTGCTCAGCGTGGAGCCCGTCGCGTTGGCCACTATCGGCCAAAACCGGGGGCGATTCTGCGCCCGCGCAGCACCGGGGTTCGACCGTGACCGCCGAGAGCCCGACCGTGCTCATCGTGCCGCGCGCCTTGACGCTCGGCCGCATGTTGCGGGAGCCGCCGCCGCCGAGCATCGCCCGTGAGCTGTCGAGGATCGCCGCCGACAGGCTGGGTCGCAAGCTGGGCGCGCTGGAAGCCGCCGACCGAGGCGATCTACGGAGGCGAGCAGCGTGAGCGCCGTGTTACCCAGCGCGACGCCCACGGATGCCGTCAGCGGCGCCGAGAACGGCTCACGGCCGGTGTTTCGCGGTGGTCCGTGCCCTGATCCGCGGCACTGCCGCTACTTCCTCCGCCTGCCGTCAGGTCCGTGGTCTTGCGAGAGCTGCCACCCGAGGGACGGCGAGCGGTGAGCGCGCCGACACGCAAGACGGCCTTCGCCTGCGAATGCTGCGGGCTCACGGGCGCCAGCCTCGTCCCTGTCGAGCACAGGAAGACGAGGGAGCGCGACCGCATCGCCTTGTGCCGAGGCTGTGTCCGCAACCCGAACCGCACGGTCTGGCTCCGGTGGCGGCTGGTTGAGCGCGAGCGCACGGGGGCCGGGCGATGAGTGGCTTCGGGCAGCACGTCGAGCAGCGTCTCGCGGCTGGCGCCGCGGCCTATGGCGATGGTGGCTATCGCCGGCCGCTCGGTGAGCTGATCGCCGAGCAGCTTGAGGAGGCAGCGGATCTTGCGGGGTGGGGCCGGATCGCCGTCGCCGTCCTCGCCGACCGTGACGACCTGGAGCCCTGTGAGCGCGAAGAGGTCACGGCGGCGTTGCACTGTGCCGAGAACCATGCACGGCAGGCGTGGGCTCGTCTCGATGGTGCGCTTGGGATCGTCCGGGGTGCGTCGTGAGCGCCGTTGAGCGACGCAAGGGTGCAGTCGCCGAGCGTGAGGTCGTCGCCTTGATCCGTGAGGCGGGTTGGCCGGATGCGAGGCGGACGCATGATGGTCGTGCTCAGGTGGGCCGCGGCGACGTCGCAGGAGGCCCAGCAGGCGTCCACTGGGAGATCAAGCGGGTCGAGCGGCTGAGTGTGCCGGGGGCGCTCGCGCAGGTCCGCGCTGACGCCGATCCGGGAGACTTGCCGGTCCTTGTGCATCGCCCGTCGCGGGCCGACTGGATGGCGACAGTGCCGTTGGCTGACCTGCTGGCTCTGCTGGCGTTGAGGGAGCGGGCATGAGCACGCCAGCAGGCACCCGTAGGGCACCTGGACGCCGGCCACTGCCCTTGCCGAGGTGGAAGGTGTCGATCGCCGCGCACGACATCCCACCACGCTGGCGCATTCCTGCGCAGACGCGGGCGGTGGGTGCGGCCTCGGCGGAGGCTGCGTGCATGGTGGCGGTGAGGTCCGCGCACAGGGAGGCCGGCGCCGCGCCGCTGCTCAGCCTGGTCGCCCTGTCGTTGGATCATGTGCGGGTTGAGCGTGTGGGGAGGCGTGATGGCTGCTAAGCGGACTCGGGCTGAGCGGCGGGAGAGCGTTGTGCGGATGCTGACCGAGGACCCCAAGCGGCCGGACCGTGCGATTGCGCGTGCGACTTCCGCGTCGCACACGCTGGTCGGCCAGGTGCGTAGGGAGCTTGTATCTGCCGGAAAGATTGCCCCACGGTCCTGCCAGCCTGAGACGGCAACCCAGCAGGGGCATGGCAACTTGACGCGGCAGACGGCCGGTGAGCCGTCGCCCGCTGTCACGCACGGCGCATATTCTGCCAAGGCGTTGGCTTCTCGCGTGGAGGAGTTGACGGACGAGCTGCGGGGCGTGGTGCCGGGCGCCAAGGCGGCCGATGACACGGCGATCCGGCTGCTGGCGTTGTTGTTGGCACAGATCGAGGCGGTGAACGCTTGGATCGCGGAGCGTGGGCTGTTCAAGCGGGCGGGTCGGGGTGAGCCTCAGCCGATCTTGGCGATGCAGACGCGGTGGATCGGTGCGGCGGCGAAGCTCTGCGACCAGCTGGGGCTGACGCCGACTGCTCGCGCTCGGCTGGGTGTGGTTCGTGATGGTGAGGATGCGTACGCGCACTATTTGGAGATCACTCAAGGAAAGGACCTGAAGTGACTGCTGGGAATCCTGCCGGTCCGCGTACGGTGACGGGTGGTGGTCACGGAGGCTGTGATTTCTGCGTCTCGACGTGCGCGGCGGTCGTCGCCTTCCCGGCCCGGCCGGTCGCGAGGGAGGTCACGACGCGCCCCCGCTGGTGGCTGGCGTGTCGCGAGTGCGCTCGGCTGGTTGCATCGACGGACCGTGGGAGGCTGGCGTGGCGTGCGCTGGACGGCCGGGTGCGGGCGTGTGGTGGTGGCTTGGGTCTGACGGCGGACGCCGCTCACCTGGCGCACATCCGCGGGACGCACGATCTCTTCTGGTCGGCACGCGACGGTGAGCCTGAGCTGTTGGGGGTGGGGGTGTGAGTGTCGCTCCAAGCATTGGGTTGTGCGAGGCGTTGGATTCTCCGGCCCTCCTCGGCCGGGAGTTGGAGTTGTCGCCGCGTCAGCGGGAGCCGTGTGAGGCGATCGATGCGGGCGCGACGCTCGTTGTGCTTGAGTGGGGTCGTCGCTCGTTCAAGACGGGCGTGCAGAGTGCGATCGGCTTGTGGCATTGCTTGCCTCGGGAAGAGTTCGGCGAGTATCTGCGGCCCGGTGAGGTCCGGCGGGTGCTTGCTTTGGCGACGAACCTCAAGCAGGCGCGGGGCGTGATCGCTGCGGCTGAGGTTGTGATCGCTACGTCGAAGGTGCTCGGGCCGATGGTCGAGAGCCGGACGGATTTGGAGATCAGGTTCCGGCACGGTGTTGTGTTCGCAGCGATGCCGGCGAACGCGCCGGGTGACCGTGGGAGGGGCGCTAGCTGCGTTTTGCTGGATGAGTTTGCGCACCACTTCGATGGTGACTCGGACGGGCCGAAGTCGGCTGAGACTTTGCTCGCGGCGGTCGTGCCGAGCGTGTCTCAGTTCGAGTCGCTTGGGAGCCTTGTTGTGGCGTCCACGCCTTCGGGCGACTCGAATAAGTTTGCTGAACTGTGTGATGACATTGTTGAGAATCCGTCGCCGACCGCGGCGTACTTTTTCGGCAAGACGTGGGAGATCAACCCGAAAATCCGGGAGGATGGTCTCGCGGAGGAGCGGCGTCTGCTTGGCCCCGAGCTGTTTTCGCAGGAGTATGAATGCAACCGGCTTAGCGGCGCGGGGTCGTTCCTGAACGCGGACGCGATTGAGGGGTGCGTGTCGGATGGTGGTGATGTGGGGTACACGGCTGGGCTGGAATTCTCTCTCGGGATAGATCCCGCGATGAGTTCGGATACGTTCGGGTGTGTGGTGCTGGGGTGTTGAGCGGAGCGACCCGTCGCGGATGGTGGTCTGCCAGGTTCATGGGTGGCAGGGTGAAAAGTCGGATACTTTTGAGCAGGCGCGGTTGCGGGAGGATGAGCTGCTTGCGCGTGTAGTGGCGGTCTGCCGGGAGTATCGCATTACGGAGGTCGCGACGGATGTTTTCAAGGCTAGGGAGATCCGTAGCCGTCTCTCGGAGCACGGGGTTACTGTGGTGGATGTGCCGTTCTCTGGTGATGGTCGCCGGCAGGTATTCACGGGGTTGCGTTTGGTGATCGACGAGCAGCGGATTGACTTGCCGCGTGAACCTGAATTGTTGCGTGAGCTTCGCGCTTTGCGGGTGAAGTACACGAGCGCGGGGCAGGTCGTTGAGATACCCCGGCTGTCGGGGGGTAACCATTGTGACCGGACGGTCGCTCTCGCGCTTGCTATCGCGGCGCGTGAGGGTGGTGAGTCGTGGCCGGCGTTTGGGTCGTATACGCCGCCTCCTCGGGGGACTGTTGCGGGTGACGTTGCGGCGGAGCGTGGTGAATTGTTCGACGCGGGCGGCGAGGACGATGGTGGGGTGTTCGGCGGGTATTACGATAGTCCGATCGACAATTGGTGACGACCGATGAGTGGGTCATACTGTGTATAGGCGAGGGCGTGTGCTCTCACAATCGAAAGGAACGGAAATGCTAGCGGTAATTGATCAGGCGGAGCGGCTGCGGCAGGCTTCCCCCGCGTGGATGGAGTCCCGAATGAGGGAGTGCGGTTTCACGTCGGGCATGTCTGCTGCGGAGGGCGACGAGGCCGGCCAGCGGCTCGTCGAGATGGCTGGGAGGGAATACCGGATGCGCGAGGCGGCGGCGCAGACCATCGATATGCGCTCGCGGGCGAAGCGCTCGGCGGGGTACCGTTTGCCGACGCCGCCGGCGGATGATTCGATGATGGCGTTCCTCGCGGAGGAGGGAGTTCCGATGCGGACCCGCGAGGCGACGTATGGTGGCGAAAACGGCACGCCTAAGGTGGCCTATGAGGATCAGGATACCTACCGGGATATAACGGATTTATTCAGCGTCCTGGATCAGGAATTGGAAAACGGGACGCCGAATCTGGAGAACCGTCAGGTCGAAGAAATTGCGACGGCGATGCAGGAAGGCCGTCCGTTGTCGGATGTGCAGATCGGTGTGCTGCGTGGTCTGCTCGACAAGTATTCAGCCGAGCTTGCGGCTTTCCGGGCGAGCGGCCGTGAAGGCCAGGACTATGGGAGCGTCCCTGACCCGGCGACCGCACGGCTCGCGGAGTCCGCGGCGGGTGGCCTGATCGACTTGTTCGCGGAGGAGCCGCCGCCGGCACCGGGGCCAGACGGCTTGTATGACCTCAGCGTGGATGGTGTGCCGACTGTCCCGCGTGATGTTGGCGAGGCCGAGGCTTCGCGGCTACGCGAGACCGCGTATGAGCCAGAGGAGGGCCTACTCGACCTCCGCGAGTCGGGTGTTCCGATGGTGGGCTCGGTGCCCCGGAAGCCCACAGCAGAGATCCTTGCCGAAGCGAATGAACTCGCCCGGCTGGAGGAGACGCTGTGAGCGCCGTCGAGACGATCGAGGCTGCGGACCCGGCGCTACAGGGACTCACACGGATCACCGAGTTGCCGGGCGCCGCGCTGCCGGTCGAAGAGTGCAGGTGGACGCCCGACCTGGCACTTCGCTACGGCGCAGGCGAGGCGCCGGCGAGAAGGCTAACCCAAACAGGTAACTGAAAGGAATGTCATGGCGATTGAAGAGTTGGCTCAGGCCGCGAGCCTGAACCCGAGTCCCGCAACGAGCAGTCAGACGGTGGTGGCGCAGCAGGCCCGCGTTGTGTACGGCTGGAGCTACTGGGGGTGAGTCTTGTTCTTTCGCGCTGTGCCTGCAAGCGGTGCGTGTGCCAGCCGGCGCCTTCCCTTCATCGGGCGCCGTGGCGGGCCAGGGGCTTTCGTTCCTTTCACCCCTGGCCCGCCGCCTGGCGCGATTGGTTTCGTGGCGGGTCCTCTTCTCCCTGTCGCGGGATGGTGAGCGCCCGGCGTGGTTCGTGATGGTCTCGCGCCGGGCAGCTCCCAAAGCAAGGGATATGTCGCATCGTCCGACACTTCGGGGCCGTGTCAGCGCTCCGCTTCGACGGCGGCTGTCAGCTCCGTGATCGTCAGGTCGAGTGCGGCTGCGACCGCGCAGATCGTGCTCCAGGCGGGGTCGGACTGTCCGAGCTACCGGCAATCGTGCTCGTGATCTGCCTGGTCTTCCCTGCTCGCGGGCGTGGTGTGCGCCGTGATCCTTGGCTGGCAGGTCTAGGCGGGGGTGTCCTCGGTGGCCTGCGCGAGCTCGGAGACGGATACGCCGAGCCCGGCCGCGATGCGCGCGACGGTCGTCCACGCCGGGTTGGATGTGCCGCGCTCGGCGCGGACGTACGCCGTGACGCTCAACCCGGAGCGGTGGATCACGTCCTCCTGCGTCATGCCGCGCTCTGCCCGCAGGCGACGGATCGCGGCGGCGAGCGCGGGGTCGGGCGGTTCCCTTGTTGGCATGAGAGGAACATGCCGTGAACTGGTGCGCTAGTCCAGGTGTCAGCGCACCAGTTCAAGTGAACCTGTACCGTTTTGCGCGCCTCGGCGCTCATCCCCACAGGACGCCGCCCTGGCACGTGGGCCGGCGTCGGGTGCGCTCGATATCACGCCCGGCGTCGGCTCCTACACGCGGGGCACACGATGACACGCCAGCGCTCGTTGACCGCGCAACTATTCCGGGCGGCTCGGCTGTCGGCGACCGCGAGGGCCGTCGCGTCGGGGAATCCGAAGCGGGTAGCTCGCCGCGCGAAGAACATCGCCGTGGGCCGTGCGCTGGGCCGTGCCGGCGTATGGCGGAGGTTGTGGAAGTGACAACGGGCATCGCGTAGGGTACCGTGTCCCGTAGTTGGTGTGGTACCCTTTCTGGCATGGCTCCGGGTAGGAGCTTCGGCTAAGCGAAAGGACCAACGATGGGCACGACGACAGAGCGGGCCGAGAAGGTGCGCGAGAACCGGCTCAGGGCGATGGCCGAGCGGCAGGGGCTCGCACTCCGCAAGTCGCGCACCCGCGACCCGCGCGCCCTGGACTACGACCGCTGGATGATCCTCGACCCGACCGTGAAGGGTGGCGTAGTCGGGAAGGGGCGAACCGGCAAGCCGAGCATGACCCTCGGTGAAGTCGAAGACAACCTGATGGGAGATGATGCGTGATGGCACGTCCAACGAGGGGCAGCGTCACGACGCACCAGGCCCGCGACGGGGTGACGTACCGCTCGCTGCGGTTTACGGCCTACGGCCAGCGGCGTCGTGTCCCGCTCGGCCCGGTGAGCGACGAAGAGGCGCAGATCGCGCTGCGCCACGCACTCGCGGATGTCGAGCGTGGCGTGTGGCAGCCGCCCGCCGCGATCGAGCCGCCAGCCGAGGCGACGACCACACCGACGTTCCATGAGTTCGCCGAGGAATGGTGGACGCTCAACGCGGCGCAGCTCGCCGAGAACACCCAGGCGGACTACCGTTGGCGGCTTGAGAGCCACCTCATCCCGTACTTCGGGGAACGGCGGCTCGACGCGATCACGTTTGACACGGTGGAGCGGTACATCGCCGCGAAGCTCGCGGAAGACGGCCCGTTGTCGGCGCGGTCGATCAACATGACGGTCACGCTGCTCGGCGCGGTCCTGGAGCGTGCGGTGGAGCGTGAGCTGATCGCCCGGAACCCCGCGAAGGGGAAGGGTCGCAGGGTCCGCGAACGCGCCCCCTCGCGGTGTATCTGGATGCTGCGGGGCAGGTCACGGCGCTGCTGGACGCGGCAGGCGATCTGGACCGCAGCGCATCCCGTGGGCGCCGGCACGTCGAGCGCCGCGCGATGCTCGCGACGCTGACGTTCGCGGGGTTGCGGATCGGCGAGCTGTGCGCGCTGCGCTGGCGCGACGTGGACCTCGCCGGCGGATGGCTGCACACGGGCTCCAAGACAGACGCCGGTAGACGCAAGGTGAAGATCCGCGGCGCGCTGCGGGATGAGCTGCTGGCGCTCCGTGGACGCCACCAGGACGCGCCACAGACCGCGTACGTGTTCGCCACACGCACCGGGGGACAGATGAGCCCGGACAACTTCCGCAACCGGGTGCTGAGTGCTGCCGTGAGGCGTGCGGGCGAGCGCCTGGAGGCCGAGGGCCTGCCGCCGCTGCCGGACAAGCTGACGCCGCACTCGCTGCGGCGGACGTTCTGCTCGCTGCTGTACGCGCTCGGTGAGACGCCGCCCGTCGTCATGAACGAAATGGGGCACACCGATCCGGCGCTCGCGCTGCGGGTCTATGCCCAGGCGATGCGCCGCGGCGAGGATGAGCAGGCGCAGCTCCGGGAGCTGGTCGAGGGCGGGGTTTTGGCCAATAGTGGCCAACGGGGTGAAAACCGGCCAGTGAGCCCGGCGCCCCGCGAGGTCGCCTGAACGAAAAAACCCCGCGTTTGCGGGGCTTTTTGGAGCGCGCCCGGCGCGATTCGAACGCGCGACCTCTCGCTCCGGAGAACGCGGCCAGTCCCGATCGGCGGGCATCCAACCCGATGTTTGCTGGGGTTCTGTCGAGCCGGTCCTAGCGATCCGAGGCGATTGGGCAGCGAAAAGGCAGCGGAACACGGCTGCTGCCTTTTCACTCACGGGTCGTTGCGGGGGGCGCCGGGGGCCTCGGACCTCTAGGGCTGCTGCTGCTGCTCGCGCGCGGCCTTCAGCGCGGCCTGCGCCAGCCCGGCTTCCTTGCCCGCCGCCTCGATCCCGGACACGACCTCATCGAGCGCGAACCGCGCGCCCTCCGGGTCGTCGTGGTCCAGCGACTCGACGGCTGCCGCGACTTCTTCCTTCACCTTGTTCAGCCGGCGCTCGATATCGGTGATCGCGCCGCGGACATGCTGGTCGTGCTCGGGTGAGAAGGCCACGGTCTGGACTCTAGCGCGAAGCCAACGCCGGCGCGAGGTGTCCGCGCGCGCCCGTAGGCTGTCTCTCGGCAGGAAGTTCTCCGGGCGGGCGGCGCTCCAGTGGGTGGGGTGCCGCCCGTTTTCTCGGGCGAGGGTCTGAAGTATCGGCACCCACGGTAGGGTCGCGGGCGATGGCACCAGGCGCTTCAAGGCAACTATCGGCGTCGGCGTCCCGGCAGGGCGATGAGGGCTACCGTTGCGCCGCTCGGACCAAAGCTCTACGCTTACGGCCATGAGCACTCTCAACGTGTCGCGCCGCGCGCGCGTCAGGGCGTCCCGTCGTGCGGGCTTCTCAAGCGGTGTGGCGTCCGTCTTCCGGCTGCTGGGCCGTGGCCGGCCAGCCCCCCCGCTCGTTCGTCGCGGCCCGGGGTCCCTGCTCGGGGACGCTCACGCACTCCGGCGCGACGGCGAACGCCTATTCCGTGACGACCCAGCCTAGCGGCCCGCCAGCGGGTGGATCGCCGGAAGGCCGCCGCGAGCAGGGGGCCGGCGCTCAAGAACTCGACAGGTCCGAGGATGTCATCGACGGCGAGCCGGTCGTTGACGACACCGCGCGTGACCGGCGCCTAGCGTGGTCTGCGAGCTTCAGCGGTCCCCTTCCGCCCCCTGCGTCCCTCGCGGAGTACGACCAGACCGTGCCGGGCCTTGCGCGCGAGATCGTGGACCAGTGGAAGGCCGAGACGGAGCATCGCCACCGCACGATCGACGGGCTGCGCGAAATCGACCGCGACTCGATGCACGCCTACTACGGGAGCGAGCGTCGCGGCCAATGGCTGGCTCTCGTCGTCTTCCTCGCCGTGATCGCCGTGGCCGTCCTGGCGATCGTCTTGCATCGCGAAGCGGTCGGCGTAGCCGCGATCGTCACCGGGGGCGCCTCGGCGATATGGGCTATGCGCCGGCGTAGCGACAGCCCCGGCGCCACGGCCCCCCCGACTGACCTCAGCGACGGCGACACCGCGCACGCATAGATCCCCCGCCTCGTTAACGGCCTGACGGCGCCGCCAGCCATCGCAGCCGCTCCAAGGTCTAACGTGATGCGTGCAAATTGGCATTGGTGATTCAACCCCAGCCCCCGAGACGATTCGGGGGCTTCGCCGCGCCGCCCGACTGAGCCAGCAGCAACTCGCCGAAGAGGCTCGGGTCTCAATCAACAGCGTCCGGCTGTTCGAGCAGGGATACCGACCAGGCCGCTCAAAAGCCCTGCGTCGCGTGCTCAAAGTCCTCGCCAGCGACCCCGTTAACGAGAACGACGGCGCGGAAACCACCGCACCGTCGCTCGAAACTTCGCCGGGCGGCCAGGCCCAACATGCCGCAGGCTAGCGCACCCCAAGGACGCGACGCGCTGGACGCAGATGCCTGCCCGCACGGGGGGCGCTGCTTGTGACCGGGCTGCTTGACCAGCTCGCCGCGCGCTGGGCCGACGCGAGTCGCCAGCGTGCGCGCGCCGGCGATCACAAGCGTGAGCAGCCCGCAGTCGGTGAGCAAGAGCTGACGGGCGCTGAGCGCGAGCGGGTGCTTCGCGAGCTTCACGAAGATCCCGACTGGGGCGATCAGCCGTGGGGGCGCTCATGAGCCGGTCGGACTGGCCCCTCGATCGCGCCCTCGAACGCCTGCGGGTTTACCGCTTGCCGTACCGCTGGGACGAGCAGCACCTATCGACATGGGCGGCCGTCTGTCCCGCGTGCATGGTCGGCGCCTGGACGCTCACGATCCGAGAGCATGGGCGTGGCGGCCCAATCGACCTTCGCTGTAGCGCGGGATGCGACTCGGCCGACGTGGCTGCGGTGCTGGAGCGCGACCCCGCTGAGGATCGCATCGAGGAAGCTGAGCAGCGCGCCCGCGAAGCAATCGAGATCGCCGCCGCGTCACGTGACGTCGCCGCCCGAGCGATCGCGTTCGTCGTCGCCATCCTCGACGAAGACCCTGAACTCGCGAGGGCGGCATGAGCCGAAAGGAAGATCACGCCCTCGGGACAGTCGGTGAACCATCCGAGACGCCCGTGGGCGCCTACCAGCTGAGCGACCTCGGCAACGCCGAGCGCCTGATCGCCGCGCACGGCGATGACCTGCGCTGGATTCCGGGCCTGGGGTGGTTCGCCTGGGACGGGCGGCGATGGCAGCGCGACGAAACGGGCGAGCCGCTGCGCCGCGCGAAGCTGGCCGTCCGCGCGATCCTGCACGACGCCGCGAACTGCGACGACGACGACGAGCGCAAGGCGACCGCCAAGTGGGCGCGCGCATCGGAAGCCGAGCCGCGGCTGCGTGCCGCGGTGTCGCTCGCGGCGAGCGAGCGCCGCGTGATCGCCCACGCAGCCGACTTGGACGCGGACCAGTGGGCCTTCAACACACGCGCGGGGACGATCGACCTGCGTACCGGAGAGCTGCGCCCACACCGACGCGAGGACATGCTGACGAAGCTCGCCCCGGTCGCGTACGACCCGGACGCACGGTGCCCCGTGTGGATGAAGTTCCTGCGCACCATCTTCGCCGACGACCAGGAGCTGATCGGGTACGTGCAACGGTGGGCGGGCTACTCGCTCACGGGGTCCACGCGCGAGCAGGTGATCGCGTTGTGCTGGGGCGCCGGCTCCAACGGCAAGAGCACCCTTCAGGAGACGCTACGCCGCGCCCTCGGCGACTACGCCACACACACCCCCAGCTCCACGCTGCTTGAGCGCGACCACGGCGACGCGATCCCGAACGACCTCGCCCGTCTGCGCGGCGCCCGGCTCGTCACGGCATCGGAGACCGGCGACGGCCGCCGCCTCGATGAGGAGCGCGTGAAGGCGATCACCGGCTCCGATGTCATCGCCGCGCGCTACATGCGCGCCGAGTGGTTTGAGTTCGCGCCGAACTTCAAGGTGTGGGCCTCGACCAACCACCTGCCGCGAGTGCGCGGAACCGACCACGCCCTGTGGCGACGAATCCGGCTGATCCCCTTCAGCGTCACGATCGCCGACGAGGACCAGGACCGCGACCTCCCCGACAAACTCACCCGCGAGCTACCCGGCATCCTCGCGTGGGCCGTACGCGGCTGCCTGGACTGGCAACACAACGGCCTCGGCGCACCAACAGCCGTCACCACGGCGACACACGAGTACCGCACCGACATGGACCTCATCGGACGGTTCCTCGCCGACTGCTGCGAGGTCAACCCCACCGCCGAGGTCGAGGCCGCGACGCTCTGGAGCGCCTTCTGCACCTGGGCGGAGGCGAACCACGAGCGCACCGGCACACAGACGACATTCGGACGCCAGCTCACCGAGCGCGGCTTCGACACCACCAGGCAAGCCAAGGTGCGCAAGCGCCGAGGACTCACCCTGCTGCCAGACAACGGCGCCGAGGTGACGCGATGACGGGTTATGACGAGTTCGCCCCCTTATCGCCACATAGAACCCCCTACACACGGATAGTGTGTCAACCCGTCACACCCGTCACAACCCGTCACGCCGCCACAAGCACGAGGGCGACCTGATGGCACGCCGGGGCACTCATTCGACCGCGCCGCTCCCGAGTGCGATTCCATCGAGCGGGGGCGCATCGCTGACCTTCACGATCGAGCTGACAGACGCGCAGCTCGACGTGCTGGCCGATCGTGTCGCCGAGCGGTTGCGCTCGACGCCGGCGGAGCCGCGGTTCGTGGATGCTGCGACGCTGGCGGCCAGGCTCGGCCTGAGCCGTGACACCGTGTACGCGCGGGCTGCCGACTTCGGCGGCGTGAAGATCAGCGACGGGCCGCGGCCACGGTGGCGATTCGACCTCGACCGCGCGCTGGAGGCATGGAACGGTCGCTTGGCAAGCGAGAGGTCGCCAGACCCGTCAACGCCCGCCAGTCGGGCGGTTTCGCGGCGTCGGCGGGGTGCGGGAAAAGGCAGCAGCGCCGGATTGCTGCCTATTCGCGGTGGTGACGATGCCTGACGCCGCCAGGAAACCGGCGGTCGAGCCGTGCTACTGCTGCGGCAAGCTCGCGCGCCGCCGAGTCGAGGTCCGGGACCGGCGCACCGGCGCGACGGCTTGGCTGCCGCTCTGCGCGACCTGCCTCGCGGGCGAGTCGCGCACGTGGCGCCTGCGCTGGGCGCTCCTCGCCGATGAGGAGGCAGCACCGTGAGCGCGGCGCGCGAGAGTCCACGCCGGGCACCTGGACGCCGGCCGCTGCCGACGTGGGAGGTGGCGATCGGCGAGCACGACATCCCGCCGCGGTGGCGCATCCCGGCGGGCACGGTGACGCTGGCCGCTGTCAGCGCGGAGGCGGCGCGCACGATGGCCGTGCGCGCGGCGCACCGCGACGCCGGCGTGCCGCCTCTGCTCTCGATGATCGCCCTCTCGCTGGATCACACGCGCGCTGAGCGGGAGGCCGAGCCGTGCCGTTGAGCGAGAAGCCCGGCGCTCGTGCGCGCCAGCTTGCGAACCTGCGACCGGGAGCCGGTGCGGGCGATGGTGGTCTTGCCCGAGCACGATCGCACGGCGCTTACGCCGCGATCACCGAGGCCCACCTTCACGACGAGGAGCTGCGGGTCTACGAAGCGCTTGCGGCGGACGCGCCGGTGCGTGCCGATGATGGCGGCCTGCCACGCGAGGACACCCTGATCGTCAGGCAACTCGCTGAAAGCCTCGTGCGCCTCCAGCGGATCACAACGCATCTGGTGGCGAAGGGCATCGAACGCGACGACGGCAGCCTGCGTCCAGCGGTCGAGCTGGAGCTGAGGGTGCGCGGGCACGTGCTCGACCTCTGCCGCGAGCTTGGCATGACGCCGAAGTCACGGGCGGCGCTGGGCGTCGATCTGGTGCGCGTGGCGAACGCCGGCGACCGGCTGCAAGAGCACCTTCAGGCTCGCTACGGCGATGACGCGCTCGACGGCGACGCGGCGGTGGCCGAGCCGATCGACGCGGCTGCGCTTCCCGCTGACGCCGAGCTGCCCGACGTAGAGGGCGACGAGCACGACCAGGCCGCCGCGGATGACGACGCGATCGAGGGCGACGGCGACTGATGCGCCAGCCCGTGACCCTCGACCAGCGGCCCGATGCTGAGGAGGCACGCCTGCGCCTTGTGATCCCCGGCGTGCCGGTCCCGCTGGGGCGCAGCCGAAGCACGCGCGGCGGCCGTCACTACCTGCCGGCGCGCAGCCGTGCGTACCGCGAGCTGGTGCAGACGTGTTGGATGGCGTCGGGGCGCCCGGCGCTCGGAGGCGTGCCGTTCGGCTTGTCAGCGCGGTTCTACGGTGCGCGGGCGAACGCGGACCTGGACAACCTCGTGAAGGCCGTGCTCGACGCGCTGAACGGGGGGCTGGCGTTCGCCGATGATCGGGCGCTCATGTGTGCCGATGCTCGCAAGCTGCCGGTGGACGTTGGCGGCGCGCGGTGCGAGCTGGAGCTGTGGGCGGTGGCGGCGTGACTCGCTCAGCCGTTCGCACGGCCCGTCTTGCGGCCTGCCTGCCTGCTCGCAGGTGGAGGGCCGTGGCGTGAGGCGGGTGGCGCTCCTGGATGCCGTGGATGATCCCGACCTGTTGGGCGGCACGCTCACTCCGTGGCCGAGGCAGCGGGATGTGCTGGGGTTGATCGAAGGGTCTCGGTTGAGCGTTCTCTGCCTTGGGCGTCGTAGCGGGAAGACGACGATGATGGCTCTCGCGGCGCTGCATAGCTGCCTGCTCTCCCCTCACCTTGATCGGTTCGTCCAGCCGGGTGAGACGCGGTGGGCTGTTGCTATCGCTACGAACCGTCGCCAGGCGCGGCTTATTGTCTCGCAGGCGCGGGCGATCGTGGAGCGCTCACCGTTGCTCTCGCCGCTGGTCGTGGCTTCGAGTGAGGACGAGATTCGTTTTGAGAATGACACGGCGATCGCGGCGTTTCCGTGTTCGTCGCGTGGTGGTCGCGGCTGGCCGATTCACTTTCTTGCGTTTGATGAGGCGGCCCATTTCGTGAGTGAGACGGATGGCTTTCAGACGGCCGCGCGGGTGTGGGAAGCGCTTTCGCCGAGTACGGCGCAGTTCGTCAATGAGGGTCGGATCGTCGTCTCGTCCACGCCTTACGGGATAGACGGGTTCTTTGCTGACATGCTGGCGCAGGCGGGTGAGGATGATGGGGTGGCTTGCGTGCAGTTGGGTACGGAGGAGATGAATCCGACAATCTCGCCGGAGTTCCTTGAGGGGGAGCGCCGGCGCGATCCTGAGAGCTACCGGAGTGAGTTCCTTGCCGAGCTGGTCGGTTCTGGCAGTTCGTACCTAGATCCCGAGCGCCTGGAGGCCGCGGTTGTCGGTCCGGTGATGCCTGTGAATCCGGAAATGGGCATGGACTGGCGGGCCGGGATCGACCCTAGTTTCGCCCGAGACCCGACGGGGCTGGCGATCGTTGGGCGTGATGCTCGGCGGCCGGAGAAGCTGATCGTTGGGACCGTTCGTGCGTGGAAGCCGGAACGGCCGGAGAGCTTTGAGGAGCGGCGTCTGGTGGAGGATGCGATTCTTGCGGAGGTCGCGCGGGAGTGCCAGCGTTACGGTGCTCCGGCTGTGACGGACCAGTATGCGAGCAGGGCTGTTGTTGATCGTCTTCAGCGTGCGGGTGTGAGGGTGGAGGCCATCCCGATGACTGCAAGCTCGAAGACGGCTGCGTATGCGGAGCTGAGGAGCTTGATCTACACGGGCGAGTTGGAGCTGCCGGATCATCCTGATCTGATTCGTGAGCTGCGGCGGCTGCGGTCGCGGTACACGGCGGGCAGCGCGAGTGTGGTCAACCCACGTGTCGGTGGGAGTCACGGCGATCTGGCGCAGGCGTTGGCTATCAGTCTGTATGACCGTGCGTTGGCGGGTGGGCCGCCGGCGGCTGCGGCTGGGGGTGGGAGTGGTATCGCCCAGCAGTACCGGCGTTATTCGGGGTCTGAGTTCGGGTGAGGGTGGCCGGACGGCCGCGTAGTGTGCGATTAACCAACCAGGAGGATAAATCTGATGGCAACTATTAACAGTGACACGGGGCTGGAGGGGCGTCTGCTCGGGCTGCTTTGCGAGGGCGGTGTGTGCTCTCGGGATGAGCTGGCGGAAGCGCTCGCCGAGGAAGTCGAGACGGGTCTGCCGGACTTCTCGGCGAGCGTGGGCGAGGCCCTTGAGGGTCTTGTGAAGGGCGGTCTGGCGCATCGCATCCCCCGTAGTGATTTGCTGGCGGTGTCGCGGCGTGGGCTGCGCGCCCGCCAGGGTGTAGACCCGAGTGGAGCTGGGCTGCGCGTGCCCGATGGTGAGGCGGTTGGTGCGCTCACGCCGGTCGGTGATCCCGATGCGTCTGACCGGCTCGTCGGCGGCGCCGAGGGGCTGACGGGGCAGTTGGACACGCTCGGTGTCCGTTGACGCGATCCATCGGGGTGAGCTGGACGCGCTGCTGGAGGCGCTTCCGGCTGGCCCGTATGAGCATGTTGACCGCGCGTTGTTTCTCGGGGGTGGGTTCGCGGGGTTGCGGCTCGGCGAGCTGATCGAGTTGCGCTGGGGGCATGTGGACTGGCCGCAGCAGCGCATCCTCGCGCCCGGCCGGTTCGTGCCGCTCGCTGACCGTCTCGGCGCGGCCCTCGACCAGCTCTCGCACAGTGCGGGCGACGCGCCCGGCCGGCTCGTGTTCTGTGACCCTGTGGCGGGCGGGCCGCTCGACCGCCGGCGGACGCTTGGGCGTCTGCGGGAGGCGTGCGCACGGGCGGGTGTCCCGCCGCCCCGCGCGTTCGACGCGCTCCGCGCGGGCTTCACGGTGTCGTGCGCGGAGGCCGGTGTCCCGCTCGGCGAGCTGGCGGGTTGGCTCGGGGTGCGCCTTGGCGCCCTTGAATGGGTGCTCCCGTACACGCTGCCCGGCAACGCTGTCCGCAGGATTCAACCCGTGTTCGCCACCGATGACCGCGACGACTAGGCCCGCCGCGCGGCTCGGCGAGGAGCTGGCCGCGGCCCGCCGCCGCGGCGAGACATTCGCGGTGGCATGGCCGGCCGCGTTGGCCGCGGCGCTGGCGTGCGCGCGCGGGCCGCGAGAACACGCAGAATGGGGCGACGTGTTCCGCGATCTGCGGTCGGTTTGGTGCCAGGCGTTTGAGCGCCGCGGGTCCGGGCGCGGGCTTGGCGGACTGCTCACAGAGGACCACGACCAGCCGGTCGAGGAGCGGCTATGTGCGCACTGCCACGGCGAGATCCCCGAGGAGCGCCAGGCGAGCGCGATCTACTGCTCGGCCGACTGCAAGCGAGCAGCACGGGGCGCCCCGCTCGCTGCCGTTGCATAGCCGCGCCGCACAGCAGCGGGAGGGCGAGCGCTGCCCGCCTCGGAGAGGTGATCCGACCCGCCGCCGCCGTGCGCGTCGCGTGGGCGCGAGAAGGCCGTGCGAACGCCCACGCGCGCGGGCGGCGAGGTCTACCCGCCGAGGTCCAATCGGGGGCCTTGCGCGCGCCGGCGGCGACCGTTGAATCAGTGCTCCGCTTCGACCTTCTCCGCCAGCTCCGCGACGCTCACGTCCAGCGCAGCGGCGACGGCTTGTACCGTTGACCACGCGGGGTCCGACTGGCCAAGCTCCAAGCGTGCAAGGGTGCCGGTGGTGAGGCCCGCGGCGACGGCGAGCACTTCCCGCGAGAGTCCGCGCTCCTCGCGGAGCTGGCGAACGGTCGTTCCGAGCGGTTGGTTGAGGGAGCGTGCCATCGAAGGGGCAGCCTCCCAATTGCCTGCGCCCCTGTCCACGCGGGATCGCGCGTGCGGAGTATCGCATGTGCGATCGAGTACGCTTCTGAGACGGCAACGAAATGGGGGCCGCGACGGTGTGAGCGCCCGGCCCCCTGGCACCGGAAGCGACTACTTCCAGCGCGCCAGAACCCTAACCGACCCGGCCGGGGTTTCTTCCTCGCTGAGCCGCCCTCCGGGGCCTCCAACCAAAGGAGACCCGCATGGCACGCACACGCATCATCATCATCGACGGTGAGTACGCACCGGATGTGCGCACGCTGGCCGGCAAGCTGCTGGCCGAGGACCACGAGCACCTGGTCGAGTGGCGCATCGTTCTCGCCCTCGTGCGCAAGGATCACGACGAACGCTGGACGCACGCCGAGCTGGGGCGCGAGCTGGATGGAGTGGAGCCGGGCGCGCTCGCCGACGCCCTCGGGCGCCTCGCCGAAGCCGGCGTCATCACCCTCGACGGCGATGGCGTGCAGGCCACACAGCCGGTGCTCTACCTCGCCGCCCTCGGGCTGGTGTCCCTGTGAGCGCGCGCAGTATCGACCTCACGACGATCGGGAGCCGCTTCCGCATGGGTATCGAACCCGCCGCGCTGCAAGAGGCCGCGGGCGGTGTGCAGCTCCGCCTACACCTGCACGACGGGCCGCTCGTCGTCTCCTTCACGCCGGCGGAGGCGCGGTGGCTGACGGATACGGTCGCGGAGATCATGGGCGGGAGTGGTGCGTGATGGGCACCGTCGCCGTGGTGTTCGTGGGCTGCCTCGCGTGCGCTGCGATCCTCGCGTGGCACGTGGATGACGGGGGCGAGGGAAGATGAGCGCTCACCCGCGTTTCGCCGCCCGCGTGTACGCGCGGGGCGGCCTCGGCCGGCAGGTCTAGGCGGCGGTGTCCTCGATGGCCTGCGCCAGCTCGGCGACCGACATCCCGAAGGTCTTGGCGATCCGTTCGATCGTGCCCCACAGCGGATCGACCTTGCCACGTTCGAGCTTCGAGAGGCCGGAGACGTTCAGCCGCGCGGCGAACGCGACATCCTCCTGTGTCATCGAGCGTGCTTCTCGGAGCCGCTTGACGGTCGGCCCAACGGCAGGATTCGGCGGCGCACGCACGCAATAAACATCCCGCAGTCCGCCTACCAAAGTCCAGGGACGGCAGTCCATAGACTCCGGGGCGTGTATCGTTTTCGAGCGCGCCGGCGCTCATCCCCACAGGGTGCCGCCCTGGCACGCGGGACCCCCGGCGTCGGGTGCGCTCAACATCACACCCGGCGTCGGGGCCTACAACGGAGGATGCGTCGTGGCAGCCCTACCACCGATGGCGCCATTCGGGAGCTGCACGTCACGATAGCGCTCGCGTCCGAGGGCGCCGACTGATGGCCTTCTTCGGTATCGAGCGCAACACCGACCACCGAGACCCGCAGACAGCCGTCAAGCGCTTCTCCTCCGAACGCGCAGCGGTGCGGTGGCGCGAGGCAACCAAGATCGACGGCCAGTACCCGCGCGCCTACGCAGCCGACCGTCGTATCCGCGAGGTCTACGAGACATCCACGCGGATCACCGAGCGGATGGTCCTGCGCTATCTCGACCTGAACCGCGGCTCGACATACTCGCCACGCACGAACGAAGACGCGCGCGCCGCGCTCATCCGCAGCGGCGGAGTGGCCGTGTACGAAGACGCTTGACCCCGCTCCGCCCGAGCGCGTCTGCCCGCCCGCCTAAGATGTGCCGTATGCCCACCGTGATCGAGGACAGGCTGCGTGACGCCGAGGCCCGCGCCCGCACGGCCGAGAACATCCTCACCGCCGCCGTCGTGCTGCGCGAGGCACAGATACCCGCCAGCTCGCCCGAATCCCACCGGCTGTTCAACCAGCTCGTGAAGCTGCCCGACGCCAGCGCGATGCGCGCCCACATCGCCGCGTCGCAAGGCGGCGCGCGTGGCCTCCGCGAGGCCACGTCCTACACGCCCGCCGCTCGCAAGCTGCTCGCCCAGGAAGGCGCCGCTCGACCCGATGGGTCCTACCCGATCACGAGCAAGTCGGAGCTTGAAGATGCTTTGGATGACTTCAACCGCTCGGGTGGCAGCGATGCCGACCGGGAGCACATCACCGCGCGCGCCGACGCGCTTGGCGCCACCGACTGCTTGCCGGCGGACTGGCCCGGCTCCACATGCGCCGTGCCGGTGCAGGAGTCCGAACGCCGGCTGAACGCGCTCGGCATCCCCACCCTCGACGGTGGGACTCTCGGGCCGGTTCGCCTCCGTGAGGCGACGGCCGGCGACCTTCAGCGACTCGGCATCCCGACGATCGCGGTCCCCGGCGGGCGCGTCCCGGAGCTGGAGCAGCTCGGCATCCCGACCATCGGGGGCGGTGCCCTCGGGCCGATTCCGCTGCGCGAGAGCGAGGCCGGCACCGGGACGCTGCAACACATGCAGTTCTCCACCGACCCCAGCGGCGGCGCGGTCATGCGCCGCCTCACATAGAGGAACGCCCGCCCGCCGTGGCGCCCGCCGGCACGATCACCGAGGCCCCGAGGGTCAACCTCTTTGACGGCACGGGGATCGTCGCCGATGGTGACGAGGGCGTCCAGCTCGGCGAACTGCACGCCCTCGGCTGGCCGGACAAGATCAGCGACGAGATCGGCAGGCCCGGATATATCGAGGGCTACGTGCTCGACGGGTGCCTGGTGCCTGCCGAGGACAACCGGGAGCGCGAGCCTGCCGTGTTCGACCGCTACTACTACACCGACGACGGCCACGCCC
Source organism: uncultured Solirubrobacterales bacterium (assembly GCA_963844765.1). Classification (GTDB taxonomy): domain Bacteria; phylum Actinomycetota; class Thermoleophilia; order Solirubrobacterales; family Solirubrobacteraceae; genus Palsa-744. Next base: position 256,714 of record CAWJPN010000001.1, read on the forward strand.
CGGTGCTCGTCGATGTCCTGTCGGGCGGCTCGGACCTCGACTGCGAAATGCAGGAAGCCGAGAAGCACGTCGCGCTGAAGCGCAAGTGGTGCAAGGCGCGCGGCATGACGTACAAGGTCGTCGTCGCCATGCCGTCGCCCGTACCGCTCGGCTAGACGCCGCGCACCCTCTCAGGGCGCCGTGAGAGCCGTTCGCACGGCCACCACGCGGCGATCCAGAGCTGCCCCGGCCGTTCGGTCGGCCGATGATGTCGAGCCTGCCATACGCGCCCGTGTGCTCCGGGTCGTGGTCGTGCCTGACTGGCAGCTCGCGGAACGCCTCGACTCGCGCACCTGCCGACGCTGCACCGTCCCGGCCGCAACTCGCGCGGCGGCGGTACTCACCAGCGGTCGCAGCCGATCACCGATCACCGTCCGAACGCGCTCCCCGACGAGCGCCGCGGGTCAGCCGATGGCAGGCACCCTGCTTCGGTCTTCGGCTGTCGCCTGGTCAAGCGCATCGAGCCTGCCGACCAGCGTCCCAAGCGCCGCCTTGGATGCCGGGTCGCGTCGCATCCCGTGGCGGTAGACGCGCAGCGTGAACGTCGGATCGGTGTGCCCGAGCTGATCCATCACCGCGCCGGGATCGACGCCGAGCGCGACGAGGATCGAGGCGAACGTGTGGCGGAGCTTGTGAGGCGTCAGACCGGCAGGCAGCGGCGTTCCGCCGGCCTGCTCCAGATGTTCGCTCGCCAGCTTCGCCGCCGGCGTGAGGATGCGGTTACGGACATTCGAGGGGTTCATCGGGCCGGCGGCCTGCGTCGGGAATACCCGAGCGCTCGCGGGCGCATCCGTGCGCGCCTTCAGCGCCAGCAGTTCATCCCGGAGCGCCGGCAGCAGGTCCACCGTTCGGACACCCGCGTTCGTCTTGGACGCCCGGATCGTGATGCGTCCATCGGCGAGGTTCACATCACGCCAGCAAAGGTCGATCAGCTCGCCGATACGCAGACCGGCGAACGTCAGCATGGCGAGGATCGCACGGCGCGGGACCTGCCCGTTGGCCTTCGCCTTGCGGTCCAACTCACCCGCCGCGGCCAGCAGCGCGTCGATCTGCTCCGCCGAGTCCAGCCACACGGCCGCGGGCCTGCTCGCCTTCAGCCGGCGACGCTTCCCGCGCGCCGGGTTGCGCTCGATCAGCCCGTACTCGACCGCGACCTCAAGGATCTGCCCCAGGCGCGTGATCGTCTTGTTGATCGACGTGGCCGAGAGCGTGCCCTGCTTGACCTTCGCCGCCCGGTAGCGATCGACCTCGGCGATCGTGACCTGCGACAAGCGATGGTTCTTGAAGAACGGCAGCAGGTGGTGGGAGAGCTGCCATTCGTAGTCCAGGCGCGTCGTCTCCCGCCATTCGCCCCTGCTCGCCTCAAACCACTGTGACGCGAACTCATGGAACGTCGGGTCCTGCTCGACCGCCGGCGCCGGCTCAACGTCTGCCGGCTTCGGCGGCTCCCACGTCCCCAGCTTCACCCGCGCAAGTTCGCACTCCAACTCGTCCTGCGCGCGCGCCCGCGTCCATCCTTCCTCGGAGCTGCCAAGCGCAACGTACTGGCGTCCGCCGTTGGCGTTGAAGCGCAAGGCATACGTCGGACTCTTGCGGCGCTTGTCAACGATCACCTGACCTGTCGCTGGACGCGGCATCAGCGCTCACCCCCGAACAGATCCTCGACCGGCTCGCCGAGCGCACGACCGATCGCAAGGGCGATCCGCACGGTCGGCAGGGCGCCGGCCTCTATGCGCGCGATCGTGGCGCGGCCGACGCCGATCTTCTCGGCGAGCTGCTGCTGCGTCAAGCCCGCGCGACGGCGGGCCTGCTGTACCTGGTGTCCGCGCTCGGGCGCGCGGGTAGCCTTCGCTGTTGGCATGGGAGATTCGACCTCCTGTGTCCGGCCCCCGGCCGTTGGCGCGGTGCGGGGGCGCTTTTTGTTGTCGCCTTGCATTGTATCAAGGATGATACGCGCGTGCTTGGACGGAAAGCTGCGCGCACCGCTGAGCGCCGCAGATGCAGCGCTCGCTCGGCCGAGAGGATCGTCGCCCTGGTCGGAGGTCGAGGCGCCGATCGAAGCACCGCGCGGGAGCTGTAGGGGCAGAGCAGCAGTAGGCGCTCCGCGTGGGGCACGGAGCACGTGCGAACGGCCATGAGGGTGCCGTCTGTGCAGGCGTGTCTACTCGGCGGCGTCATCGGCCGTGGGCTTCGGGAGCGAGTCGTACAAGGTCGATCGACTGACGCCGGCGAGCTGCGCAATCTCGGTCATCGAGAGGCCGGCATCGCGGCACGTGGCGCTGAGGTCCGCCAGCTCGGCAATGAGCTGGTGGACGCGCTCGTCAGCGGCCTTGCGCCGGCGGGCGTACTCGCGGAGCTTGCGACGGGCGTCGTCGGGGTGCATAGGCCGCGTCATGCCGCCACCGCCTCGGCGGGCTTGAGCTGCGGGGTGTACTCGACATCGAAGACGCTCAGCTTCCCCTTCAGCGGGTGAAGCGGGAGCGGCCGGGGGTTCGCAACGATCCAGTGCCAGTGTCCGGGCATCGCCCACGCGGAGGGATGACCCTGTACGCAGTCGATCAGATCGACCACGCCGACGATCCCCCCGGTCGGTGCGTCGGCCGGGATCAGGATGCCGTGCTGGCTCTCGATCATCCCTCTGACCGCCAGGTCGGGGCGGGCGCTCGCGTGGATGAGGAGAGGTCCACGGTAGGTGGTGCGCCACGTCCGGTTCTCGATGTCCTTCCCGGCGTGCAGGATCGCGTGCGCCCACGGCTGCTTGATCGACAGGGCCTTCATGCTGGCACCGCCTCACGCGCGGCGAGCTGGGGCGTGATCTCCTTCAGGTAGGCGCGGGCGGCCTTCTCGTCCACGATCCTGTTCGCGTCGTGCTTCAGGTAGACCTCGACGGTGCCGGGGCGGTCGTTGCGATCGGTGCGGCCGGTCGCCTCGCGCCACTCTGCGAACTGCCATCCGGGGTCGCTCGTGCGGCTGGGGAACTTGATCTTGAGCAGCGCCGCGACGCTCGGACTCACGGGCCGCTTCGCCGACCGCCGGCGGGCCGGCTTCGCCTTCACGGGCGCCGCCGGCGGGTGGGTGATCGTGCGCTTGGATCGACGGGCGGGCTTGACGGGCGCGCGGTGCTGCGTAGGGACGATCCTCATGCGCTGTCCGCACCCGCAGGTGGGGACGCCGGCGTGCTCGACGTGCCGGGCGGTCATGTGCAGGGTGCAGCCGCAGGCGCATTGGACCTTGCGGTAGCTGGGGCGGTTGGCGGGGTGCATGGTGGTGGGTTCTCCTATCGGGTTGGGTGGTGGTGTGCTCAGCGCTCGGGTGTCCCGAGCGGCGGGTCTACGGGTTCGCCGTGGGCGTTCAGGTAGGCGGTGGTGGTGCCGTTCTCGCCCCAGGCGATCGTCACGTACAGGTCGGGGTACAGGAGGCTCCGTTCGGGCTTGCAGCCGGTCCATGCGAAGGGCGGGTCCTCGGGCAGCTCCCGGACCTGCCTCTGCTCGACGGCACGGGATGAGACGGGGGTGGTGGTGGTCATGGTGTCTCCGTTCGGGTGGTGGGGTCTTCCTCGACCCTCTCCCTAGAGTGTAGAGGACCCGGACAGATTTGTCAAGGTCCCGGACACATCTTTAGAACCTTGTCCGCCCTGTCACAAGCCGTCGCTTGTCCGCTCTGTCACAAGCCGTCGAGGCCCCGCTCGACGGTTGCCAATCAACGCGGGGAGTGCGCCTGCTCAAAGCAGGCTGGAGCGCGAGGCCGCGGGCTGCCCTCTCGGCTCGGCGTCGTAGCTCCTCGTGCACGAGCGGCGCCCGCAAGGGGGGCAGCGAAACGGCAGCGAAAGGGCGGCGGTTAAGGCAGCGAAAAGGCAGCAGCGCCGGTTTGGAGGGTGACTGGGGTGGTGTTGCGGTCGCCGGCGGAGCCTCAGATTTGGCTCTATAGCTGGCGATACGGGGTAATGCGCCCGGCTAGACTCGAACTAGCGACCTCTCGCTCCGGAGGCGAGCGCTCTATCCACTGAGCTACGGGCGCAGGCGACGCCGCGGAACGGCGCCTTCGGTCTTGGGAGCTTAGCGCCAGCGCCAAGTGCGCATCGTGGGCGCTGTCCCCGTCTTGGGCGTGGGGCGGGCACGTGGGCGGGGTGAGCGTGGGACACCGCGAGCCGCGCGCCGTGGTGCCCACGGCGAGAGCCGTCCCACCGCTACCGTTGCCTCCATGGACCTGTCCATCTTCTTCGCCGGAACCGGCGGCTCTGTGCCCGGCCCACGCCGCGGGCTGCCCGCGATCATGGTGCGGCGAGGCGCCGAGCGGCTGCTGTTCGACTGCGGCGAGGGGACGCAGCGCCAGCTGGTGCGCTCTGTCGGGCTGGCAGATTTGGACAGCGTTTTCCTGACGCACTTCCACGCCGACCACTGGCTGGGACTGCCTGGCATGTTGAAGTCATTTGCCCTGCGCGACCGTGAGCAGCCGTTGACGATCTACGGGCCGCCTGGGTTGGGGCGGCTCATGGACGACGCGCGCTTCATCTACGGGCGCCTGCCCTACGAGCTGAGCGTGGTGGAGCTCGCGCCCGCCGAGGCCGTGGAGTACGACGGGTACCGCGTGGCTTGCGTGCCTGTGCGCCACCACCGCGGCACGGCCTTTGGCTACGCACTGGTGGAGGACTCCCGCCCCGGGCACCTGGATCCGGCGCTGGCCGAGCGCCTGGGGGTGACGCCCGGCCCCGACTTTGGGCGCCTGCAGCGCGGGGAGACAGTCAACGGCGTGGCACCCGAGCAGGTGATGGGGGCGACGCGCGAGGGGCGCAAGCTCGTCATCTCAGGGGACACGGTGCCGTGCGAGGCGCTGGCGATCGCCGCGCACGAAGCCGACGTGCTGGTGCACGAGGCCACCTTCACAGAGGAGGACGCCGCGCGCGCGGCGGAGACCGGGCACTCCACCGCTCGTCAGGCGGCTGAGCTGGCGCGCGGGGCGCAGGTGCGGTTGCTGGCGCTCGTGCACCTCTCCACGCGCCACTCGCCCGCCGACTGCAAGCGCGAGGCCCGCGCTGTGTTCGCCGCGAGTGAGGTGCCGCGTGACTTCGACACGATCGAGGTGCCCTTCCCCGAGCGCGGGGCGGCGCAGCTGGTGCGCTGGTCCGAGCGTGTGCGGGAGCGGGAGGGCGGGCCGGAGCCCGCGCCGGTGGCGGACGTAGAGACCGTCGCCCCGCACTGATACATTCAGCCCTACCCAAGTGCTCCTTTAACCCGGTCCGGCGAGGCCAGGAAGGAAAAGACGGTGGACAGAGAGAAAGTCGTCCTCAACGAGGACGACGTGCGGCGGGCGCTCGTGCGCATCGCCCACGAGATTGCCGAGCGCAACCCGCAGGCAGAGAACCTGGCGCTGGTGGGCATCCACCGCCGCGGCGCCTTCCTCGCGCGGCGCCTGCAGGGACTGCTGGTGGAGCTGCTGCACACCGAGATCCCACTGGGGGACCTCGACATCGGCTTCTACCGCGACGATGTGGCGAGTCGCCCCGAGGCGCCGGTGGTGCACGCCTCGCACATCGATTTCGACGTCACCGGGCGCACGGTGGTGGTCGTGGACGACGTGCTGTTCACCGGGCGCACGGTGCGCGCGGCGATCGAGGCGCTGTTCGACTACGGGCGCCCCGCCCGCGTGCAGCTGGCGGTGCTGGCCGACCGCGGCCACCGCGAGCTGCCGATTCGCCCGGACTATGTGGGTAAGAACCTGCCCACTTCGCGCGAGGAGCACGTCAACGTGCGCGTGCGCGAGCTGGACGACGTGGACGAGGTGGCGATCGCCGTCACCGCGGTGGGGGTCGCACCGTGAACCACCTACTCACCATTGAAGACCTCGACCGCGCTGCGATCGAGCGGATCGTGGAGCAGGCCGAGCGCTTCGCGGAGGTCTCCGACCGCGAGATCAAGAAGGTCCCCGCGCTGCGCGGGCGGATGGTGCTGAACCTGTTCTACGAGGCCTCCACGCGCACCCGCTCCTCCTTCGAGCTGGCCGCCAAGCGGCTCTCCGCGGACGTGGTGAACTTCGCTGCTTCGGGCTCGAGCGTGGAGAAGGGGGAGTCGCTGAAGGACACCGTCCTGACCCTCTCCGCGCACAAGCCCGACGCGATCGTGCTGCGCACGCCGTGGGCGGGGTCGGCGGAGCTGGTCTCGCGCTGGTGCTCGGCGGCGATCGTCAACGCGGGGGACGGCAAGCACGAGCACCCCACACAGGCGCTGCTGGACGTGTACACCCTGCGCCGCCGCGTGGGCGCGCTGGACGGGGCCTCGATCTGGATCGTGGGCGACGTGGCGCATTCGCGCGTGGCGCGCTCGAACATCCTGGCTTTCCAAAAGATGGGCGCGAAGGTCACCGTGGCCGGCCCGCCGACGCTGATCCCGCGCGGGATCGAGGCGCTGGGGTGCGAGGTGCGCTTCACGCTGCGCGAGCTGCCCTCCGCGGACGTGGTGTATGCGCTGCGCATGCAAAGAGAACGGATGACCGAGGCGTGGGTGCCCTCGTTGCGCGAGTATGTGGCGTGGTATCAGATCAACGGTCGGCGCCTCTCCCCGCGCCAGGTGCTGATGCACCCAGGGCCCGTGAACCGCGGCGTGGAGCTTTCCGGGGAGGTCGTGGACTCCCCGCAAGCGGTCATCACGGCCCAGGTCGAAGCGGGCGTGGTGGTGCGCATGGCGGTGTTGTATGAGTTGCTTGCCGGCAGTCCCGTGCCCACCCCTGCACCCGAGCCACAGCTGGCATGACGAACACTCGGCCCACCCATGTCCGCCGCGCGCGGCCACAGCTGGCCCACGTTGATGCGCCGGCTCGGATGACGGCGACGCCCAGGTCCACGTGATGGCCGCCTCGCCGCTCGTTCACGGCCCGCACACGGCGGCCGACCTGCTGCTCAGCGACGTGCACGTGCTCGACCCCCGCAGTGGGCTGGACGCGCGCCAGGACGTGCGCGTGCGCTCGGGCGAGGTGGCCGAGCTGGCGCCGCCGGGCACCCTCAGCCGCGAGGAGGGCGAGGAGGCGATCGACGGGCGCGCCAGGCGCCTGCTGCCCGCCTTCTTTGACCCCCACGTGCACCTGCGCACGCCCGGCCAGGAGCACAAGGAGGACCTGGAGACGGGTACCCGCGCGGCGGCCGCCGGAGGGTTTGGCGCGGTGATCGCGATGCCCAACACCTCCCCGGTGATCGACTCGGCGCCACTCCTGCGCTCGCTGCGCGACGCCGCCGCGCGCGAGGCACGCGTGCCGGTGGGCTTCCTGCCGGCCATCACCCGTGGGCTGGAGGGAAGGGAATTGAGCGAGATGGCCGAGCTGCGCGAGCAGGGCGCGCTGGGCTTCACCGACGACGGGCGTCCGGTGGTGGACGCCGGGGTGCTGCGCAAGGCCCTGCGCTACCAGCGCCTCTGCGGGGGGGTGCTGGCGCTGCACGAGGAGGACCCCTCGCTCTCCCACGGCGGCGCGATGCACGAGGGTCCCGTCAGCGCCGCGCTGGGCATCGCGGGGATCCCCAGCGTCAGCGAGTCCACGATGGTCGCCCGCGACGCCACGCTCGCCGGGTACGAGGGGGGCCGAGTGCACTTCCAGCACCTCTCGTGCATCGACTCGGTGCAGGCCGTCGCCGGCGCCAAAGCACGCGGCGTGAGGGTGAGCGCCGAGGTGACCCCCCACCATCTGTTGCTCTGCGAAGAGGACGTGCGCAGCCTGGACACGCGCATGAAGATGAACCCGCCGCTCGCCACTGCGGAGGACCGCGCCGCGCTGGTGGAGGGCCTGCGCAGCGGGACGATCGACTGCGTGGCCTCAGACCACGCCCCGCACGCGCGCGATGAGAAGGAAGTACCCTTCGAGCAGGCGCCGATGGGCACCACCGGGCTGGAGACGGCCTTCGCGGTGCTCTACACCGATCTGGTCCTGCCGGGAGTGCTGGCGCTGGAGCTGCTGGTGGAGCGGATGACGGCGGGGGCGGAGCTGTATGAGCTGCCCCTCCCGCGCATCGCGGTGGGCGAGCCGGCCAACGTGACGCTGATCGACCTCGACGCGGAGTGGACGCCGGGAGAGCACGGCTGGGAGAGCCGCTCGGAGAACTGCTGCTTCGCCGGGCGGCGGCTGCACGGGCGGGTGCTGCTGACGGTGGCCGCCGGCGCGGTCGCATACCGCGAGCGGGCGTTCTCGGTGGTGGCCGCCTGATGCCGGCGAGTACGTACACCAGCATGGACACCGGCGATCTGGCCGCACCCGGTCGGGGGAGGCGAGGCCGATGAGCCTGCTCTCGCGCCCGCGCGCCGCGCTCGTCGTGGTGGACGTGCAGGAGGCGTTCCGCGGCTACCCCTCCTTCGCCCCGGTGGCGGCGGCGTGCGCGAAGCTGGTGCAGGCCGCGCGTATTCTCCAGTTGCCCGCGGTGGTGAGCGAGCAGTACCCGAAGGGCCTAGGGCACACCGCGCCCGAGGTGGGGCTCACCGCCGAGCCCACGATCGAAAAGAGCGTCTTCAGCGCCGTTCGCGCCGAGGGTTTCGAGCGTTCGGGGATCGGCTCGCACGGGCGCACGCAGGCCGTGGTGTGCGGGATCGAGACCCACGTGTGCGTCTCACAGACGGTCCATGACCTGATAGCCCAGGGAGTCGAGGTGCACGTGCCCGCCGACGCCGTCGGCTCGCGCCACCAGATCGACTACGAGCGCGGGCTGGAGCGCCTGGAGCGCGCAGGCGCGATCGTGACCACGGTCGAGTCGGCGCTGTTCGAGCTGCTGGAGCGCGCCGGGACGCCCGAGTTCAAAGCCGTGCAGGCGCTGATCAAGTGAGCCGTAGCACGATGCCCGCCCTAGAGACGAACGCCATCCAGAGGCCCGTCGCGTGATGCGCGAGCCCACGGCATATGTCCTGCTCGGAGACGGCACGCGCTTCGACGGCGAGGCCTGCGCGGCGCCCGGCCACGCGGTGGGGGAGGTGGTGTTCACGACGGGCATGTCCGGCTACCAGGAGTCGGTCTCAGACCCCTCGTTCGCCGGTCAGCTGATCACCTTCACCTACCCGCACATCGGCAACTACGGGGCCAGCGCCCGCGCGATGGAGTCAGAGCGCCCGTGGGCGCGCGCGGCGATCATGCGCGCCGCGACCAACCGCGAAGACGCCCCCGAGGCCGAGCGCGGTTGGCTGGATTGGCTGCAGGACTGCGGCGTGCCGGGCATCACCGGCGTGGACACCCGCGAGCTGGTGCGCCACATCCGCGAGGCCGGCGCGATGCGCGGCGGCCTGTTTCCCGCCGAGGTGCCCCAGGCCGAGGCGCAGGCGATGATCGAGGCCGAGCCGCCGATGGACGGCCAGGACCTCGCCGCCACGGTGACGCCCCGCGAAGTGACCCACCACGGCAACCAGCCCAACGGTGCCGGCGCAGGCGGGCCGCACATCGCGGTGCTCGACACGGGCATCAAGGGCTCGATCGTGCGCAACCTCGTGGCGCGCGGAGCGCGCGTGAGCCTGTACCCCTGCACGACCCCCGCGCAGGAGCTGCTGGACAGCGACGCCGAGGCCATCTTCCTATCGAACGGCCCGGGCGACCCCGCGGCGCTCGGGTACGTGGTGGACACCGTCCGCCAGCTGGTGGGCCACCGCCCGGTGTGGGGCATCTGCCTGGGCCACCAGCTGCTCTGCCGGGCCGTGGGCCTCGACACCTTCAAGCTGCCCTTCGGCCACCGCGGCGCGAACCACCCGGTGAAGGACCTGCAGACCGGACGCATCGAGATCACCTCCCAGAACCACGGCTTCGCGGTCGTGGGCCCCGGCGGCCAGCGCACGATCGACGCCGACGAGCCCGTGCGCTGGGAGACCGACTTCGGCACAGCCCAGCTATCGCACGTGAACCTCTACGACCGCACGGTGGAGGGCCTCGAGCTGCTGGACGTGCCCGGCGGCACGGTCCAGTACCACCCCGAGGCAGGGCCCGGCCCGCACGACAGCCTCTACCTTTTCGACCGCTTCTTGGAAAGAATTAATGAGGCCCCCACAAGGGGGGCCGGCGAGGGTCGCGTAGCCTGATGCCCAAGCGCAGCGACATCCAAAGAGAGATTGCGGAGACGACTCGATGAGCGCCTTCGTAGGTGAGAGGGCTGTTTGGAGGGCCGGCTTCGCCGGCCCGGTCGGCCCCATAAAATCGACGGGCTGGATGCCCGGCGGGGCACTTCAATGTCGGGGCGTTGGCCCAGGCCCCGCGTGGATGGACATCTGAAATGCCAAGGCGCAGTGACATCCAAAAGATCCTCATCCTAGGCTCGGGTCCGATAGTCATCGGCCAGGCCGCGGAGTTCGACTACTCCGGCGTGCAGGCGTGCAAGGTCCTGCGCGAGGAGGGCTACGAGGTGGTCCTGGTCAACTCCAACCCCGCCACGATCATGACCGACCCGGAGTTCGCCGACGCCACCTACATCGAGCCGCTGCTCCCAGGCCCCGTGGCGCAGGTAATCGAGCGCGAGCGCCCCGACGCGCTCCTGCCCACCCTGGGCGGCCAGACCGCGCTGAATCTGGCCAAGGCGCTGCACGACGACGGCACCCTGGAGCGCTTTGGGGTGGAGCTGATCGGCGCCAACTACGATGCCATCTCCTGCGCGGAGGACCGCCGCCTGTTCGGCGAGGCGATGGCGGCAGCCGGCCTGAAGATGCCCGCCTCGGCGATCGCCACCAGCGTGGAGGGCGCGCTCGACGCGCTGCCCGAGCTGGGCCTGCCCTGCATCGTGCGCCCCGCCTTCACCCTGGGCGGGCGCGGTGGGGGCATCGCGCGTACGCCCGATGCTTTCCGCACGATCGTCGCAGGGGGCCTGGAGGCCTCGCCGATCGGCCAGGTCCTGCTCGACCAGTCGGTCCTGGGCTGGGGGGAGTTCGAGCTGGAGGTGATGCGCGACGCCGCCGACAACGTGGTGATCGTCTGCTCGATCGAGAACATCGACCCGATGGGCGTGCACACGGGCGACTCCGTCACGGTGGCTCCGCAGCAGACGCTGACCGACGCCCTCTACCAGCAATTGCGCGACCAGGCGATCGCGGTCATCCGCGCGGTGGGCGTGGAGACGGGGGGTTCCAACGTGCAGTTCGCGGTGAACCCGCAGACGGAGGAGATCCTGGTGATCGAGATGAACCCGCGCGTCTCGCGCTCCTCGGCGCTGGCCTCGAAGGCCACAGGCTTCCCGATCGCCAAGATCGCCGCGCGCCTGGCGGTGGGGTACCGCCTGGAGGAGATCGACAACGACATCACCGGCGTCACCCCGGCGTGCTTTGAGCCCACGCTCGACTACGTGGTGGTGAAGTGGCCGCGCTTCGCCTTCGAGAAGTTCCCCGGCGCCAACCCCGTGCTCTCCACACACATGAAGTCGGTGGGGGAGGCGATGGCGATCGGGCGCACCTTCGCGCAGGCCTTCGCCAAGGCGCTGCGCTCGCGCGAGCTGGACGACGCCCCGCGGCTGGCGGGAGCCTCGGCCGCCGAGCTGCTGGAGGGGCTGGGCGAGCCCACGGCCGATCGCTATGAGGCGATCCTCGAGCTGTTCCGCCGTGGCGCGGAGGTGAAGGCTGTCCACGAGCGCACCAGCATCGACCCGTGGTTCCTGCACGAGCTGGCGGCGCTCGCACGAGACCCCGCCGCCCCCTTCGAGGGCGAGCGCTCGTTCAAGTCGGTGGACACCTGCGCCGCGGAGTTCCCTGCACGCACCCCCTACTACTACTCCGCCTGGGAGCGGCTGCAGGCGCACGAGGTCCGCAGGGGAGAGCGCCCCTCGGTGGTGATCCTCGGCGCGGGTCCCAACCGCATCGGCCAGGGCATCGAGTTCGACTACTGCTGCGTGCACGCCGCGATGACGGTGCGCGAGTCCGGCCGCGACGCGGTGATGGTCAACTGCAACCCCGAGACAGTCTCCACCGACTACGACACCTCCGACCGCCTCTACTTCGAGCCGCTGACGTTGGAGGACGTGCTGGGCGTGATCGAGGTGGAGCGGCCGGAGGGCGTGATCGTGCAGTTCGGCGGCCAGACTCCTTTGAAGCTGGCCGCGGGTCTGGCCGCGGCGGGAGTGCCGCTGCTGGGCACGAGCGTCGACGCGATCGATCTCGCCGAAGACCGCGGGCGCTTCGGCGCGCTGCTCGCGCACGTGGGCCTACAGGCCCCGCCCTACGCCACCGCCTGCTCTGTCGCCGAGGCGCTGGAGTGCGGCGAGGAGGTCGGTTACCCGCTGCTCGTGCGCCCCTCATATGTGCTCGGCGGGCGCGCGATGGAGATCGTCTATACGCGCGATGGGCTCCAGCACTACCTCGAACGCGAGGGCATCGATATGGCCGTTGATTCTCCGGGCGCTCCAGAGATCTTCCTTGACCGCTTTCTGGAGAACGCGATCGAGGTCGACGTGGACGCGCTCTGCGATGGGCTGGAGGTGTGGATTGGCGGGATCATGCAGCATGTTGAGGAGGCCGGCGTGCACTCCGGCGACTCCGCCTGCGTGCTGCCGCCGCACTCGCTCGGCGGGGAGATGCTGGAGCAGATTCGCGCCGCCACGCGCGCGATCGCGCTGGAGGTCGGGGTCGTCGGGCTCCTGAACGTGCAGTTCGCCGTGCACGGCGAGCGGCTGTATGTGATCGAGGCCAACCCGCGCGCCTCGCGCACGGTGCCGTTCGTCTCCAAGGCCGTCGGGTTGCCGCTGGCGAAGCTCGCCTGTCGCATCATGCTCGGCGAGACGCTGGCCGCGCTCGGTCTCCCGCGCGAGCGCGAAGGGCTCGGCTTCGGCGACCACGTCTCGGTCAAGGAGGCCGTCCTGCCGTTCGACCGCTTCGACGGCGCCGACGCGGTACTCGGCCCCGAGATGCGCTCCACCGGCGAGGTGATGGGCATCGCGCGCGACTTCCCCACCGCCTTCGCCAAGGCTCAGGCCGCCGCGGGTGTGCCGCTGCCGCGCGAGGGCACCGCGTTCATCACCGTCACCGACTCCGACAAGGCGGGGGCGTTTGCGATCGCGCAGATCCTGCACGACGCCGGTTTTCGCATCCTCGCCACGCGCGGCACCGCCGAGGCGATCGCGCGCATGGGCGTACCCGTGGAGCGGCTGAACAAACTGGGCGAGGGCTCCCCGCACGTGCTGGACTGGATCGAGCGCGGCGACGTGGACCTGGTCGTCAACACCCCCACCGGCTCGGGCGCGCGCACCGACGGCTGGGAGATCCGCCGCGCCGCCGTCACCCGCGGCGTCGCCTGCCTGACGACGCTGTCCGCCGGGGTCTCCGCGGCGCGCGCCATCGCCCGCGCAAAGCAGGGTGGGGCCCCGCCCGTGCTGTGTCTGCAGGAGCTGCACGGCCACCGCGCCCCGCGGGCGGCGGGCACCGGATCCGACGCCGCGCGGGTGGCGTGAGCCGCCAGACAGCCCCCCTCGGCCGGCGGCTGCTGACGGTCACCGGCATCGATGAGCTGGGCGCCTACCGCGTGTTGCGCGTGGCCGATGACGGCCCTGCCCCGCAGCCGGGGCAGTTCGCGATGCTTGCCGCGGCGGAGGGCTGGGGGGCGGGGGAGGACGAGCGTCCCTTCCTGCCCCGCGCGTTCTCGGTCGCACGGTGGAGGGGGGGAGAGGCGCACTACCTGCTGGAGGACGTCGGCCCTGGCACGCACCGTCTGTGTGAGCTGCGCGCGGGGGACGGCGTGTGGCTGCTCGGGCCGCTTGGCGTGGGGTTCACCGCGCCTGCCGACGGGCGCCGCGCGATCCTGGTCGGTGGCGGGGTGGGCATCGCGCCGCTCGCCATCTGGCAGGACGCGCTGGGCGAGACCGCGACGGTGCTGTTGGGCTTTCGCGACGGTGCGCGCGCCATGGGTGCTGGGCTGCTGCACGATGCTCAGGTGGTGACCGACGATGGCTCCGTCGGTCACCACGGCCTCGTCACCGACCTGCTCGCCTCCGAGCTCGACCGGGACGCGCACGCCACCGTCTACGCCTGCGGGCCCGCGCCGATGCTCGAGGCCACCCGCGCGCTGTGCGCCGCCCGCGGGATCCCCGCCCAGCTGGCGCTCGAGTCCGGCATGGCGTGCGGTTTCGGTGCCTGCTTCGGCTGCGTCGTGCCCGTGCGCGGGGGCGGCTACGCGCGCGTGTGCGTGGACGGCCCCGTGCTTGACGCCGCTCGGTTGGAGCGGGTTGAGGCGCACGCTGGGGCGCCGGCGTGAGTGACGGCATGAGCGTGCGTTTTTGTGGACTGGAGCTGGCGCACCCGGTGATCAACGCCTCCGGCACCTTCGACCTGCTCGCCGCCCACGCCGCCTTCGGCGAGTCGCTGCTGGGGGGCTTCCCCTTCGCTGCCTTCGTATCCAAGACAATCACCCTTGAGCCTCGCCACGGCAACCCCCCGCCGCGCCTGTGGGAGACCCCGGCGGGGATGGTCAACTCGATCGGCCTGCCCAACAAGGGCCTGGAGGGTTACCTGGCCTCAGATCTGCCCGCGTTGAGCGCGCTGTTGGAGGAGGCACGCATCTCCCCGGCCACCGGCACCGGCCCCCCGAGTACCCCGATTGCCCGCCGGGCCGCGCCACCGCTGATCACCAACGTGATGGGCTCCACGGCCGCCGAGATCGCCACGCTGTTCGAGGCCTGCGAGCGGCGCCCGGAGATCGCCGCCGTCGAGCTCAACGTGTCCTGCCCCAACGTCGAGACGGGCCTTGACATCGGCGCCGACCCGGCGTTGCTGGAGGCGGTCCTGCGCGAGGTGCGCTCCTCTCTCACAAAGCCTCTGGTGGTCAAGCTGACCCCCAACACCGCTGACGTCGCAGCGTGCGCGCAGGCGGCTGAGGCCGGTGGCGCCGACGCCGTGTCGCTGATCAACACGCTGCGCGCGATGGCGCTTGAGCCGGGCGCCTCCACACCATGGCTCGGCGGTGTCACGGGCGGCCTCTCCGGCCCGGCGATCCGGCCCGTCGCGCTCGCCCAGGTCGCCGCGGTGGCCGCCCGCGTGTCGATCCCCGTGGTGGGCATGGGCGGGGTGCAGAGCGCCCGCCACGCGTGTGAGCTGCTGAACGCAGGCGCCACTCTCGTAGCGGTCGGGACCGAGAGCTTCCGTGACCCCGGTGCCGGTGTGCGCATCGCGCGTGGGCTGGCCAATCCCGACTGAAAACCCCTGCAAACACCAGTTCTCACCGTCCACTACCCTCTACATTGCTGAACCTCAACTTGAGGTTCAGGTCAATTCGGGACTTTCCTTTGCTCGCGGCGCGCGGGTCTGTAGACTCGCCGCCCATGGCAATGGCGACGGGCACGACGTCCCCTCCTCACGCGGCGGCCCCCGAGCGCTCTCTGAACCAGAGGATGGATGCCCTCGCGCGGGCAAACCTGATCCGCACCCGGCGTGCCCAGCTCAAACGGGACCTGCGCTCCGGGCGCCTGTCGATCCACACGCTGCTGCTCAACCCGCCGGAGTACATCGAAACCGCCAAGGTCTGCGACATGATGCTGGCCGTCCCCAAATACGGGCGCGTGAAGGTCAACAAGATCCTCGCCCACTGCCGCATCTCGCCGAGCAAGACGATCGGCGGTCTGTCAGAGCGCCAGCGTTCCGAGCTTGTGTCGTTGCTGCGACGCTAGTGGCCGGCGCCTCGCTCAGCCCCCGCGCTCCCGGCATTCGTTCCCCCGATCCTGGCACTAGGGTGCGCGACGTGACGGCGCGCGTGTTTGTAATCACCGGCCCCTCCGGGGTGGGCAAGGGAACGCTGATCCGTGGGCTGATGGAGCGTATGGGAGCGCTCGAGCTGTCGGTCTCAGCGACCACCAGAGCCCCTCGCGCGGGGGAGCGCGATGGCGTTGACTATCACTTCCTCACGCGCGAGGACTTCGACCGGCGCGTGGCCGCCGGCGACTTCGTCGAGCACGCCGACTACGCCGGGCGCAGCTACGGCACGCTGCGCTCGGAGCTCGAGAGTCGTGTGCGCGCGGGGGTGCCCGTGGTGCTTGAGATCGAGGTGCAGGGCGCCCGTCAGGTGCGCGCCGCGCTGCCCGACGCGGTGCAGGTGTTCATTGCGCCGCCCTCCCTTGCCCATCTGCGCGAACGGCTGGAGAAGCGTGGGACCGACGACCCCGAGGAGGTCGAGCGGCGCCTGCGCGTAGCCGAGGCTGAGCTGGCCGCCCAACCCGAGTTCGCCCACGTGGTGGTCAACGACCACCTCGAGGACGCGCTGCAGGAGCTGACCGGCATCGTCGCCGGAGAGATCGGCTGAGCGCTCTGCGCACACTACACTTGAGGCTCAACCACGAAAGGCCGACCCCAAAGTGATCTCCCCCCGCATTGACCGTCTGCTCGAGAACGTCGACTCCAACTACGCCTCCGTGCTGGTCGCCGCCAAGCGCGCGCGGCAGATCAACAGCTACTACCACAACCTCGGCGAGGGCACCTTCGATGAGTTCCCGCCGCCTATGATCGAAACGGTCTCCAAGAACTACCTCACGATCGCCCTCGAGGAGGTAGCCGCGGGAAAGATCAAATACCACTACCGCTGAGGCGCGGCGTCCTGCGCGACGCGCCGGCTCTGAAGCCCTATGTCACGAATACTCCTCGGCGTCAGCGGTGGCATCGCCGCCTACAAGGCGCTTGAGTTCATACGCCTGGCCACCGCCGCGGGGCACGCGGTGCGGGTGGTGCAGACGCGCTCCAGCCAGAGCTTCGTCGGGGAGGCGTCCTTCGCGGCGCTGAGCGGCGCGCCGGTGCTCACGGATGAGTTCAAGCGCGACCCCATGCGCGGTGCGTTCCCCGGGCAGCCGCCCCCCGCGCACGAGCCGCTGAGCCATCTGGAGCTGGTCGCCAACGCCGACATCTACCTGATCGCGCCGGCCTCGGCCAACACGCTGGCCAAGCTCGCCCACGGGCTGGCCGAGGATCTGCTCAGCATCGCGGCGCTGGCCGCCACCTGTCCGCTGGCGGTGGCGCCGGCGATGAACAACGCGATGTACGAACACCCGGCTACGCAGGCCAACCTGCAGGTGTTGCGTGAACGTGGCGTGCACGTGGTGGAGCCTGGGGTGGGGCGTCTTGCGTCGAAGGGCGAGCAGGGAGTGGGTCGCCTGGCAGAGCCCGCGCGTCTGCTGGAGGCGTGCGAGGCCCTGCTCACCGGCGCCGACACGGACGACGGTTCGGCACGCGCCGCTGCTGTGAGCGGCGACGGCCCTGTCGCTGGCGCCTGGCGCGGCCTGAACGTGCTCGTCACCACCGGCGGTACACGCGAGCCGATCGACAGCGTGCGCTTCCTGGGCAACTGCTCCTCCGGGCGCATGGGGCTCGCCCTCGCCCAGGCGGCTCACGCGCGCGGCGCGCAGGTGACGGTGGTCGCGGCCAACGTCGCGCTGCCCCACCCGCCGGGGGTGGCCTGGCGCGAGGCGCCGACCGCCGCGGCGTTGCAGGCCGCCTGCGAAGCGGAGTTCCCCGCCTGCGACGTGTTGCTGATGGCGGCCGCGGTAGCCGACTTCCGACCGCTGGCGCCCGCCAACGGCAAGATCAAAAAGGCCGGACAGGAGCGTCTGCGCCTGGAGCTCGAAGCTACGCCCGACGTGCTGTGCGGGCTCGCCGCCCAGCGACGTGAGGGCCAGACGCTCGTGGGGTTTGCCGCCGAGCACGGCGAGGGGGCGCTGGAGTACGGGCGCGGCAAGCTCAGGGAGAAGTGCCTGGACGCCGTCGTCGTCAACGACATCTCGCGCGCTGACATCGGCTTTCAAGCGTCTGAGAACGAGGTCACGATCCTCACCGCCACGGGCGAGCGACACGTGCCGCGGGCGGGGAAGGACGCGGTCGCCGAGTCGATCCTCGACGCCGTCGCAGCGCTGCGAGCCGCGCGCTGAACCAGCCGCGGAGCGAGGCGGCCGTCTGTGCGCCGGGGCTTGAAGGAATCCTCCCAGGAGCAGGTCAACCGAGGCGCCCCAGCGCGCCGATGCTATTCTCGATCGACAGCTTTCGTGCCCGCGTGCAGACGCCGGCAGTCGTACCGGGAGTGGGCGGTGAGCCCGCTCTTTTTAATGTCAGGAGGAAGTCAATGAGCGCAATGCAGACAGAGATCGAGCAGCTGTTGGCCCCGGGCGAGCCCGAGGTCGAGGTGCTGCTGGCCGAGGTCGTCGGCGACACCCTGCGCGTGTTCATCGACTACCCCGACGGCGTCACGCTCGCTGTGTGCGAACGCGTCACGCTGGCGCTGGCGCCGCTGCGCGAGCGCTACGCGCTGGAGGTCTCCTCGCCGGGCTGTGAGCGTCCGCTGACCAAGCCCGACCACTTCCGCCGCTTCGTGGGACGGCGCGCGCGGGTGCGCACGCGCGCGCCCAGGGGGCGGGTGGGGACTTGTTCCCGGGGGCGGCGCTCCTTCACCGGGGAGCTGGTGGGGGCCACCGACAGCGAGATCACCCTGGCCGCCGACGGGAGCATCATCGCGATCCCCTACGCGCAGATCCATCGTTCCAACCTGGTCGAGGAGTAGCCCATGTCACGCGAAATCCTGGAAGCCATGCACGCGCTGGCGCGCGAGAAGGGCATCGAGCCCGAGAAGCTGATGCTCGCGCTGGAGGACGCGCTGCTCTCCGCCTACAAGAAGCAGCCCGGCTCGGCCAAGTACGCGCGCGTGGAGATGGATCGCGAGACCGCCGACTTCCGCGTCATCGAACTGATCATCCCCGAGCGCCTGGAGGCGCACCTGATCGTCGAGACGATCGACGAGGGCACGGTCGTGGACCCCGAGACGGGCGAGCTGCGCGAGCCCGAGGACCCCGAAATCGACCCCGCCAAGTTCGCCCAGTACCGCGACCAGATCGGCGAACGCGACGTGACGCCCGATGACTTCGGGCGGATCGCCGCACAGACCGCCAAGCAGGTCATCCTGCAGCGCATCCGCGAGGCCGAGCGCGACATGATGTTCGAGGAATACCGCGACCGCGTGGGCGAGCTGATCACCGGCATTGTGCAACAGTCGGACTCCCGCTACACGCTCGTGCAGCTGCGCGAGCGCGTGGAGGCGCTCTTGCCCAAGTCAGAGCAGGTCGAGGGCGAGCGCTACGACCACTCCCAGCGCATCAAGGCCGTCATCAAGGAGGTCTCGCCCTCCACCAAAGGCCCCTCGATCATCGTCTCCCGGCGCGACCCGGAGCTGATCAAGAAGCTGTTCGAGCTCGAGGTCCCGGAGATCGCCGACGGCCTCGTGGAGATCGCCAACGTCGCGCGCGAGCCCGGCTACCGCTCGAAGATCGCGGTCATCTCCCACACCGACGGCGTGGACCCCGTCGGCGCCTGCGTGGGCCCGCGCGGCTCGCGCGTGCGGATGGTCGTCTCCGAGCTGCGCGGCGAGAAGATCGACATCATCCCCTTCAACGACGAGCCCGCGCGCTTCGTCGCCAAAGCGCTCTCTCCCGCACGGGTGCGCGAGGTGCTCGTCGACGACGAGGCCAAGCAGGCCACCGTGATCGTGCCCGACGACCAGCTCTCGCTGGCGATCGGCCGCGAGGGCCAGAACGCGCGTCTGGCGGCGCGCCTGACCGGCTGGCGCGTAGATATCCGCTCGGAGACCGAATTCGCCGCCGAGGAGGCCGAGCACGGCTACGAGGAGGAGGAGGTCCAGGGCCGCTGCGCCGCCGTCCTCTCCAACGGCCGACGCTGCCCCAACGCCTCGCTCCCGGGTTCGCGCTACTGCGGCCTGGACAGCCACCAAGCGCTGGCCGCGATCGCCACCGACAACATCGCCGACCTCGCCCCGGAGACCGCGCCATAACCGGCCATGTGCCCCGGCGCAAGTGCGTCGGCTGCGGGCGCGTGGCGCCGAAGGCCGAGCTGGTGCGTCTGGCCGCGAGCGGTGAGGGTCGCCAGCGCGTCGCGGTGTTCGATCTTGAGGGCGTGCTACCCGGGCGCGGAGCCTACCTGTGTCGTGGCCGCACGAGGTGGGCTGAGGATGAGCTGGGTCTCAATCCGGAGTGCGTGTTGCTCGCCGAGCGACGCGGAGGTGTTGCCCGCGCGTTGCGCTGCAAGGTGAAGCTGGCTCCCGAACTCGTAGAATCGTTGAATACATGAAGAAGCGCGTACATGAGATCGCTAAAGAGCAGGGCATTACGAGCAAGGAGCTGCTGGAGAAGCTGCACGCTGCCGGCGTCGATGCCAAAGCCGCTGCGTCTTCGATCGACGAGGCCGCTGCACTGAAGGTGCTTGGCTCAAATGGTGCGTCCGCGCCGGCACCGGTGGCGGCGCCATCACCGCCTCCGCCTCAGCCCGTAGCGAGTGCTCCAGAGGCCCCGATCGACGCCGCCAAAACCGAGGCCGAGCGTGTGCGCCCCACGCGCGATTCGCGCACCGGCGAGCGCGCTCCTGCCGCCGCCGGGCCGGGGGGTCGCCGCCGCGTGGTGATCGACTCCCAGGCATCGCGCCGTCAGCAGGGCGGGCCGGCTAACCAGCCCCAGCGCCGCCCGCGCCGTGGGCGCCGCCGGCGCGGGACCTACGACGAGACGATCGCGCCGATCGACACCGCCGCGATGGAGGCCACCGATCTGGTGCGCATCAACTCCGGCGCGACCGTCAAGGACGCCGCCGAGTACATGGGCGTGCCGGTGCCCGAGGTGATCAAGAAGCTGATGTCGCTGGGGGAGATGGCGACGCTCACCCAGACGCTCTCCGACGAGGCGATCCAGGTGCTGGCGGAGGAGTTCGACAAGGAGATCGAGATCGTCCACGCCGCCGACGACGTCGAACTGGAGCCCGTCTTCGAAGACGACGAGGCCGACATGGTCGACCGCCCGCCGGTGGTCACGATCATGGGCCACGTCGACCACGGCAAGACCTCGCTGCTGGACGCGATCCGCAAGACCGAGGTGGCAGCCGGTGAGGCGGGGGGCATCACCCAGCACATCGGCGCCTACCAGGTGCGCCACGCCGGCAAGCAGATCACCTTCCTGGACACCCCCGGCCACGAGGCGTTCACGGCGATGCGCGCCCGTGGCGCGCGCGTCACCGACCTAGCGGTGATCGTCGTCGCCGCCGACGACGGCGTCAAGCCGCAGACCGAGGAGGCGATCGACCACGCCAAGGCCGCGGAGGTGCCGATCATCGTGGCGGTCAACAAGATCGACAAGGAGGGCGCGCAGCCCGAGCGCGTGCGCACCGAGATGACCCAGCGCGGCCTGCAGCCCGCGGAGTGGGGCGGGGAGACGGAGTTCGTGGACGTCTCGGCCAAGACGCGCGAGGGCCTGGACAGCCTGCTCGACACGATCCAGGTCGTCACCGACCTGGAGGAGCTGAAGGCCAACCGCGACGCTGAGGCCTCGGGCACCGTGATCGAGTCTAAGCTCGACCCCGGCCGCGGACCGGTCGTGAGCGTGCTGATCCAGCGCGGCACGCTGCACGTCGGCGACGCGCTCGTAGCCGGCGCCAGCTTCGGGCGGGTGCGCGCGATGAGCGACTTCACCGGTACCCGCGTGAAAGCCGCGCGGCCCGGCGAGCCTGTCGAGGTGCTGGGCTTCGACGGCGTGCCGGAGGCCGGCGAGCTCGTGCGCGTCGTCGAGAACGAGCGCCGCGCGCGCCAGCTCGCGGGCGAACGCGCCAACCGCCTGAAGACCGAGGCGCTGGCCCGGCGCTCGGGGCGCAAGATGTCGCTGGAGGACGTCTTCAAGCTCGCCCAGGAGGGCGCCATCAAGGAGCTCGGCCTGGTCGTCAAGGCCGACGTCGCGGGGTCGCTGGAGGCGATCGAGGACGAGATCGCCAAGCTGCCCCAGGACGAGGTCACCGTCAACATCATCCACCGCGGCGTGGGCGGCATCAACGAGTCCGACGTGATGCTCGCCGCCGCCTCCGACGGGGTGATCATGGCCTTCAACGTGCGCCCCGTGCAGGACGCCCGCCAGCTCGCCGAGCGCGAAGGCGTGGAGATCCGCTCCTACGCGGTGATCTACCGCGCGATCGAGGAGCTGCGCGCCGCGATGCAGGGCATGCTCGAGCCCGAGCAGGTCGAGTCCACGCTCGGCCAGGCTGAGGTGCGCCAGCTGTTCCGCGCCTCGCGTATCGGCGTGATCGCCGGCTCCTACGTCACCGAGGGCAAGGTCACGCGCGGCTCGCACGTGCGCGTCGTGCGCGAGGGCACCGTCATCTACGACACCACGATCGCCTCCCTGCGCCGCGTCAACGACGACGTGCGCGAGGTCGCCACGGGCTTTGAGTGCGGCATCGTGCTCGCCAACTTCCAGGATCTGCGCGAGGGCGACGTGTTAGAGACGTATGAGACGCGCCAGGTAGAGCGTCAGCTGGCCTGAGACGTCCATGCTCCTCACTTGCTGACCCCAAAGACCCTGGATCCTCGGTAAATTCGCTCCAGGACACCCGGCCCCCCCGGGGGTGCGGGAGGGGTAGGATGAGTGGAGAGGGATGAGCTCAGAACGTATGCGCCGCGTCGACGAGGCGATTCGCCAGGTGATCGGCGAGGCCGTGGCGGGAGATTCTGAAGGACCCAAGGGTGGGATTCATAACCGTGACCGATGTCAGGACCAGCGCCGACTTGAGCCATGCTCGCGTGTACGTGAGCGTGCTCGGCGAGCAGGAGCAGCGCGAGGCCAGCATGGAGGGCCTGCGCAGCGCGCACGGCTACCTGCAGGGCCGGGTCGCCTCCGAGCTGTATCTCAAGCGCACCCCCACGCTGGAGTTCGCATACGACGACACGCTCGACCGCGCGTTGCGCGTGGATGCCCTCCTGGAGGAGATCGAGCCGCGTGGAGAGAGGGGTCCATCGAGATGAGCCCCCGGCAGAGAAGCTCTGCGGTGGCGCTCCTGAAGGAGATTCACCGCGCGTGAGGAAGGCACTCCTATGAGCGAGCGCAACGGCACCCTGCACAACGGCAACGGACACGGCGCGCTCATAGACAGCCGCGAGCTGGTGCTGCAGCGCATCCGCGAGGACTCCCGCTTCGTGCTGGCCACGCACGAGAATATGGACGGCGATGCGATTGGCTCGCTCGTGGCGATGCAGGGCCTGCTCACAGCGCTGGGCAAGGACGCGCCGATGTTCATCGCACCGAGCGAGCTGCCGCTGCCGCACGAGTACCGCTTCTTTGCGCTGGAGCATGTGATCCAGATCGCGCCCGTGGATATCGCCGAGCGCACCGTGGTGTTCCTGGACTGCGGCAACATCGACCGCAACTCCGCCGAGGTGCTGCGCGCCGGCGCGCATCTGCTGAACATCGACCACCACCACGACAACACCCGCTTTGGCACGCTCAACCACGTCGTGCCCTCCGCCTCCTGCACCGCGGAGATCGTGTGGGATCTGATGGGCGAGTTGGGCGTCGCGCCGACACCGGCCGTCGCCGAGGCGCTGTATGTCGGGTTGATCACCGACACCGGGCGCTTCATGTATGAGAACACCGGTCCAGGGGCGCACCTGATGGCCGCGGCGTTGATCGCGGCCGGCGTCGACGTGCAGGGGATCTACCGCCGCCTGTTCGAGGAGATGCCATTCGCCAAGCTCACGCTGTTCTCGCGCGCGCTCTCCCAGGTCTGTCGCCACGACGACGGGGAGCTGACGCTCGCGTGGTTGAGCGCCGAGGATTTCAACGAGGCGGGCGCCGAGGCGAGCTACTCGGAGGGCATCGTGGACATCCTGCGCGCCGTGCAGGGCACCAAGGTGGCGGGCCTCGTGCGCGAGCTGATCGATGCCGATCGCCGCGGCCACTACAAGGTCTCGCTGCGCGCCACCGACGACGACGTGGACGTCTCGCTGATCGCCCGCGCCCAGGGCGGCGGCGGGCACCGGCGCGCCGCCGGTTTCTCCACCACGCTCGAGCTGGAGGAGCTGATCGCATTCCTGCGGCGGGAGCTCGCCGCGCAGCTGCACCCCGCGCCAGCGCACGCCTAGAACCGAAGAGCAGCGCCCGCCGACCCAGCGGTGGACGGCCAGCTCCCGCCGTGCCCCTGGACGCGATGATGAGCACATGGACGGAGTTCTCCTGATCGACAAGCCCGCCGGCATCACCTCGCACGACGTCGTCGCTGCCGTGCGTCGTGCCCTGGGCGGCGTGAAGACCGGGCACGCCGGCACGCTCGACCCGTTCGCAACGGGGCTGCTGCTGGTGCTAGTGGGCAGAGCCACGCGTATCCAGCGCCACCTGATGGAGCTTCCCAAGCGCTATCTCACGGTGGCGCGACTGGGTGCGCTCTCCAGCACCGGCGATCCGGAGGGGGAGATCACAGAGACTGGCCGCATCCCGCCCGACCCGCCCAGGCTGCCTCACGGCGAGATCCGCCAGCGCCCGCCGATCTACTCGGCTGTGAAGATCGGCGGCGAGCGCGCCTACCGTCGCGCGCGGCGCGGTGAGCGCTTTGAGATGCCCGAGCGGATTGTCACCATCCACCGCTTCGAGCAGCTCTGGCGCGAGCCGACGAGCGCGAGCTTTTTGATCGAATGCTCCTCGGGCACCTACGTGCGCTCGCTGATCGCCGACCTCGGCGACGCCTACTGTGTGCAGCTGCGGCGCACCGCGATCGGGCCGTTCGATGTCAAGGACACCGTCGCGCCACCCCAGCGCGGCGAGCAGTGGCAGGGAGTGGCTGAGCGCCATCTAATCTCCATCGAGGACGCAATGGCGGCGCTGGCGCCGTAGCTGCCCACTCCATCGAGGACGCGACAGTGGCGCTCGCGCCGTAGGCTTCGCCCGTGCAGATCACTCGCCTGGGGGATGTGGAGCGCCGCGAGCGCAATGTCGCCGTCGGCACCTTCGACGGCGTGCACCTCGGCCACCGGGAGGTGATCCGCGGGGCCGACAGCGTGCTGACTTTCGAGCCCCATCCGGTGTCCGTGGTCGCACCCCAGCACGCGCCCAAGCTGCTGACACCCCTGCCAGTCAAGGCGGAGTTGATCGCCGCGCTGGGGGTCCAAGAGCTGATCGTAGTCGGATTCGACCGCCACTTCGCCCAGCGCACTGCGAGCGAGTTCGTGGACGGGGTACTGGTGGACTCACTCGGCGCCACGCGCGTCTCGATCGGCGAGAACTTCCGCTTCGGTCACAAGGCGCGCGGCGATACGCGCCTGCTGGCCGCGGATGGGCGTTTTCAGACAGTGGTGCACCCGCTGCTGGAGGTCGATGGCGAGATTGTCTCCTCCAGCCACATCCGTGGCCTTGTGGCGGCAGGCGAGGTGGAGGAGGCCACGCGGCTGCTCGGCGCGCCCTTTCAATTGCGCGGTGAGGTCACCCACGGTGATAAACGGGGCCGCGAGCTGGGCTTTCCCACGGCCAACCTGATCCCCGACGACGCGCTTGTGTGCCCCGGTCACGGCGTCTACGCCTGCCTCGCCGACGGCCGTCCAGCAGCGGTCAGCATCGGCGTGCGCCCGACCTTCACAACCGGGCGTATCGAGCTGATCGAGGCCTACCTCCTGGACTTCGAGGGCGATCTCTACGGCCACACGCTGCGCCTGGACTTCCTGGCCCGCTTG
Organism: uncultured Solirubrobacterales bacterium; assembly: GCA_963844765.1. GTDB lineage: Bacteria > Actinomycetota > Thermoleophilia > Solirubrobacterales > Solirubrobacteraceae > Palsa-744. Next base: position 282,175 of record CAWJPN010000001.1, read on the forward strand.
CGCGGCGAGCGGCGCTTCGACAGCGCCGAGGCGCTTGTCGAGCAGATGCACCGCGATGTGGAGGACGCCCGCGCGGTAGCGGTTGCCCACCAGGGTCCGTAGCGGGCGCCCGGTGCCCGTTTGCTAGCCTGTCCACCCCATGACCCTCACAACTGAGCGCAAGCGCGAGATCGCCGTCAAGTTTGGCGCCAACGAGCGCGACACCGGCAGCACCAAGGTGCAGGTCGCACTGCTCACCGAGCGCATCAACCACCTCACCGAGCACCTGCGCGAGCAGAAGCGCGACCACCACTCGCGTCGCGGCCTGCTGATGCTCGTCGGTCAGCGTCGACGCTTCCTCGATTATCTGCGCCGCAACGACCTTGAGGGCTACCGTGCGTTGATCAAAGAGCTGGGTCTGCGTAAGTAACAGCCGTGAGCGTTCTGGACCCCGGCACTCCCGCGCCCAGCTTCAGCCTGGGGACCGAAAACGGCGAGCGCTTCAGCGAGCAGGATCTGCAGGGCAAGACCACGGTGCTGGTCTTCTATCCGTTCGCGTTCAGCCCCGTGTGCACCGACCAGCTGCAGATCTATGAGAAGGAGCTTGCAGAGCCCCGCGCGCAGGGTGTCGATGTCTACGGAGTGTCGTGCGACTCCAGCTGGGCGCAGAAGGCGTTTCGCGAGAAGCTGGGTGTGAGCATCCCGCAGCTCTCAGATTTCGAGCCCAAGGGCGCCGCGTGCGCTGCGTTCGGTGTGCTCAACGAGGGCGGTTTCCCTCAGCGCGCCCTGGTCATCACCGGCCCCGACGGGGTCGTGCGCTGGAGCTATCAGGCTCCCTCGCCCGCTGACCTACCCGGCGCGCACATGATTCTCGGCGGCCTGAAAAACGCATAGCGCCGGCCTTGCCTCGGCGCCTTCTCCGCTAAGCTGCTCTCGTTCGGATACGAGATAAATAAAGATCGCGCCGCCGACCGAAGGGCGAGCGCCGAGAAGGGTAGGAACATATGAGCAGCGACGCCGTGACACGGGTCTCCGTGGACATCGCCGGCAGCGAGATTTCGTTTGAGACCGGCAGGATGGCCAAGCAGGCCTCCGGCGCAGTGGTCGTCCGCCAGGGCGACACGATGGTTCTCTCCACCGCCACTGCCGGCGGTCTGAGGGACGTTGACTTTCTTCCTCTGACGGTGGACGTCGAGGAGCGCATGTATGCCGCGGGCAAGATCCCCGGCTCGTTCTTCAAGCGCGAGGGACGCTCGGGTGAGAAGGGCACGCTGACGGCGCGCATGATCGACCGTCCGCTGCGCCCCCTGTTCCCCAAGGGCTGGCGCTATGAGACCCAGCTGGTGGCGATCCCCATTTCGGTGGATCACGTCAACCCGTATGACATCCTCGCGATGAACGGCGCCTCCGCGGCGCTGATGATCTCCAACGTGCCCTTCGCCGGCCCCGTCGGCGCGGTGCGGATCGGCAAGATCGACGGCAACTTCGTCGTCAACCCCAACGAGGAGGACCTGTTGGAGAGCTCCGACCTCGACCTCGTCGTGGCCGGCTCCGAGGACGCGATCCTGATGGTCGAGGCGGGCGCGAACGAGATCTCCGAGGCGGAGATCCTGGATGCGCTGGACATCGCCCACTCGGAGATCAAGAAGCTGTGTCAGCTGCAGCGCGACCTCGCCGCGAAGGTCGGCAGGGAGAAGACGGCCGTCGAGGTTCCCGCGGTCGATGAGTCGCTGCTCGCCGACGTCCGCTCCTCCCACGGCGCCGCGCTCGACGCGGCCACGCAGGTGGAGGACAAGCTCGAGCGCCAGGACGCCTGCAAGGCCGTTGAGAGCGCGATCCTCGAGCAGTACGCCCCCGCCGCGAGCGAGGGTGCATCCGAGGAGCAGCTGGCCGAAGCCAAAGCGCGCCGCGCCGCGGTGCAGATGGCCTTCGACAAGCTGGAGAAGACCACCATCCGCCAGCGTATCGCCGTGCACAAGAAGCGCCCCGACGGCCGTGCGGAGAACGAGATTCGCGAGATCACGATCGAAGCGGGCGTGACGCCGCGCACGCACGGCTCGGCGCTGTTCACGCGCGGGCAGACGCAGGCGCTCAGCGTCGCCGCGCTGGGCACGCTCAAGGAGGAGATGCGCCTGGACACGCTGGGGTTGCAGACCAAGAAGTACTACTTCCACCACTACAACTTCCCGCCCTTCTCGGTGGGTGAGGCCGGGCGTATCGGCCCCAAGCGCCGCGACATTGGTCACGGCGCGCTGGCCGAGCGCGCGCTCGTGCCGGTGGTTCCCTCGATCGAGGACTTCCCCTACACGATCCGTGTGGTCTCGGACATCTTCGAGTCCAACGGCTCCTCCTCGATGGCCTCAGTGTGCGGCTCCTCGCTGTCGCTGATGGATGCCGGCGTGCCGATCAAGCGCCCGGTGGCGGGCATCGCGATGGGCCTCATCAAGGAGGGCGAGGACTACATCGTGCTGACCGACATCGCCGGTGTGGAGGACCACCTGGGGGACATGGACTTCAAGGTGGCCGGCACCGATCAGGGCATCACCGCCTTGCAGATGGACATCAAGATCTCAGGCGTCACGTTTGAGATCCTGCGCGACGCGCTCACGCAGGCCCACGCGGCGCGCACGTTCATCCTGGGCAAGATGGCCGCGGTGATCGAGGGTCCGCGCGAGTCCCTCAGCCAGTTCGCCCCGCGCATCCAGACGATCCAGATCGATCCTTCCCAGATCGGCCTGTTGATCGGCAAGGGCGGGGAAACGATCAGGGGCCTCTCCGAGGAGTTCGAGTCCCAGATCGACGTCAACGACGACGGCCAGGTGCTGATCTACTCCGCCAACGGCGACTTGGGCGACGCCCTGCTCGAGCGCGTGCGGATGATGATGAAGGAGGTCGAGGTCGGCGACGAGTACGCCGGCAAGGTCGTCAAGACGACCACCTTCGGCGCCTTCGTGGAGCTCGCCAAGGGCACCGACGGCCTGCTGCACATCTCCAACGTCTCGCCGGGCCAGCGCGTGGACAGCGTCGAGGACGTGCTCAACAAGGGCGATGAGATCAACGTGCGCGTGGTCGAGGTCGACCGCGAGCGCGGGCGCATCGGCCTGCGCCTGTCCGAGGACCCGGAGATCGCCGGTAAGAGCGCCGAGGAACTGGCCGGCGTCGGCTCCGGCGGCGGCGGTGGCGCAGGACGCCCCTCGCGCAACGGCAGCGACCGTCCCGAGCGCGAGCGCGGCGGCTCACGCGGCGGGCGCCCGCGCGGTGGACGCGACCGCTACTGAGTGTCAGTCTCAGAGCTTGAGCACCGCATTACCACGCTGCCCTCCGGGGTGCGTGTGGTCACCGAGCGCATGCCGACCGTGCGCTCGGTGGCGCTCGGCTTCCTGATCGACAACGGCTCGGCGGCGGAGGCCGAGCACGAGGCGGGCATCTCCCACCTGCTGGAGCACATGCTCTTCCGCGGCACCGAGCATTACGCCTCCCAGGAGATCGACCAGATCTTCGACGCGATGGGCGCGGAGCTGAACGCCGGGACCGACAAGGAGAACACCTCCGTCTATACCCGCGTGCTCGACCAGCACCTGGAGAAGGCCTTCGACGTGATCGCCGAGATGATCTGGCGCCCGCGCTTCGGCGAGTTGGAGACCGAGCGCGAGGTCGTGCTCGAAGAGATCGCGATGTACGAAGACGACCCCCAGGACAAGGTCTTCGACGTGCTCGGCGAGGCCGTCTACGGAGCCCACCCGCTGGGCCGCCCGGTAATCGGACGCGCCGAGGTCATCAGCGCCGTCACAGCCGAGCAGCTGCGCGCCTTTCACACTGAGCGCTACCCGCCGCGGAGCATCGTGATCGCCGCCGCCGGCTCGGTCGACCACGACGCGCTGGTAGAGCTGGCGCTCGCCGCCGGGCCGCAGGCGAGTGGCGCCACCACAGCGAGCGAGACCACACCTCAGCTGCCGCACCCGACCTTCGAGCCGCGCGTGCGCTTCCTGCGCAAGGACACCGAGCAGTACCACGTCTGCTTCGGCGGCCCCGGGATCGCGCGCGAGGACGAGCGCCGCTACGCGCTGCGCGTGCTCGACACCGTGCTCGGCGGCTCCTCCTCTTCGCGCCTCTTCCAGGAGGTGCGCGAGCGCCGCGGGCTGGCCTACGCGGTCTTCTCCTTCGCCAACCTGCACGCCCACACGGGCGACGTCGGGCTGTATGTCGGTACGCGCCCAGATAACCTGGCCGAGGCGCTATCCGTGCTCGCTGCCGAGCTGGAGCGCTTCGCTTCAGAGCCCGCCGACGAGGCCGAGCTGCACCGTTCGCGCGAGAACGCCAAGGGTCGCATCGCGCTCTCGCTGGAGTCCACCGGCGCGCGCATGAACCGCCTCGGCGCCTCCGTCCTGCACGGGATGCCGATCCTCTCCGTCGAGGAGGTCATGGGCAAGATCGACGCCGTCGGCATCGAGGAGCTGCGCGCCTTGGCGGGCGAGCTGTTCGCCCCCGAGCGGCTGTCGGCCGCCGCGATCGGTCCCACCGAGGAGGCCTTCGCGCAGGCGCTTGAGCCCCTGCCAGCACTGAGCGCACTGCCGCTCTCCGGCGCCGAGGCAACGCTCGGCGAAGCCGTACAGTAGGTCGCTATGAGCGACACCGCCGGCGAGACGACGAGCGAGACCCCGGGCAATATCAGGGTCGCCGTGGCAGGCGCCGCCGGGCGTATGGGCCAGACAGTGTGTGCCGCCGTGGAGGACGCCGCGGACATGGAGCTGACGGGCCGCGCGGACCCAGTGCTGGGCGTCACGCTGGCCGAGGTGCTGGGCACCGCCGAGGTGGTTGTGGACTTCACCCGCCCCGACACCGCCCTGGAGAACGCGCTGGCCTGCGTACAGGCGGGTGTACACGTCGTGATCGGCACTACGGGCTTCGACATAGAGCCGCTGCGCGAGGCCCGCACACCGGAGGGGCTGTCCCAGGCCAACGTGCTGATCGCCCCCAACTTCGCGATCGGCGCCGTGCTGATGATGCGCTTCGCCGCCGAGGCCGCGCGCCACATGGAGAAGGCCGAGATAATCGAGTTACACCACGACCGCAAGCTCGACGCCCCCTCGGGTACGGCGGCGCGCACCGCGCGGCTGATGGCCGAGGCCTCGGGCGGTCCCGAGCCGCCGATCCACTCCATACGCCTGCCGGGCCTCGTCGCCCACCAGGAGGTGATCCTGGGCGGCCTCGGAGAGACGCTGACGATCCGCCACGACTCGATTGACCGCGCCTCGTTCATGCCGGGGGTGCTGCTGGCCGTCAGGTGTGTGGGGGAGCTGGAGTCCTCGCCGGTGGTCGGCCTGGAGAGCCTGCTTTTCGCAAGATAGGGGCTTCGCGGGGGTCGCGGAATCCTGCGATTACCTTGAAAAGATTCCGCTAGGCGGCATTCTCCCGATCAAACCGCTAGGGTTTCGCCCGGTGGAGCGCGGGAGCCAATCCGATACGGACGTCGGCGGCGAGGCAGCGCTAGCGAGCAGACTCCAGGCGACGGCGGAGCCATCTGACCGCGTCCTCGCCAACTTCATCGCCAACCTGCGCCGAGCGCGCCGGGACGCGGGGATGACCCAGGAGGCTCTAGCAGACGCCTGCCAGATGGAGCGCACCTACATCTCCTATCTCGAGCGGGGCAAGGCCGAGCCGAAACTGAGCATGATCGCGCGCCTCGCCGAGGGTCTGCAGATGTCTATGGCCGACCTTCTGAGCGGCTTGTAGGCTCGGCAAAGCGACTTGGTTCCCAAATGAATGATCCATCATTCTTGACTTGATCCATTGTTCGGCTATAGGTTCTCCATCCAAGGGCCGCAGACAGGGGGCGGCATAAGCGACTTGCACGGGGGGCGCCATGGTGGCGGGACTGCGTCTGGCTGGGATGTTGATTCTCTGCTGTGTTGCGGGCGCGGTGTTTACAACCGTGGCATTCGGGGATCAACCCGATGAGGGCTCGCCGCTCGGATCGCTTGTCGTGCCCGGCGTTCAGGTCCTGGATGGGAGCCAGCAGCTGCAAGAGCAGGAAGAAGCTCGGTTGAGCAATCCCGAAGCAGTCATCGCGCGCGAAGTCTCGCGCACCGCCTATGAGAATCTGAACGCCGCTCAGGCTCGACGCCTGGCGGAAGAAACGTTCCCCGAAGTCGTCGACCACACCGCCGGGGGGCCGCCCACTCTGCCTGCCGGACAGACGATTACTGCGTTCTCGTCCAATCGTGTCGCGCAGATCAACCTTGGTGGTAGCGAACACGGCGTGATCGAATCGGTCGCGCCGATCGCAACTACGAACGCCTCCGGGCAGCGTGTTCCGATCAACCTTGGCCTGACCGAAGCCGGCGCCTCCTTTCAACCGACCACGCCGGCTGTGCCGGTGAGCATCCCCAAACACCTGAGCAGCGGCGTGCAGCTCGCCGAAACCGGCATATCGCTGACGCCGGTCACCACGGAAGGAGCGGCGCTTGGAGGATCGGAAGGAGCCCTCCTTGGCGCGTCGGTGCTGTACGCGAACACGCAGACCGACCTTGACACGCTCGTCAAGCCCACCACCGGCGGATTTCAGGCGGACTCCCTGCTGCGCTCGGTGCAGAGTCCCGAACAGCTCTCCTTCCGCGTCGGGTTGCCGGCGGGCGCAAGCCTTGCGCACGCGCCAGACGGGTCAGAAGCCGTTCAGATCCTCAGCGAAGGAGCCGTGCTCGCGACGATAGCCGCTCCAAGCGCGCAGGATGCGGCCGGGACAGCTGTGCCGGTGTCGATGAGCTTTGCGGGCGACGTGCTGACGCTTGCGGTGGCAGTTCGGTCCGGGGAATATCGGTATCCGGTCGAGGTCGATCCGGAAGTCAGGGACTCCGAACTGAGTGCTGAACCCTACACGACCAATTGGCGCTATGAACACGAAGGCGCGCAGTTCTGGGCCTCTGATGAAGACAACCCGGGGTGGGTCGAGTACGTGGACGCCGTACATACGAAAAACGAATGGGGCGCCCTGGAGTACCCGACTCAGGGCGAATCTCACATCGGCACGTTCTACTCAGAAACCTCGGCCACGGACGGATCGACCATCGAAGACAAGCTGGAAATCTTCAACTCCTCCAAGAGCGCGGAAGCGCAGGAAGTCCTCCCATCCAGCTACAGCGCCACGGCGCATACGTTGTCCGCGAGCGGAAGCGCGAATGCCAATATCGCTCAGTACAGGCAGACCGCGACAGGCAACGGCAGCGGCTACACGGGGGAAGGCGGCACCAACAAGGCGCTGCACGCCTGGGTGGGGATCACGCAGTCCGCGTCGCCGACGTTGGCCTTCGATACGACAGACCCGACCGTCGATGGCGGCAAGTCAAATGTCCTGTATACCCATGGATGGCTTGGGCCCAACAGCTCAAGCGCTTACGAAATCAAGAGTTCTGATCCCGGAATAGGGATCAGCGGATGGCTCCTCAGCGCGCCGGGATGGAGTGCGGAAACCAACCTTCTCACGGGGAAGCTGTCCTGCTACGGCGTGCAGTGCCCTCCCCAGGAGAACTTCGGGTTGGGTTACGAACACGCCGGCCACAAGCTTCCAGACGGGGAAGACACAGTCGAAATGAAGGTGTGGGATGCCGCGGGACTGAACGCGACCGCTGTTTCGCCAGCGAAGATCAAGGTCGATGGCACGCCACCCCACAGCATCACCCTGACCGGCCTGCCGAGCGGCAACGTGTTCGGCGATGGGCAGTATGCGCTGAAGGCAAGCGCGACGGACGGCTCCGGCTCAACCCCCAGCTCGGGGATCGCCTCGCTGGCGCTGTCGCTCGACGGCGTACGAATTGGTAGCCCATCGGGCAGTTGCTCACCAGGACCATGCACAGCGACGAGCGGAGAATGGACCATCAACGGCCACTCCTACGCCGGTGGTCAACACACGTTGACCGTCACCGCGACCGATAACGCTGGCAACGTCGCCACCGAAAACTATACGGTGACGATGCACCACGCCACACCGGTCGGCGTCGGACCGGGCTCGGTCAACCCGGTGTCGGGCGAATTGAGCCTCGTAGCGACGGACGTCTCCGCCAGCGCGGCGGGCGCGTCGTTGACAGTGGGCCGCAGCTACTCCTCACGTCATCTCACGGCCGGCGCGGAAAGCCCCCTGGGTCCCCAGTGGGACATGAGCGTGGGCGCCGAGGCGAGCCTCACGAAGATCGCGAGCACCGGCAGCATGGTGCTGACCGCCGCCAACGGTCAGCAGACCGCGTTCACGAGCAAGGGCGCCGGCGAATACGGCTCGCCAGCAGGCGATACAAGCTTGTCGCTGAAGGAAAAGACCGTCGGCAGCGCGCATGACTTCGTGCTGACAGACAGCAGCACTGGGTCCGCCACGACGCTCGCAGTTCCCAGTGGCAACTCCGGTGGCATCTGGGTGCCCTCCATCCAGGAAGGGACAGCCGCCACCAACACAGTCGCCTACGCCTTCCAGACGACCTCCAAGGGCGTCACCGAGCCCACAGAGGCCCTGGCGCCAGTGCCGGCGGGGGTCTCCTGCTCGCCGACATTGACGAAGGGGTGTCGCGCGCTGACGTTCAGCTACGCGACCAGTACGACCGCCACCGGCGAAGCGCCGAGTCAGTGGGGCGAATACGAAGGACGACTTGCGAAGGTCTCCTTCACAGCCTGGAATCCCTCGACCAGCGCGATGTCGACCGTCGTGGTCGCGCAGTACAGCTACGACAAGCTAGGCAGGCTGCGCGCCGAGTGGAACCCCCAGATCTCCCCGGCGCTGAAGACCACCTACGGATACGACAGCGAAGGTCACGTGACCGCCCTGAACACTGCGGGCCAGCAGCCATGGCTGCTGGCCTACGGCACGGCGCCGGGCGATATCAGCGCGGGCAGGCTGCTCTCGGCGACGCGCCCCAGCGCATCCACCGCGCTGGGCAGCGGCGAAGCGCCGGCAAACAGCGTCGTGCCGACGCTGTCGAGTTCCAGCGCAACCGTCGGGGTCAAGCTGAGCGTAGCCGGCAACGGAACATGGAGCAAGAGTCCGCTGGCCTATTCGTACCAGTGGCAGGACTGCAACTCGACCGGCGAAGCGTGCGTGGCGATCGGCGGCGCCGTGAACCAGAGCTATTACCCCGCCAAGAGCGACGAAGGACACACGCTCCGCGCGCAGGTGATCGCAGTCAACTCAGGCGGCTCGACCGCCGCGGTAAGCGCAGCGACCGGGCTAGTGGCAACCGGCACGCCGAGCAGCGCGCTGCCCGCGCCGCCGAACCCGGGGAGCAACGCGGTCTGGACGATCGACTACCAGGTACAGGTGTCCGGCTCCGGCGCGCCCTACGCGATGGGCTCCACCGAAGTCGCGACATGGGGGCAGACCGACATCCCCGCGGAAGCGACCGCGGTCTTCCCACCCGACGAGCCGATGGGCTGGCCAGCGGAAAACTACAAGCGCGCAACTGTCTACTATCGGGACGGCAGTTCGCACACGGTCAATGTCGTCTCGCCGGGCGGCGCCACCTCGACCAGCGAATACAACGCCGCCGACGACGTCGTTCGCACACTCAGCGCGGATAACCGCGCTGCTGCCCTGGCGGAAGGCAGCAAGTCCGCCGAAGTGTCGAAGCTGCTGGACACCGAGAGCAGCTATAGCAGCGACGGGACGGAGTTGCTGAGCACGCTTGGACCACAGCACAACATCCAGCTTGCCAGCGGGACCCAGCTCAAGGCGCGCCACCGCACTGTGTACAGCTATGAAGAAGGCGCTCCGCCGGAAGGTCCCTACCGCCTCGTCACGAAGATGACCGAGGGCGCCAGGACATCCACTGGCGAAGAAGAAGTGCGGACGACCGAAACCTCCTACGGTGGCCAGGAAGGCTTGGGGTGGGCGCTGCGCAAGCCGACATCCGTCACAACCGACCCAAAAGGCCTGAAGCTGACCCGCACGACCGTATATGAACCCGTGACTGGGAACGTGGCCGAAACACGCATGCCGGCGGCGGGGAGCGAAGCCATGTCCTGGGTCAAGGACATCGGGTCTGAAGGATCCGGCGAAGGCCAGTTCGGCCTGGCACGAGGTATTGCTATCGCATCGACCGGCAACGTGTACGTGGCGGACACCGGGAACAGCCGGATCGAGGAGTTCAACTCCACCGGAGGGTATCTCAAGCAATTCGGCAAAGAAGGCACCGGCAAACTCAAGGAACCCAAAGGCGTCACGGTCGATTCCCACGGCAATGTCTGGGTTGCTGACACCGGGAACAATAGGGTGGTGGAGTTCTCCTCTTCGGGCGAATATCTCAGCCATTTTGGTTCGGAAGGCACGGAACCAGGGTATCTTAAGCTGCCGGCGGCTCTTGCGGTCGACTCGTCCGGAAACGTATGGGTTGCGGATGCCGGGAACAGCCGTATTGAGGAGTTCAGTTCATCCGGAACCTACCTGAAGCTGTTTGGTACTGAAGGAACCGGAAAGCTCCATAGTCCTCAAGGCATCGCGATCGACCCGCATGGAGATGTGTGGGTCTCAGACCTCGAAGACAGCCGTCTCGTAAAGTTTTCGGCTTCAGGTGAATATCTGCTCCAGACTGGCAAGTTTGGCGACGAAAATGGAGATTTCGACTACATAGAGGGAATCGCGAGCGACGCGCACGGCAATATTTGGGTGGCCGATGCAAACAACAATCGCGTACAGGAGTTCTCCTCAGCAGGTACATACATCGGTCAGTTCGGGACCTTCGGCTCCGAAAGTTCTCAATTCAAATCCCCGGAGGACGTGGCGATCGACTCCCACGGTGATATCTGGGTTACGGATTATTGGAACCACCGTCTGCAGGAGTGGGCGCCGCCGACTGGTATTCCATCCAGTGCCCACGAGACCCAGACGATCTACTACTCCTCAGAAGCGAACTCGCAGTACCCTGCCTGCGGCGGGCACCCGGAATGGGCGAGCCTAGCCTGCCAGACCCAGCCCGCCAAGCAGCCGGGAACCAGCGGTGTGCCAAATCTGCCGGTCACGACCTATACCTACAACTACTGGGACGAGCCAGAAAAAACGACCGAAACGGTAGGGTCCACCACCCGCACAAAGACGGCCACCTACGATGCGGCCGGGCGCCCGAAAACCTCCGCGGTCACCTCCACCGTGGACACCGCGCTGCCGACAGTCACCGACGAATACAACTCGGAAACCGGCGCGCTCACGGTGCAGAGCACGACCAGCGAAGGCAAGACCCGCAAGCTGACGAGCGTCTTCAACACGCTTGGGCAGCTCACCTCCTACACCGACGCGGACGAAAACACCTCGACCTACAACTACGACGTCGACGGTCGCACCGAAAAGGTCAACGACGGCAAGGGCACCCAGACCTACACCTACGACCCGACCACGGGAGACCCGACGAAGCTCGTCGACTCGGCCGCGGGGACCTTCACGGCGACCTACGACGCCGACGGCAATATACTCACCGAGAGCTACCCGGACGGACTGACGGCCTACTACACCTTCGACTCGACCGACAAGCCGATCGGCCTGGAATACGTCAAGACGACCCACTGCACAAGCAGTTGCACATGGTTCAAGGACACCGTCGTCCCGTCGATCTACGGCCAGTGGCTCTCCCAGGTCAGCACTCTCTCAAGCCAGGCCTACACCTACGACAAGGCCGGACGGCTCACCCAGGTGCAGGACACCCCGGCGGGGAAGGGCTGCACGACCCACATCTACGCCTTCGACGCCGACACCAACCGCAAGTCCCTGACATCCCGCGAACCGGGCACGGGCGGCGCCTGCGCGACCGAAGGCGGCACCGTCGAAAACCACAGCTACGACGAAGCCGACCGCCTGACCGACACCGGCATCGCCTACGACACGTTCGGCAACACGACCAAGCTGCCGGCCGCCGACGCCGGCGGCTCGGAACTCCTCAGCACCTTCTACGTCGACAACGAGCTGGCGAGTCAGGAACAAAATGGCGAGACCATCGGCTACCAGCTCGACCCCGCCGGAAGGCCCAGAGAGACCGTATCCACGGGCAAGTACGCCTCGACCGTGACCTCGCACTACGCGGGCGACGGGGGAACCCCAGCCTGGACGACGAACAGTTCTGGAGAATGGACGCGAGACATCCGCGGCATCGAAGGCGGCCTCGTGGCGACCCAGAGCAACAGCGAAACCCCCGTCCTACAGCTCACGAACCTACACGGCGACATCATCGCCACGGCCTACCTGAGCGAAACGGCGACGGCCCTCGCCTCGACCGGCGACACGACCGAGTTCGGCGTCCCCCGGACCAGCCTCCCACCCAAGTACTCCTGGCTCGGCTCGCTTGAGGTGCCCACAGAACTCCCCTCCGGTGTGATAGCGATGGGCGCACGATCCTACGTGCCACAACTCGGGCGCTTCCTCCAGGACGACCCCGTCCCGGGTGGTTCAGCCAACGCCTACACCTACACGTTCGGCGACCCCGTCAACAGCAGCGATCCGTCCGGCGCCTACGTAGAAACCCCATCCTGGGCCCGGGAATACAACAACGAACAAGCTGTGGACGCTACGGAAGCGGTTCGACGTGCCGCCGAAGAAGCCGCAGCGCGCATAGCGGCAGAAGAGGCCGCACAGAGAGCGGCGGCTTTGGCCGCGCAGACAGCTGGGCCTGCCTTTGCCTTTGGTGAAGAAGAAGAATGGTTTGAAGAAGAAGAATATTGGGAAGAAGAAGGCGAATACGAATACGCGTCTTATCATCACGGCGGGGAAAGCGGCAAGGAAGAAGCGCATGTTGAACCGGCGCTCCTGGTCCAGTCGCTGGTGAGCGAAACTCAAGCCGACGAAGGTAAGCAGGCGGAGTCGGACACAGTCCCCCTGTGCGCAAGCGACACCAGTTCGTTACCAGGAGGGTGCGCTGTGTTTACGAGAGGTGGCGAGGGTACGCATCGAAGAGGGAGTGGGCCGAGGTATAGAAATGTTGGAGGTGGCAACGCATGTGTTGGTGGCGGTACAGCGGCTGCGTTTATCCTCCCGTTTGTTCCAGAGGTCGCGGGTGTGGTAGTCGGCGTGCTGCTTGCGGCTGGTTGCTAGCGCATGGGACGAGCGATGGCACGCAAACACGTTGAAAGAGGCATATGGCTCGTAGGATTGTTCATCATGTGTTTTGGCACGATCATCCAGACGCGAGCGATCATTATCGGTGGTGTCATCGTGATGGCCTTAGTTGTTGGTTTGCGCGCCTTGACCCGGGCTAGACAGCATAGATCGCATATGTAGCGCATATGTGGATTCAGCACCTCTTGACGCAGTGCATTGTCTGCATATATAATGCTACCCAGCATCGATTGATCTAAGGTTATTCCGAAAGAGGAGCTGATGGCCACATATTTACCACAAAGTTCGTGTAGCAACGTGCGTACGATTCTGCGTCAAGTCATGCCTCCACGGCCGGAATCGTCACCTGGGCATGCACGCAGGCGATCTGGTATCGGCTGGCTCGTCGCACTCGGCACGCTGGGCTGCGCGATGATGGTCCCCGTCGTTCCGGCACAGGCATATGTAGAAACCCCGCCATGGTTGAAATGCTCCAATAGCAGCGAAGCCGTCAAGGCCACGCTGGAACAGTCCCTGAGTCCTGCCAACGGCGCGACCGTGACGGTGGGCTCTCCCGTGACATTCTCAGGCTCCTCCGAAATGCCGCTTACATTCGCCGTGGCGTCATCGTCGGCGTTGCTGTCCAGTCCCGATATCGATAGCGGGCCTGGATCGGTGCAGGCGTCCACGTACACGTTCACCTCTACCAAGGCCGCCGCGACGCCGAGAGCCATCTACTGGGACGCCTCCTTTTCAGACGCCGGTCTTGCCGCCTGTCAGGGTCTGTCGCCGACCGTCTACACAACACACGAATGGAGTGCCCCCGCTTTTGCGGACACGCTTGATTAGGTTGGTTGGTTCTCCCTCTCGTGTTCTTGGTCGTGGTTGTTCTCGTAGTCTTCGGGGGAGAGGTAGTTGAGTGTTGAGTGGCGTCTGCTGCGGTTGTAGAACGTCTCGATGTACTCAAAGACCTCGCTGCTGAGTTCACGGCGAGTCTTCCATGCTCGGCGATTGATTAGCTCCTTTTTGATCGTAGCGAAAAAGCTCTCAGCGACGGCATTATCAAAGCAGTCGCTCTTGGAACCCATCGACACTGCGATCCCAGCGTCCCCAGCTTGCTGACCGAAGGTCAGACTCACATATTGCGAGCCCTGATCGGAATGATGTACAAGCCCTGCCTCTGGACGACGTCGAGCGACACCCATCTGCAGCGCGTCGACGACGAGCTCCGCCCGCATATGATCGGCCATCGACCAACCCACGATCCGACGCGAGAACGCATCCTGCACAGCAGCCAGGTAGAGCCAGCCCTCCCACGTCGGGAGATACGTTATGTCCGCGACCCACAACACATTCGGAGCAGCAGGCGTGAACTGCCGTTTGACCAAGTCATCAGCAACCCTGACGCCCGGCACCCGGATCGTCGTACCCCGCCGACGGCGCGTAACCAAGCCAGATAGCCCAGCGTTGCGCATCAAGCGCTCCACCCGTTTACGCGAAACACGTATACCCTCGCCGAGGCGCAACTCGGCGTGCACCCGCCGCGCACCGTAGACCCCGCGGGTACGCCCATGGATCTCCCTGATCTTCTCAGTCAGCCACGCGTCGCTCAGCACACGGTCGCTGGGCACCCCATTCGCCCACCCGTAATAGCCCGACCGGGACACGCCAAGAACCTGGCACATCAAGGAGACCGGGAAGCTGGCCCTCTCCGCCGAGATCATCCGGTAAACACTCACCGGGTCTCGGTCTCCGCTGCGAAGAGGACCGCGGCTCGCTTGAGGATCTCACGCTCCTGTTCAAGGCGCCTGACCTTCTGGCGCAGCTCGCGGAGCTCCTCACGCTCACCCGTAGTGAGACCCTCACGCACACCCACATCAACATCCGCCTGCTTGACCCACGCACGCAACGTATCGAGCGCGATCCCAAGCTCCCGCGCGATCACCGTCAACGACTGCCCCGAGCTGCGATACAGCTCAACAGCCTCCTTCCTGAACTCAGGCGGATAACCCGCCCGACCCATCCCTCTCGGCGCCATACAGACATCCTTCCTGCCAGGCCAGACGACCTAGCTTCCGGTGTCCGTCAAAGCGGGGGCACTCCAACCACGACCAAGAACACGAGAGGGAGAACCAACCAACCTAATCAAGCGTGTCCGCAAAAGCGGGGGCACTCCAGAACGCACCTTGACGGTCCTCCCGTCGCCTGCAGAAGAAGCGGCTGCCAAGAAGCAGCAAGAAGAAGCAGCCGCCAAGAAAAAGCAGGAAGAAGAAGTCGCTGCCCAGAGGAAGCAGGAAGAAGAAGCGGCCGCCGCCACCAGAGTGTCGCTCGACGGAGGCACCATCAGCGTCGGGAGCACCCACGAGGCAGCGGTCAAGCTCTCCTGTACGGGCGCCGACACGTGCAGCGGCAAGCTGACCCTGACGGCCAGGAACACGACCAAGAAGGGCAAGAAGGCGAAGGCGGTGATTGCGACGATTGGGACGGCCATCTTTTCGATTTCAGGTGACAAGACGGCGACGGTGGAGGTCAAGTTGGACTCAGCAGGCCGCGCGCTGCTTGGCAACGGTCAGGGGCGACTGAGCGCCAGCCTGACGGTCCTGAAGTCCTCTCCCGTCCCGTCACAGACGCAGACCGAGAACGTCCAGCTCACGGAGCAGAAGATCACGAAGGTCAAGAAATAAAGTCACCGACTACACCCCCGGAAACCGAGCCAACCCCCGGCTGATCTCCGGCTGGCGGCGCTTCCAATAGGCGGCGATCGTCTCCCGATCCTCTGGCAGCATCTCGTCCTCGTCCACGTCGTCGAGATAACCGAGCGCTTCGATGATGTGCCCGATGCTCGCGTGCTCGGGTGGCACCCGGTAGCGGTCGATGTAGAGGGCGATGCCTTCTTCGAAGCGACGGCCGGTCAGCTCCTCGATCCGCTTCAGGTCGAAGTAGTCGCGCAACTCGCCGCGGTCGCCGATGACCTTGACCTTCATGGCGAAGATGTCCGCGAGACTGGAGATCGGTATTCCTGCGTGTGCCTCGGGCTCTGCGAGGTCGGATTGATCGTGAGCGTCGAGGAACTGCACCCTGGCATTCTGGAAGATGCCGTTGAGACTTCCCGGAGCGCTGCTTGTAACCGCAAACGAGCCCGCGGCCGACAGCCGCTCAGCGAGCGCGGTGAGATCAAGGTCCTGGTCGGTGTAGAAGAAGTCCAGGTCACGGCTCTGGCGGTGGTGGAGGTGCACAGCCAGCGCGGTGCCTCCCGCGAGACGGCAGCTGTCTGGAAGGACGGGGGCGATGTCCTCCCACGCGTCGGCGGCATCGTGCGGCAAGATCCGCTTAAGATCAGCCGGCAGCGCCAACGTGACTCCGATCCTCCGCGATATTGAGAGCAAGTGCGCGACGCTGGGGCGATATGCCGCGCGTGCGGGCGGCGTGACGCCAGTCCTCGGCCGACAGATGGGTGGCGCCCCACGCAAGGCCCTCGGGATCGCCGGTGCTCAATAGGCGTCTCGCGATGTAGCCTCCCGCGCGAGTTGTATCGAGCTGGGAGGGGGCGGTGTTCCAGAACAGGTGGCGCAACCTTGGCGGAACACGCGTAGCGGATGCCTTTCGGGGACGGGCCGGTGGCTGCACACGCGCCAGTGCGCCGGCGAGACGCTGCCAGTTCGGCGAGGAGTAGTTCGCGCGGATCAGTTCCAACTCCCGGGCGCGCCCGGCAGCAATCGTCCGCTGCGCGACGGTGATGAGATCCTTCTCGCGCAGCGAGTCGATCGCCTTGCCGGCGGCCGTCGGGGAGATCCCCGCGCGCTCGGCCAACGCCCTCGCCGAGGTGAGGCCGAAGGGCGCTCCGGCCAAGGCCGCCGCTGCAAGCGCCTCGCTGCGCGTCAAGCCGGGAATGCGCGGTATCTCGCCAAGGCGCTTCCGCAGGGCCTCGACCTGATCTGGGGCCAATTCCACACGCCCCCCCGCACGCTCGACAGGGACGATCCCCTCGTGAGAGATCGCGCGCTTGACGCGGGGAATGCTTGTTCCGAGCATCAGTGCAGCTTGGCGAGCGGAGAACAAAGCACTGTCCATTTCGTTACATTCTAGCGCGAACCGGGCCCGGCGCTTGCACACCGCCTTGGGCGGGATACGACGCTGCACGCTCTCAACCGCTACCTGCGACCAGTGAGCGTCTGCATCCATTCGCGTTCAGGCATCTGATGCGTTCTGCGTTAGCATGATGCATCATGCCGCGCACGACGCTCGATCTCGACACTACGGTTCTGCGCGAGTTGCGCCAGCGTGGGAAGCGCGAGCACAAGAGTATGGGACAGGTTGCATCCGAGGTGCTGGCCGCAGGTTTGCGGCAGCAGGCGCCAAGGGCGGCGAAGCCATTGAATTGGCCAATCAGACACATGGGCAAGCCCCTCATCGACATCGATGACAAGGAGGCGCTGGGCCGCATGCTCGACAAGGAGTACATGGACAGGCTCGACCGGTGAGCGTGGCGCTGGACGCCAACCTCCTGCTGTACGCGGCAAACGCCGATGATGAGCGCAGCGAGCAGGCTCGGCGAGTTCTTTCCGACTTGGCCACGGGTCCAGAGGTGGTCTATCTGTTCTGGCCCGTTGTGATGGCCTTCCTGCGAATCTCGACGCGAGGGAACGTCTTCCCCAATCCGCTCTCGCCCAGCGACGCCGTGGCCATGATCGGAGAGCTGCAGGATAGCGATCATGTGTTCGCACCCGGCGAGGACGATCTGTTCTGGGATGCCCTCCAAGAGATCGTCCGCGAGCAGTGCGTGCGGGGCGATCTCGTCAGCGATGCCCACATCGTTGCGCTCATGCGACGCCACGGCGTGCGTACGATCCTCACCCACGATCGCGACTTCCGCCGCTTCGACGGCATCGTCATGCGCGATCCCTTCGCTTGAATCTACTCCTCGCTGTGAACGACACCACCCACATGGGATAATGCCCGCCGATGCTTGAACTCGGGACCATCCTCACGGCCATCGTGACGCCCCTCGACGCGGATCTGCGCGTCAACGAGGAGGCGTTCGTGGCGCTGATGCACCACCTCGGCGAGCACGGATCCGACGGTTTCGTCGTGTGCGGCACCACCGGCGAGGCCTCGACTTTGACCGACGAGGAGCACCTGGGGCTGATCGAGCTGGCCGTCAAGGAGAAGCCGGCGGGCAAGAGCATCGTGGGGGGGACGGGCTCGAACAATACGCTGCATGCCGCGCACCTGACCGAGCGGGCCACGGAAATGGGCGTGGATGCGACGCTGAGCGTGACGCCCTACTACAACCGTCCCAGCCCGCTCGGCCTGAAGCGTCACTACGAAGAAGTCGCCAAGGCCACCGACCGCCCGGTGCTGCTCTACAACATCCCGCACCGCACGGGCACAAACATTCCCCCGGAGCTGCTGGCCGAGTTGGCGCAGATCGAGCACATCGAGGGGGTCAAGCAGGCCAACGCCGCGGAGCTGCAGCTGATCGATGGACTCGAGCTGTTTGCGGGGGACGACGGGACGTTCGCGCGCACGCTCGACATGGGCGGCGCGGGCGGCGTCCTGGTGGCCAGCCACGTGGTCGGAGACGAGATGCGCCGGATGGTGGACGAGCCCGCGCGCCGTCACGAGATCGACGCGAGTTTGCAGGACGTGTATAAGACGCTGTTCATGACCGCCTCGCCCACGTGCACGAAGGCAGCGCTGAACCTGCTCGGCCACCGCGCCGGGGGGGTGCGCCTGCCGATCGTGGAGGCCACCGCCGAGGAGCTTGCGGTGGTGCGCGGCGTGCTCGAGCGCCACGGGCTGCTGGACGGCAAGAGCGGCGGGGGGATCGAGACAGGCACGGCCTCAGTGTCAACCGCGCCCGGCGCACCGCAGGCATCCGGGAGCGCCCCGAGCGCCGGCGCGTCCATCCAGGTGCCCCAAGCGTGAGCAAGCTTCGGGTCCTGCCCCTGGGGGGGCTCGGGGAGATAGGCAAGAACATGACCGTCGTGGAGTACGACGGGCGCATCGTCGTGGTCGATGTGGGCCTGCGCTTCCCCACGCCGGAGATGGTGGGCATCGACCTGGTGCTGCCGGACTTCACCTACCTGCGCGAGCGCGCCAAGGACATCGAGGCGATCGTCATCACGCACGGGCACGAGGACCACCTGGGCGCGCTGCCGTGGGTGCTGCGCGAGCTGGGCGCCGAGCGCGGCGACACGCCGCCGGTGTATGGGGGGGCGCTGACGATGGCGATGGCCCGCTCCAAGCTCGAGGAGCACCGCCTGAAGGACATCGAGCTGGTCGAGCTGGCGGCGGATGAGACGGTCGAGCTGGGGCCCTTCGCGGCGGAGCTGGTGCACATGACCCACTCGATCCCCGACTCCTCCGCGGTGGCGCTCCAGACCGAGCTGGGGACGGTGCTGATCACCGGCGACTACAAGTTCGACCAGACCCCCGTGGACGGGCCGCCCGCGGACGTCTCGCGCCTGGCGGAGCTGGGGCGCGAGGGGGTGCTCTTGCTGTGCGGGGACTCCACCAACGTGGACCGCCCCGGCTTCTCGCCCTCGGAGTCGGTCGTGGGGCCGCACCTGGAGGAGGCCTTCGCGCGCTGCGAGGGCCGCATCGTGGTGACGAGCTTCGCCTCCAACATCCACCGCGTGCAGCAGGTGATGGACGCCGCGTACGCGCTGGGCCGCAAGGTCTCGCTGGTGGGGCGCTCGATGCGCAAGAACGTCGCGATCGGGCGTACGCTGGGCCACATCGAGGTGCCCGACGGGCTGATGGTGGGCCCGCGCGAGCTGGACGATCTGCCCGACGAGCGCGTCGTGATCATCTCCACCGGCTCCCAGGGCGAGCCGCTCTCCGCGCTGCGGCGAATGGCCTACCGCGACCACCGCCAGGTGCAGCTGCGCGAGGGCGACACGGTGATCTTCTCCGCCACGCCGATCCCGGGCAACGAGCGCGCGGTGAACGAGACGATCGACCGCCTCTACCACATCGGCTGCGAGGTGGTGACCCCCACCGACGCGCCCGTGCACGCCTCCGGGCACGGCTACGCCGAGGAGGTCAAGCTGATGCTGAACCTCGTCAAGCCGCGCTACGTGATGCCCTTCCACGGCGACTTCAAGCGCCTGCGCCTGCACGCGCGCCTGGCCGAGGCCGTGGGCATCCCGCCCGAGGACGTCTTCCAGGGCGACAACGGGCTGCCGCTGGACATCGACTCACGGCGCGCGGGCTTCGGCGAGCGCGAGCAGGCGGGCATGGTGTTCGTGGACGGCGTGGAGATCGGCGACATGGCCGACGTGGCGCTGCGCGACCGGCGCATGCTCTCGGCAGACGGCATCTTCATCGTCGTCGCCACGATCGCCGAGTCCGACGGCTCCTCGGTGGCCGACCCCGAGGTGATCTTCCGCGGCGTGCCCTTCCTGGACGAGGCGGGGGAGCTGGTGGAGGAGATCCGCACCACTGTCGCGGCGACGCTGAAACGCGCCGCGAAGGAGCAGATCCACGAGGTGGACATGCTGCAGGAAGCGCTGCACGACGACCTGGCGGAGCTGGTTTACAACCGCCTGCGGCGCCGACCCATGGTCCTGCCCGTGGTGGTCGAGGTCTGAGCGGCCCTCAGCGTGCGCTCGCGCCAGCCCGCGCGGGGGCGGCGTGCGAAACCGGCTCGGAGAGGGTCTCGTCCGAGGCCAGCGGCAGACGAACGGTGAACCGCGCGCCGTAGGGCTCCGCGCCGTTGCCGTCCCCGGGGTGCGTGTACTCCAACTCGACGCTCCCTCCATGGGACTCCGCCACCGCGCGTACGATCGCCAGGCCCAAACCGAAGGAGCCGCCGCGATCGCCGGCTCCGCGCACGAAGCGCTCGAACAAGGACCCACCCAGCTCGGGTGGTACACCCGGGCCGTCGTCTTCCACGACGAGCACAGCCACGGCCGGCGCGGCCCCCTTGCCGGCCGGTAGGCCGGCCTTTCCTTCCATGCCTGTGCGCACCCGGATCGCGGTGCCCGGGGGCGTGTGGCGCAGCGCGTTCTCCAGCAGGTTGATCGTCACGCGGTGCAGCTCGTCGCGGGCGCCCTCGACGGGCGCGGGCATGGGGTCGAGGGTGATGTCGTGCTCGGTGCTGACGGGGCCCAGCTCGGCGGCCGCCTCCACGACGATCTGCGCGAGGTCGCAGGGCTCGTGCGCGACGACGCGGCCCACGTCGGTGCGCGCCAAGAGCAGCAGATCGGCGACGAGCCGGCGCATGCGCTGGGAGGAGCGCAGCGCGGAGCGCGCCGCGTCGCCCTCTTCGCCGTGCAGCGAGTCGGCCAGCAGCTCGAGGTTGGCGAGCACGCTGGTCAGGGGCGTGCGCAGCTCGTGCGAGGCGTCGGCCACGAAGCGCCGCTGGCGCACGAGCATCGCTTCGGTCTCGGCGTGCGCGGAGTCCAGCTCGCGCAGCATGCCCTCCAGGGTGTGCGCCAGTTCGGCGACCTCGTCGTCGGCCTTGGGCTGGGGGATCGTGCGGCTGGAGTCGCGCGTGCGCGCTATCTCTCCGGCGGCGGTCGTCAGCGCGGCGATCGGGGCCATCGCGCGGCGCGCGATCATGATGCCCGCCAGCAGCGCGAAGGCGGAGCCGGCGAAGGTGCCGAGCAGCAGCAGCAGCTCCACGCGCGCGATCGTCGCGTCGATGTCGGAGACGCGGCGACCGTACTGCACGATCACCTGCCCCAGCGGGCGCCCGCTGCCGACGACGCGCACCACCGCTGGCTCGCTGACGATGCGGTAGCCGTTGGCTTCGTTGGTCTGCACGCCCACCAGCGGCTGGGGGAACGCGGGGGCGTGGGTGGCGGGCGTCTGCGCGATCAGGTCCCCGTCGATCGTGTAGAGCTTGATCACGGAGTGCTCGGGCACGCCAGGCAGGTCGTCGAGGGCAGGCTGGATGCCGACGATGTGGAAGGTGGTGGGGTCGATGTAGACGTTCAGCTGCGTGGAGAGCTGCTGCGCGGTCTGTTCCACCTGGTGGTTGAAGTCGGAGCGGATGCGCCGCACCGTCAGCCCGCCCACGACAAGCGCGAAGGAGCAGAGGATCGTGAACGTCAGCAGCGCCGAGACGCCCGCCAGGCGCAGGCGGATGGGCAGCCCGTCGAAGGCGCCCGAGACGCGCTCGAAAAGGGTGTCCGCCGAGCGTCTCATGACCAGCGGCGCCAGTGGGCGCTCAGGCCCTTAGGACGTAACCGGCCCCGCGGATCGTGTGCAGCAAGCGCGGCTCGCCCTCGGCCTCGAGCTTGCGGCGCAGGTTGGAGACGAACACCTCGATCGTGTTGGTGGTCGAGAAGGGGTCGTACCCCCAGACCTCGTCCAGGAGGCGCTGGCGGGAGATCACGATTCGCTCGTTGCGCATGAGGTATTCAAGCAGTTCAAACTCACGCTGGGTCAGGTCAACGGCGCGCTCCTCGCGCGTGACCTCGTGCGTGTCGGCGTTCAGCGACAGGTCACCGACGCGCAGCGGCGCCGAACCGCGCGGCGGGCGCCGGCGCAACAGCGCGCGCATCCGCGCCAACAGCTCCTGGCGCTCGAAGGGCTTGACGAGGTAGTCATCGGCGCCGGCGTCGAGCCCCTCCACGCGCGACTCCAGTGCGTCGCGCGCGGTCAGGATCAGGATCGGCACGTCGTCGTTCTGGCGCAGGCTGCGCGCCACCTCCAGCCCATCCACGCGCGGCAAGCCGAGGTCGAGGATCACCAGATCGGGTGCGAAGTGGTGCCCATCCTCGATTGCCTGCTGCCCGTCGCCGGCGGCGCGCACCTCGTACCCCTCCATGCGCAGCGAGCGCAAGAGCGCCTGGGCGATGTCCTCGTCGTCCTCGACTACAAGCACGCGGGGGGCTCTGGAGAAGTCGTTCATGGTCTTTATGTTCGCGCTTCTGACTTAACCGATAGTAAGGGTTAGCGGGGAGGTTCCTAAGCGCTGGCGTCGAAGTGCGCTGGAAATGCCCACTACGAAGAAACGCCCCACCCGCCCCCGCACGGCGCGCCGACCGCCTGCGCGCGCACGCCGCACGCCCATGAAGAGGGGGAGGGCCGGCCGAGCCGGCCAGCGGGCCGCGTGGCGGCTGCCCACGCTGGACGAGCGCCAGCGCGATGTGCTCGGACTGGGCTTGGTTGCCGTGGGGGTGTTCATGGGTTTCGTCTTGTACGGCGGCTGGGATGGGGGCCGCGCGGGCCACGGCCTCGCGGTAGCGCTCGGCTGGAGCATCGGCCGCGCGCGCGGCCTCGCGCCCGTCGCGCTGATCGTGGGCGGCGCGGCGCTGCTGATGGCCCCGGTGCTGCCCGCCCTGCGCCCCCTGCGCACGGGCGGGGCGTGCCTGTTCGCGGGCGTCACCCTGGCGCTGGCGGCGGGAACGCTGGGGGTCAGCGCGGGGACACCCAACGGCGCGCAGTGGAACACGGCCTTCCTCAGCGCCCGCGGCGGCGCGGTGGGGCAGATCGAGTACGTGGTCGCGCACCGCTTGGTGCAACAGGTGGGAGTGGACATCCTCGTCGTCTTCCTTTTGATCGTGGGCATCGTGCTGTTGACGGGCGCCTCGCTGGCGAGCGCGATCCGCGCCACCGGCGGCGGCGTGATGGACACGACGCGGATGCTGCGCACGCTGGCCACCACCAGCACCAGCGAGACGAAGCCGCGGGCCGAGCCGATCCGCCCGCCCGAGCCGCTGCACGACGAGCTGATCGTGCGCGCCACGCCCGTGGGCGAGCCTGTCCCGGAGGAACTGCTGGAGGCGATCGATCCGTGGGAGGCAGAGCCGGTTGTTGATGGCCCTACGCACGACGCTGGCGATGAGGTCGCCGAGGGGGCGGGAACCGAGCAGGCGGCGATGGACGACCCGGATGCCATGGGCGGGAGCGAGGACCCCTCGACAAGCGAGGACGAGGACATCTCCGGCGTCGCCCACGCCGCGGCAGGCGATGTCGGCTCCGAGCAGCTGACCCCCCAGGGCCGTCTGCGCGAGGCGGTGACCGACGACCCCGATTTCGAGTGGCAGTTGCCAGAGGCCAGTCGCCTGCTGGCGCGCTCCAGCGCCGAGCAGACGCGCCCCGACACAGCCGGCCAGGCGCGCACCGCCACCAGCCTGGTCGAGGCGCTGGGCCACTTCGGCGTGCAGGCAAAGGTGATCGGAACGGTCGCGGGGCCGCACATCACGCGCTATGAGCTGCGGTTGGCGCCCGGCACGAAGGTCGCCAAGGTCGCGCAGCTGAAGGACGACTTGGCTTACGCGCTGGCGGCCACGGACATCCGCATCCTCGCGCCGATCCCCGGCAAGCAGGCCGTGGGCGTCGAGGTGCCCAACGCCAAGCGGCGGATCGTGCGCCTCGGCGACGTCTTCCAGGCCCCGCCGGCCGACTGGAGCCCGCTGACGGTGTGGCTGGGCAAGGACGTCGCGGGCAAGGCGATCGGCGCGGACCTCGCGAAGATGCCGCACCTGCTCGTCGCGGGCACGACCGGCGCGGGCAAGTCGGGCGCGATCAACGCGATGCTCTCCAGCGTGCTGCTGCGCGCAACCCCGCACGAGGTGCGTCTCGTGTTGGTGGACCCCAAGCAGGTCGAGCTCAACCACTACGAGTCGATCCCGCACCTCCTGACCCCGGTCATCACGAGCCCGAAGATGGCGGCCAACGCATTGCAGAACCTCGTGCGCGAGATGGAGCAGCGCTACGGGATCATGTCGCTGGCGCGCACCCGCTCGCTGATCGAGCTCAACCGCGCGCGCGCCCAGCGCCAGGAAGCGCCGCTGCCCTACATCCTCTGCGTGATCGACGAGCTCGCGGACCTGATGATGGTCGCGCCCGCCGACGTCGAGGATTCGATCATCCGCCTCGCGCAGAAGGCGCGCGCGGTCGGCATCCACCTCGTGCTCGCCACGCAGTCCCCGCGCGTGGACGTGATCACCGGCATGATCAAGGCCAACGTCCCCAGTCGCATCGCGTTCGCCGTCTCCTCGCAGACGGACTCGCGCGTGATCCTGGACCAGAACGGCGCGGAGTCGCTGCTCGGGCAGGGCGACATGCTGTTCTCCCCTGTCGGCACATCGCGCCTGCAGCGCATCCAGGGCGCCTACATAGACGAGGCGCAGATAGCGAAGCTGACCGACCTGTGGCGCAAGCAGGGCGAGCCCGAACTGCGCGAGGAGCTGCTCGAGGAGGTCGAGCCCGCGGAGGGAGAGGGGGGCGAGTCGGCGGATGAGTTCGACCCCGACGAGGACCCCTTGCTGGGCGACGCCATTCGTCTTGTCGCGGAGATGCAGACGGCATCCACCTCGATGCTCCAGCGCCGCCTGCGCCTCGGTTACACGCGCGCGGGGCGCCTGATCGACATGCTCGAGCGCCGCG
Source organism: uncultured Solirubrobacterales bacterium (assembly GCA_963844765.1). Lineage (GTDB taxonomy): Bacteria > Actinomycetota > Thermoleophilia > Solirubrobacterales > Solirubrobacteraceae > Palsa-744. The sequence continues at coordinate 307,553 of CAWJPN010000001.1, forward strand.
GCGTGATCTCCGGCTACGAGGGTTCCAAGCCCCGCCAGGTGTTGGTGACCGAGGCCGACCTGCCGCGCGTGCTGGCCGCCCTGAGCGAGCGGGGCGCAGGCGGCGAGCAGACCGCGCCCGAGCAGACGGCGCTGCCGACCCCCGAAAACGCCTGAGGCGCAGCGGGCCGCTGGGCCAGCCGACGTCCAGCAGCGCGCGTTGCAAGGACGGGAAGAAACGCCGCGCCCGATAGCCTTCTCCCGCGATGCCAGAGATCGGAGCGACGCTGCGCGAGGCGCGGATGCGCGCTCGCATAGACATATCGGAGATCGAGGCCCAGACGAAGATCAGGGCCAAGTACCTGCGCGCGCTGGAGAACGAAGAGTGGGATCTGCTGCCCGGCCCCACCTTCGTCAAGACGTTCCTGCGCACCTACGCGCAGGCGCTCGAACTGGACGGCAAGGCGCTGGTCGAAGAGTACCGCGCCTCCTACGAGCGCCCCAACGAGGCGGAGCTGCAGCCGATCGTCTCACCCGGCCGGCGCCAGCCCAAACAGCGCGGGGGAGCACGAGGCGTCTCAGCGCCTTCGCGCGGCTACACGATCGCGATCGCCGTGGTCAGCCTGTTGATCGTCGTGCTCGTGGTCGCACTGCTGAGCGGCGGCTCCTCCAGCAACACGCCGACCACCACTGCGAGCGCGACGACGAAGAACCACGACCACCACACGACGCCGACGCCTGGCGGCAGGGCTCCGGCGGTGCACACGGACATCGTCGCGCTGTCGGTGCAGCCCACGGGGCCGGTGTACGTGTGCCTGCTCGGCGATAACGAACGCAAGCTGATCCCGGGGTTGATCCTCCAGCCCGGCTCGGTGCAGCCGACGTTCCACGCCAGGCACTTCCTGCTGACGCTCGGCAATGACGCGGTGCACCTCTTGATCGACGGGAGCATCCGTCCGGTGCCGGCGTCGAGTCAGTCGATCGGCTACTCGATCACAAAGGCCGGTGGTAGACATACGCTTCCTCCGTCAGAACAGCCCACCTGCAAGTGACCCTCCGCGCCGGGATCGTCGTCACCGGCACCGAGGTGCTGACCGGCGTGATCGCCGACCGCAACGGCCCGTGGCTGTCCGACCGCCTGCGCGACCTGGGCGTCGACTTGGCCCACATCCTCATCGTGGGCGATCGCCGCGATGACATGCGCGCAGCGCTCGACTTCATGGCGCGCGAGGGCATGGGCCTGATCGTCACCAGCGGCGGCCTCGGCCCGACCGCCGACGACCTCACGGCCGAGGTGGTCGGCGAGTTCCAGGGCCGGGCGATGGTCCTGGACGAGGCGCTGGAGGACCGCATCGCGGAGATCCTGCGCCCGCTCGCCAAGCGCTTCCCCAACCTCGACATGGACGCGATCCGCGCCGGCAACCGCAAGCAGGCGGTGGTCCCCGAGGGCGCGACGATCCTTGAGCCGGTGGGCACGGCGCCGGGCCTGGTCGTGCCGCCGGCCACCAGGGGTGGGGCTGAGGGCGAACCTCAGCCTGAACCTGACGGTGATAGTGGCCCAACGGTGCTGGTGCTGCCCGGCCCGCCGCGCGAGCTGCAGCCGATGTGGGAGACCGCAATGCAGACCGAGGCGATGTGCCTGGCCCTCGCCGGCGCGGGCGAGTACCGCCTGCGGGTATTGCGCATGTTCGGCATCCCCGAGTCCGAGATAGCCGAGACGCTGCGCGTCGCCGAACGCGAGGGCATCGAGCTGGCGCGCCTGGAGATCACCACCTGCCTGCGCCGGGGGGAGATCGAGGTGGTCACGCGCTACGAGCCGGCCGCGGAGGACGTCTACGAGGCGTTCGAGGCGGTGGTGCGCAAACGGCACGCCGACACCCTGTTCTCCGACGACGGCAGCACAATCGACCAGCAGGTGGCGGCCCTGCTGCGCGAGAAGCACACAATCGCCGTGGCCGAGTCGTGTACCGGCGGCCTGCTGGCAGCACGCCTGATCGACCCACCGGGCGCGTCGCTCTACATGCGCGGGGGGATCGTCGCCTACTCCGACGAGGCCAAGATCGCCCAGGCGGGCGTGGACCCCGCGCTGCTCGAGCGCCACGGGGCCGTCTCGACTGAGGTAGCCGAGGCGCTGGCCGACGGCGCGCGCACCAACCTCGGCGCCGACATCGGCGTGGGCATAACGGGAATTGCGGGCCCCGTCGGCGGCAGCGAGGAGAAGCCCGTCGGCCTCGTCTGCTTCAGCGTCGCCGGCCCGGGCGATACCCACCTGACCCGCTCGATCACGCTCCCCGGCGGCCGCGCGGACATCCGCGAGCGCTCAACGACAGTCGCAATGCACCTGATCCGCCGCGCACTGCTGGGCGCGCAAACCCCCTGAGCGCGGGCATTTAGAGGCATCCAGACACGGTCCCCAAACCCAGATCAACATAGGGGTTGACATGGCGGGCGTCTTGCGCTTATAGTGCTCGTGTCGGGGTTGGCTCGCAGACTTGCTGGCCGAGCGCGATGTCATTTACTGCTCCGGGAGGGGATCTTGATGGTGATGCTGCGCCGCTTCGTGCTGCTGGTTGCTGGGTTGCTGGTTGTGGGGTCGGGGGCGCCGGCGGGGGCGCTGGGGGCGGAAGGGGTGGGGTGTCCCAACGAACAGCTGCGCGCTGAACAGCCCTACGGGGCGGGGTTGCCGGATTGCCGGGCGTATGAGATGGTCTCGCCGCTGGATAAGGGTGGCAACAACATCACGTTCGCCGACAGTCGCGCCGCGGTGTCCGGTGAAGCGGTCACGTATCCGTCGACGGGTTCTTTCGGCGAACCGAAGGGAGATCTGCTGGAGGCTCGGTATGTCTCGCGGCGGGGCGCGGATGGCTGGTCGACGCAGAACGTCTCGCCGCCGTATCGCCCTGTGAAGGGTGGTTTCACTCTCGGCATCGCGTTTGAAGATCTGCTGTTCACGCCCGAACTTTCGGAGGGGATCGTGAAGAGCAGTGGGACTCCGTTGGTGGGTGGCGAACCCGAAGGGTATATCGATCTCTATGTAGCCGATCTCGAAGCTGGCTCCTACCAGACGGTGACCAGTATCACGCCGCCGGAATACAGGCCCTACCAAGAGAATGTAGAGCCTACTACTGGAGAGCCCCAGGTGGGGGGTGTTTCGACCGATCTCAGTCATGTCGTCTTCGAGCAGTATGCGAGCTTGCTCGAAGGAGCGTCGCCTGAACCGCGTATGCGTGTGTATGAGTGGGCGGGTGGCAGGTTGAGCCAGGTCGATGTGGCACCCGAAGGGATGACGCTGAAAGACGATAACAGCATCGGAGCGCCTTATGATGTGAACGAGGAGACTCCTTATTATGGGAATATGTGGCATGCGGTTTCCGCGGATGGTTCGCGGGTCGTCTTCACGGGTGGCGAAGGATCAGAAAGGTCGGACCAGCTTGGGCAGGTGTATGTGCGTGAGGTGGACAGGGAATGGACGCTTGAGGTGTCGGCTTCGCAGCGCACCGATTGCAACGTCCAGCGTAAGGCGAGGGAACCGGGGTTTGTGTGTACGGGGGCGCCGGAACCCGATCCGAGCGATCCCGTTACGGCGGAATTCCCAAACGGAATCCGGCCGGCGTTTTATCGGGATGCGAGCGTTGACGGCTCGCGGGTGTTCTTCACCAGTCGCGCGGAGTTGACCGACGATGCGAACACGGGTCCCGCGGATGACGCGGGGAATCTCTATGAGTGCGAAATCGTCGAAGTGGAAGGCAAGCCGGCGTGCAGGCTGAGCGACCTCACGGTCGATACGAACGATGGCGACGTCGATGGCGCCGCCGCGGTGGGGTTGGTCACGGCCAGCGAAGACGGCTCTTATGTGTATTTCGTCGCCAACGGGGTCCTCGCGCCGGGAGCGAAGCCTGGCGACTGCAAGACTGAACCGAGGGAAGAAGGGGGCGGTGAACGGACGTGCAGCCTGTATGTGGAGCATTACGGTGGCGCCGGATGGGAACCGCCGAAGTTCATCGCTACGCTCGCCGGCGGCGACGGAGGCTCACTCGAAGCCCGAGCAGATGAAAGTGACTGGATTGGTTCCGAATTTCCAGAAAATCATGGGATAACCGACGATGAGGGTCCGGGGACGCATACGGTGCGGGTGACGCCGGATGGGACGCGTCTGGCGTTCGAATCGGACCGGAGTCTCACGGGCTATGACAACGAAGCGGCGCAGCCGGGGGAGTGCAGCGAAGACCAGCAGGGTGGCCGGTGTCGTGAGGTGTATCTGTACGATGCGACGACGGGTTCGCTTGTGTGCGCGTCGTGCGATCCGGGCGGCGCCCGGCCGGTTGGCCCCGCGGAGCTCGGCGGCACCGAAGAGTCAAACCTGCAGACGAGCCAGTTTGTGCAACCTTCTGCGTTTTATGTTCCGCGTAATCTCTCTGAAGATGGTGGGCGTCTGTTCTTTCAGAGCCCGGATGCGCTGGCGCCGGATGACAGCAATGGCCTGCTGGACGTGTATGAGTGGGAGCAGCCGGCATCTCAGCCCGAACCGGGTGATTCGTGTACGCGCTCGGCGCCGAGCTTCAGCGTGAGTGACGGTGGCTGCGTGGTCCCGGTCTCCGATGTGACGGGGGGCTATGAATCGCATTTCATGGATGCGAGCGCGAGCGGGGGCGATGTGTTTATCGCAACGGCCGACCAGCTGGTCGCGGGGGATACGGATTCCCGTGTCGATGTGTATGACGTGCGGGTTGGTGGTGGCTTCCCGGCGCCGGCCGCGCCGTCCGCGTGCGAGGGTGGCGAATCGTGCAGGGGGCCCGTGGCGTCGCAGCCGGGGGTGTTCGGTGCTCCCGCGAGCGCGGTGTTCTCCGGTGCGGGGAACCTCGCGTCGCCACCGGCGACACCCGTGGTGAAGGCGAAGGCGAAGGTCAGGCGGTGCAGGAAGGGGTTTGTCAAGAAGCACAGCGAGTGCGTGAGGCAAACACCGAAGAAGAAGGCGAGAGCGAGAGCGAAGGCAGGGAAGTCCGATAAGCGTTCTGTGAGAGGGGGGAAGTGATGCGCCGGCTGCTGTGTGGTGTGCTCGTGGTGGTGGTCTCGTTGGTGTTCGCGCCTGCGGCGATGGCCGGGGTGTTTGGGTTGCAGAGTGTGGAAGTGTCGGCGACCGAAGCGCCCTCGGCGGGTCACGCGTTGAACGCGCTCGGCCCAGTGGATGTGCAGGCCGGCTCGCATCCGTACGTCCTGACGACCAGCTTCCTGTTGAACAAACCAGAAGAAATCGAAGTGGAAGGAAAGTCCATACAGGAATTCCGGCCGTCTGGCGGGGGTCTGAAGGACACGCGGGTTGAATTGCCGGCTGGTTTTATGGGCAACCCCGACGCGACGCCGCGGTGCGCCTACCAGCAGTTCGCCAACAAGGAATGCCCGAACGACACCGCGGTCGGCGAGGCGACCTTGGTACGCAATGACAGCACAGGATATGAAAACGAAAAGGGCGAATTCGTGGACCAGACCGTTTCTCTCACCGACCCGGTGTATAATGTGGAACCCCCGGCCGGTGTGGTGTCGGAGTTCGGTTTCCTCGTGAAGGAAGTCTCCCCGGTTCTGCTGGACACGTCGGTCCGGACGGGCGGGGACTACGGGCTGACGGTGAACGCTCCCAACGCCACCGCGACGCAGCTGGTGTACGGGGTGACGGTCAAGATCTGGGGCGTCCCCTCAGACCCGAGCCACAATGCGCTGCGCGGGGACTGCCTCGGCGACGCCGAAAGCAATCGTCGAGAAGAAGAAGAAGGGACGCCGCACAACGAAGAAGAATCGCGTTGTGAAGCCCCGGGGAGTCTCCCGGTGCTGCCGTTGTTGACGACCCCGACATCGTGCGGTGTGCCGTTGAGCGCGACGCTCAGCGCGGACTCGTGGCAGGAACCGGGGGCGTTCGTGTCCAAGTCCGTGGCGCTGCCTGCGATGTCGGGTTGTGAAAAGCTCGGGTTCGAATCCTCCCTCGGTGTCACGCCGGAAGGCTCGGCGGGGAGCACCCCGGCGGGGTTCGGTGTCGATCTGCGTGTCCCGCAGGAATCGATCGGGAACCCCGGGGGGCTGTGGGAGGCCAACGTCAAGGACGTGTCGGTGGCGCTCCCCGCGGGGCTGCAGGTCAGCCCCTCCGGGGCGGAAGGGTTGCTGGCGTGCTCGCAGGCGCAGATCGGGTTCACCGGCGTGAACTCCCAGTCCGGCACCGACGAATTCACCCCCGCTGCGCCGTCGTGCCCGGAAGCGTCGAAGGTCGGGCTGGTGCGGGTCAAGACGCCGGTGCTGGAACACGAACTGATGGGCGCGGTGTATCTCGCGTCGCCGCAGAACTTCACCGGCGCGTTGGAAAACCCGTTCGGGTCGCTGCTCGCGCTGTACCTGCTCGCCGAAGAACCGGCGTCGGGGATCCGGATCAAGCTCGCGGGGAAGGTCAACCTCGACCCGGTCACCGGACAGCTCGTGGCGAGCTTCCAAGGACTCCCGCAGCAGCCGTTCAGCGACGCACGGTTCGAATTCTTCGGTGGCTCCAGGGCACCCCTGACTACGCCTGGGGTGTGCGGGACGTATACGACGCAGGCCACGGTGCTGCCGTGGTCAGGCGGCGCGCCGGCGATGCCGTTCTCGAGTTTCCAGATCTCCTCGGGTCCCGCTGATGGTGCGGGGTGCTCCGCGCCGGCGTCGTTCACACCGGGGTTCCAGGCGGGCACGACAGATGTGCAGGCGGGTGCGTTCTCGCCGTTCACATTGTCGTTGACGCGTCCGGATGGCGATCAGACGCTCGGCAGCGTGGAAGTCAGGACTCCCCCGGGGTTGTTGGGGATCCTCGCGGGCGTGAAGCTGTGCGCTGAAGCGCAGGCCAACGCCGGTACGTGCGGTGAAGAAAGCCTCGTCGGGCACACCGTCGTGAGTGTGGGTCTGGGCAGTGATCCGTACACGGTGTCGGGTGGCCGGGTGTACATCACGGCGGGGTATGGCGGTGCGCCGTATGGCCTGTCGATCGTGGAGCCCGCGGCGGCCGGCCCGTTCGTGCTCGAAGAAGGCCGCCCCGTCGTGGTGCGCGCGGGGATCTACGTCGACCCGCACACCGCCGCGCTGCGCGTCGTGAGCGGCGTGCTGCCGAGGATCCTGGACGGCATCCCGCTGCAGATCCAGCGTGTGAACGTGACGATCGAACGGCCGGGCGGGTTCACGTTCAACCCGACCAGCTGCGAAAGGATGGCGGTCACAGGCATCCTCAGCGGTGGCGAAGGCGCGAGCGCGGCAGTCTCCTCGCCGTTTCAGGTCGCCGACTGCGCGGGCCTGCCGTTCCACCCCGCCTTCACCGTCAGCACGCAGGCGAGGACGAGTAAGCATGACGGTGCGAGCCTGACCGTGAAGGGCGCGTTCCCTGCGGGGAACGCGAACATCCACAGCGTCGCGGTGACGCTCCCCAAGCAGCTCCCCGCGCGGTTGACGACGATCCAGCAGGCCTGCCCGGAAGCGACGTTTGCCGCGAACCCCGCCGGGTGTCCCGCGGGCTCTGAGATTGGGGTCGCTACCGCGAAGACCCCGGTCCTGTCGAACCCCGTGACGGGCCCGGCGTACCTGGTCTCTCATGGTGGCGCGGCGTTCCCCGACCTCGTCCTGATCCTCCAGGGCGAAGGCGTCACGATCGACCTCACGGGCAGCATCGACATCAAGCACGGCGTCACCTCGAGCGACGTTCGCGACGGTCCCTGACGCGCCGATCAGCGCGTTCACGCTGACGCTGCCCGAGGGTCCCCACTCCGGCCTCGCGGCCGTCGTCCCCGCCAAGGCCAAGGGCAGCCTCTGCGGCCAGTCCCTCGCAATGCCGTTCACGATCACCGGGCAGAACGGGGCAGTCGTCAAGGAGAACAACAAGATCGCCGTCACCGGCTGCCCCCGAGCAAAGAAGAAGGCAAAGCACAAGAAGCACACAAAGGCGAAGAAGAAGTAGGGGCAGGGGATGTCAGTGGCCACCCGCAACCGCAACACCAGGGCCGGGGCGCGTACCCAAAGGGCACAGGACACCCAAACGGCACACGGCAGGACCGCGCGCCCAGGCTCGCAGTCCAAGGGCGCGGGGCAGGTCTCCCAGATCCAGCGCCAGCGCCTGCTGGCGGCTGCGGCCGAGGTGACGGCCGAGCGCGGCGCGGGGACCGTCACGGTCGCACACATCGTCGCGCGCAGCGGGGTCTCGCGGCGCACGTTCTACGAACTGTTCTCAGACCGCGAAGACTGCCTGCTCGCCGCGCTGGATCAGGCGATCGCGCGGGCGAGCGCGGCCGTGCTGCCCGCGTATGACCCCACTGAGCGCTGGCCCGCACGGATCCGCGCCGCGCTCGTCGCCGCGCTCGGCTTCATGGACGAGGAGCCCGCGCTGGGGCGGCTGTGCGTGGTGGAGTCACTCGGCGCGGGCCCCCGCGCGCTGGAGCGCCGCGCGCGCATCGTGGCCGCGCTGATCGCCGTCGTGGACGAGGGCCGCAGCGTGGTCAAGGGCGAGCGCCAGCCGCCGCCCCTCACGGCCGAGGGGGTCGTCGGCGCAGTGCTGGCGATCCTCCACACGCGCATCCTGGAAGCGGGCGGCGAACCGCTCGCGCAGCTGACGGGCCCCCTGATGGGCGCGATCGTGCTCCCCTACCTCGGGCAGCCGGCAGCCGAGAAGGAGCTGCGCAAACCGGCCCCTCCCCTCAATAAAAAGACGAGTCCCGCCCGCCGCGACCCGCTGGACGGGCTGGACATGCGGCTCACCTACCGGACCGTGCGCGTCCTGCTCGCGATCGCCGCGGTCCCCGGCGCCTCCAACCGGCAGGTCGCCGCCGAGGCCGGGATCGCCGACCAGGGCCAGATCTCCAAGCTGCTGGCGCGCCTGCAGCACCTCGGCTTGATCCGCAACGCGGGCGAGGGCCAGCCCAGGGGAGGCCCCAACGCCTGGACGCTCACCGCGCGGGGGGAGGAGGTGGAGCGCTCGATGCGGACCGAGCCCCACGGCTCCTGAGCGCTCAACGATCGTAAGCTCGGCCTCTGGGAAGTATACGCACGATGTACACCTGACGGGCGTCGCTGTCAGTTTCGAGGATCACGCGCCAATCGCCGACCCGCAGCCGCGACTCGGGGCGCCCGGCAAGCTTGCGCGCCGATCCCAGGTCAGGGTCCTGGGCCAGCCGACGGATGGCGACGACGACGCGCTTTCGGACCTGCGGATCGAGGCGGCCAAGATCCTTTTCGGCGGTCCGCGCGAAGCGGACGCTCCAATGGGCCGCGCTCACCGGTATCCGTACTGGCCTTCGATGTCCTCCAAGGAAACGGTGCGCCCAGCGGCTATGTCGGCCTGGCCCTCGGCAATCGCGGCTTCATCCGCGGGGGTCAGTGGCTCGTCATCCTCCGGTGCGTTTGCGATCGCTCGAAGCAGCGGGTCCTCGTGCTGCTCCCCGAGCGTGCGCAGCGCCATATCGGCCTCGCCATCGGAGAGATCGTCGATCAGCCGGTGTAGTCGTTCCTTAGTGGTCATCGAGTCGATTGTAGTGCCCATATCTCCTATTACGACACTGCCTGTAAGAGCGGGACAGGCCGTTGGCAATGTCTGCTCAGGGGCCGCTAGAGTTGTCCGGCCGCGCCGCGGCTGACCATGAGTGACGCCGTCCCCTACGCCAACTACCAGTACGAGATCTACCTGCGCGGGATGGCGGGGCAGCGGCCCGCGCGCACGCTTGACTGGCGCCGGCTGGAGGCCGACGCGTACGCGCTGCTCGCGCGCGGACCCGCCGGCTACATCCGCGGTGGGGCGGGGCTGGGGGAGACGATGCGCGCCAACCGCGAGGCGTTCGACTCCTGGCGCATCCTGCCGCGCATGCTGCGCGACGTCTCCGAGCGCTCGCTCGCGCGCACGGTCCTCGGAACCGAGCTGCCCGCGCCGGTGCTGCTAGCGCCGATCGGCGTGCAGACGCTCGCGCATCCCGAAGGCGAGCTGGCCGCCGCGCGCGGCGCCGCTGCTGCGGGGGTGCCGCTGGTGGCGTCCTCTGCCGCCTCGCACACGGTCGAGGAGATCGCCGACGCTTGCGGGGACCTCGCGCGCTGGTACCAGCTCTACTGGCCGCGCGACCGCGAGCTGGCTCGCTCCTTCGTGCAGCGCGCCGAGCGCGCGGGCTACAGCGCGATCGTGGTCACGCTCGACACGTGGCTGCTTGGCTGGCGCCCGGCTGACCTGAGCGAGGGGTTCCTGCCCTTCCTGTGGGGCGAAGGCAACCGCAACTACCTCGCCGACCCCGTCTTCCAGGGGCTGTTGGAGGTCCCGCCCGAGCAGGACATGCAGGCCGCGATCGGCCAGTGGGCGTGGCAGTTCGCCAACCCCTCGGTCACCTGGTCGGACCTCGCCTTCCTGCGCGAGTGCAGCGAGCTGCCGATCGTGTTGAAGGGCATCCTGCACCCCGAGGACGCGCGCCTCGCGGTCGAGCACGGGGTGGAGGGGGTCCTGGTCTCAAACCACGGTGGGCGCCAGGTGGACGGCGCGGTGGGCGCGCTCGATGCGCTGCCCAGCATCGTCGCGGCGGTCGAGGGCCGCTGTGAGGTGCTGTTCGACAGCGGCATCCGCTCGGGAGCCGACGCGCTGAAGGCGCTGGCGCTGGGCGCACGCGCGGTGCTGCTCGGGCGCCCCTACATCTGGGGCCTGGCGCTGGGTGGCGAGCAGGGCGTGGTGGACGTGCTGCGCTCCTTCCTGGCGGACCTGGACTTGGCGATGGCGTTGAGCGGGTATGCGAACATCGATGAAGTGGACATGAGCGCGCTCATAGCCAGAGAGGCCTGATGGACCTCACCTTCAACGAGCGCGAGAGCGCCTTCCGCGAGGAGCTGCGCGGCTGGCTCGCCGTTAACCCACCGGCCCCCGAACCGACGGAGGGCGGGGAAGACGCGCACTACGCCTGGCGGCGCGACTGGCAGCGCCGGCTGTACGACGGCGGCTGGGCGGCGCCGAGCTGGCCCGCGGAGTACGGGGGGCGCGGGGCCACGCTGACCGAATCGGCGATCTACTTCGAGGAGATCGGCCGCGCGCGCGTGCCGATGGCCGCGAACGTGCTGGGGCTGCTGCTGGGAGGGCCGACGCTGATGGTGTGGGGCACGGACGAGCAGAAGGAGCGCTACCTGCCGCCGATCCTCTCCGCCGAGGAGATCTGGTGCCAGGGGTTCTCCGAGCCCGACGCGGGGTCGGACCTCGCGGCGCTGAAGACGCGCGCGGTCAAAGATCCAGATCCCGCCCACCCCGAGTGGGTCGTCACCGGGCAGAAGGTGTGGACGAGCGGCGCGCAGTACTCCAAGTGGTGCATGCTCGTCGCGCGCACCGACGCAGACGCGCCCAAGCACAAGGGGCTGACGTACTTCCTGCTGGACATGGAGCAGGAGGGCGTGCAGGTGCGCCCGCTGCGCCAGATCACCGGCGAGGCGGAGTTCAACGAGCTGTTCATCGAGGAGGCGCGCATCCCCCAGGAGAACGTCGTGGGCGGCGAGGGCAACGGCTGGAAGGTCGCGCTGACGACGCTGATGAACGAGCGCGCGGGGCTCGGCTTCGCGCTGCAGGTGCGCCTGCGCCAGCTGCTCGACGACCTGATCGCGGCGGCCGCCGCGCAGGGGCTGCTGCAGAACCCGCTGTACGGCGACGCGCTCGCCGAGCTGCACGTGCGCTGCGAGTCGATCCGCCTGCTCGCGTGGAAGGGGCTGACCGACGTCGAACGCTACGGCCAGCCCGGCCCGGAGGGCTCGCTCGTGAAGTGGCTGTGGTCGGACACCAACCAGCGCCTGACCCAGCTCGCGGCGGACATCGTCGGCCCGCAGGCACTCACAGCGGGCACGAGCTGGAGCTACGAGCTGCTGCGCGCACGCGGCAACACGATCGAGGGCGGCACCACCGAGGTGCTGAAGAACATCGTCGCCGAGCGCGTGCTGGGGCTGCCGCGCATGAAGGTGGCCTGATGGACTTCGGCCTGACCGACGACCAGCGTGAGATCCAGCGCACCGCGCGCGAGCTGCTGGGCGAGCGGGCGCGGCCCGAGCGGGTGCGCGAGCACGCCGAGACGGGGCGCAGCGACGACGGTTTATGGCGCGAGCTGTGCGAGCTGGGGTGGCCGGGGATCGCTGTCTGCGAGCAGTACGGCGGCCAGGGGCTGGGGCGCGTGGAGCTGTCGATCCTGTGTGAGGAGTTGGGACGCACGGTGGCACCGGTGCCGTTCCTGCCCTGCGCGCTGGCAGCGACGCTGATCGACCACGCGGGCAGCGAGGAGCAGCGCGAGCGCTGGCTGCCCGGCCTCGCCTCGGGCCAGACGCTGGGCGCCGTGGGGATCGCCCACGAGGGCGTGGCGGAGCTGGTCATCGGCGGTGCAGGCGCCGCGGTCATGGTGTTGATCGAGAGCGGGGCCGCAAGCATCGCCGCTGCGGCCGACGTCACCGTCGAACCCGTGCAGAGCATCGACCCGACGCGCTCGGCTGCCCGCGTGAGCCTGGCAAACGGGGCGGGGGAGACCCTGGACGGCGATGTGCCCGGCGGCCTCGACCGCTGCCTCGTGGCCGTCGCCTCCGAGCTCGTCGGCGTGAGCGAGCGGGCGCTGGAGATGGCCGTCGCCTATGTGAAGGAGCGCCGCCAGTTCGGTGTGCCCGTCGGGGCCTACCAGGCGGTGTCCCACCGCTGCGCGCAGATGCTGCTGGAAACCGAGCAGGCCCGCTCGCTGAGCGCATACGCAGCGTGGACGGCAGACGCGGACCCGTCGCGGCTGGCGGAGGCGGCGGCGATGACCAAGGCCGCCGCGAGCGACGCGGGCAGGGATGTCACGGCGAGCGCGATCCAGGCGCACGGCGGCATCGGCTTCACCTGGGAGGCCGATGTGCACTGGCTCTACAAGCGCGCGCAGCTCGACGCGGCGCTGCTGGGCGGCGCCAAGCACCACCGCGCGCGGCTGGCCGCGATGCTGGGCGAGAACGTCAGCGCCTCAGTCCCCGTGTAAGCCACGTCGGCGCGGACTCAGCGCCGTAGCCCCCACATGACCCCGTTCACCCTGATCTCACCGGGAGCCTCCTCGCCGTCGGTGTCGATCGCCTCGTAGCCCGCCGCTTCGAGCAGACCCCGCGCGGCGCGCCTGGGGTCGAGCGCCGGGCACATCCGCCGGTGCCACTCCAGGACGATCGCCCGCGCCGGGTAGGAGGCGAGACGGGCATCCCCCAGGATCGCCCACTCGGCACCCTCGATGTCGATCTTGAGCAGGTCCACGGGTGGCTGGGCGAAGAGGTCGACGACGGGCACCTCGATCGTCGGTGCGCCGTTGACACGTTCGCAGTTGCCGCTCTCACCGTTGTCGCTCGCGCCGTTGCCGGCTGCCTCCTCGGCCGGCGCATGGAGCTGCGCGGCCAGCCGGCTCTCCGAGAGAAGCCCCGTTTCAAACACGGCGGTGGCGTCGGCGTTGGATACAGCCACCGGCGCAAGCTGCCAGTCCCCGCCGGCGTCGTTGGCGGCGATCGTCGCCTGCAGCAGCGCGGCGTTGGCGGGGTCGGGCTCGAACGAGCGCATCGCGGCCACCGGCCAGCGCCCAAGCGCATATAACCCGAACAGCCCGATGTTCGCGCCGAGATCGCCGATACGCAGCGGTCCCAGCCTCGCCAGCACCGCTGTGACTGCGGCAGGCGGCTCATAAGACTCCCGTCCGGGGCTGAAGATCTCGTTGAAGATCTCCACGTCGCGGCTGCCGTGGCGCAGGTGCACCACCGGACCGGCGCTGCGCACCCTGTAGCGCCCTAGCCTCCGCGCCCCGGCCTCCCCGGCGAGAAACCGCCCGGCGGGCCGCAGTACGCGCGCAGCGCGCTGCGCGCCGATCGCACGCCGCGCCGCCCGCGAGCCGACCAGCCCGCGCAAAGTCGGCGAGGAGCGCGTTGCACGGCGAGCGAGATCGGTGGCGTGGGGCAGCGACGGAAGCCTGTCCTCCATGCCCGATGAACGCCCCCGTATCCCGGTAAAGTCCGCGCAAGAGACCATCCTTCCGACCGAGGCGGTGGCCCAACCCAACCGCCGTGGACCGAGTCTCGCCCGAGCGCGACGTGCGCTCTCCGTTCTTCCAGAGGCTCGTCAGGGCCGCGCGGCTGTGAAAGCTCGCGCGGCCCCACGCTCCACCAGCTCAGCCGACGATCAGCAGGTTGTTGCCGTCCTGGTCGCGGAAGAAGAACATCGGCGGCACCGGATCGCCCATGCGCATGACCTCGGCGTCGGTGTCCACGCCGCGCGCCTGCAGGGTCGCGAAGTCGGCGTCGATGTCCCCGGTCGAGAAGGCCACGCGGGTCTGGATCCCCGTGGCTTCCCCGGGGCGCGGCTTGACGAGCGCCAGCGAGGTGGGCGCGCCGGGGGGACCCACTTCCACCCAGCGATCGCCGTTGCCGAAGGGCGTGTCCGTGCGCTTCTCAAACCCAAGCTTCTCGACGTAGAACTCGATCGCCTGGTCCTGGTCGCTCACGGGGACCATCACCGTCCCCACCTGGGTGATATGGGTGGATGTCGTGGTCTCGGTCATTTGGCCATTCCTCCTGTTCGGTGGTTTTGAAGCTGAGACGGCCGCGCACGGCAAAACTCATCTCTGACAGGTTGACACGGCTGGTGGCTTCGCGCGCCCAGCCCCGCGGCCAGCTTGAGCGCCGGCGCGCACTTGGACTTGAGAGGGGTTTCGGAGAGCGGCTTCCGCGCAGAGGGTGCTCAGCGCGCTGCAGAAGCATGCTGAAGCGGTAGAATGGCACCCAGAGATGGTAGACTGCAACCTATGTCGTTGAACGTAAAGAATCCAGAGGCCCACGAGCTTGCACGCGAACTGGCCGAGCTGACCGGAGAAAGCATGAGCTCAGCCGTCACGATCGCGGTGCGCGAGCGGCGCGACCGGGTCCTCGCCGATCGCTCGGGCGGGCTGGCGGAGCAGATGCTCGAGATCGGCAGGGACTGCGCCGCGCGGCTGCCCGAGCACTTGCGCAGTGTCGACCACGGCGAGTTGCTCTATGACAAGAACGGCCTGCCGGCGTGATCCTCGACACCTCGGCGCTCGTCGCGATCCTGCGCGCCGAGCCAGATGCGTCGTCGTACGCCAATGCGATTGAGTCTGCGGGCGTCCGCCGCCTGTCGGCAGCCAATTACGTGGAGGTGGGGGCCGTCATCGACCGTGCGGGCGATGCGATCGCCAGCCGTCGCGTTGACGAACTGCTTGCGATCAGCGGTATCGGGATCGAAACGGTGACCGCGAGCCAGGCGCGGATCGCGCGCGAGGCCTACCGCGATTTCGGCAAGGGCAGCGGCCACCCCGCCGGCCTGAACTTCGGCGACTGCTTCTCCTACGCGCTGGCCAAGACCATAGGAGAGCCGCTGCTGTTCAAAGGTGAGGATTTCGTCCATACGGACATCACCTCCGCCCTGTAGCGTCGGCACTCAAGCTGCTCGTGGGGCTCACGCAGGGACTTGCGATGGCGGAGAGCTCAAGGCGCCTGGGCGGCACCCGAGAGTCGATCGAGCGACGCTGGTCGCTCGCGCTGGACGGGATCCTCCATGGTTTGGGGACAGCCCGCTCCTCGGTAGTGCGAGATTTGCCGCCAGCTCGGGGCTGACCCGGGGCCTCAGCTGGCAAGATCTGGCGATGCCCGACGCGCTGCCCGAGCTGATCCTCCTCGACGCCCCCGCATGGCGGGCGTGGCTGGGTGCACACCACGAGGAGCCCGGCGTGTGGCTCGTACTCGCCAAGAAGGGCCACACCGAGCCGACCACGCTGATCTACGAGCAGGCGCTCGATGAGGCGCTGTGTCACGGCTGGATTGACGGTCAGGTGCGACGGCGCGACGAGCGCACCTACCGCCAGCGCTTCACGCCCCGGCGCTCGCGCAGCCAGTGGTCGGAGCGCAATGTCGGGAAGGTTGAGCGGCTGCTGGCCGAGGGTAGGATGCACCCCGCTGGCCTGGCAGCGGTCGCACAGGCCAAGGCGCAGGGCAGCTGGGATGCGGCCTATCCGGGCCAAGCGTCTGTCGAGGTGCCCCCCGACCTGGCCGACGCGATGGCGGCAGAGCCCGCGGCGCAGGCCACCTTCGAGGGACTTTCCAGCCAGAACCGATACGCCGTGCTCTACCGGATTCACAGCGCCAAGCGCAGCGACACAAGGGCGCGAAGGATCGAGCGATTCGTGGAGATGCTCGCACGCGGCGAAGCCATCCATCCGCGCTCGTCATCGCACGAATAAGCGCTCTCGGGCTGGGCGCGGCGGTTTGCACTGGCCCCGGCGCGGCGGTGTTCCCACGGGCGCGGGCAGCGCTAGATTCGCTCACGGTGCCCAGCGAACCAGCCCAGCTGAAAGTGGCGCACCTCGACGCAGACGCCTTCTACGTCTCGATCGAGCTGCTGCGCCACCCCGAGCTGCGTGGCAGGCCGGTGGTGGTCGCCGGGAGCGGGCCGCGTGCAGTGGTGACCACCGCCAGCTACGAGGCCCGGCGGTATGGCGTGGGCTCGGCGATGCCGGCTGCGCGTGCACGGCGGTTGTGTCCGCAGGCGGTGGTGCTGCCGCCGGATTTCCCCACGTACAGGGAGACCTCGCGGCGCATGATGGACATCGTGCGCGCGCACGTGGAGCGGGTGGAGGTGGTGGGGCTCGACGAGGCCTACCTTGACCTGCAGGGGCTGTTCAGCCCGCGCGCGGCGATGCGCCGGCTGGTGGCGGAGATTCAGGGGACGCTGGGGCTGACGTGCTCGGTGGGGATCGGGCCGAACAAGCTCGTCGCCAAGGTGGCCTCCGACGCGGAGAAGCCGGCGGGGTTTGTGGTGCTCAGCCGCGCGGAGGCGTGCGCGCGCTTCTCCCAGGCGTCTCCAGGGCTCGTGCCGGGCATTGGGCCGAAGACCGCGGGGCGGCTGGCCGAGCTGGGGCTGACCACGCTGGGCGCCCTGGGGGCGGCGCCCGAGTCGCTGCTGAGGGAGCGCTTCGGACCCAACCTGGGGCGGGAACTGGGGCGGCGTGGACGCTTTGAACACGACGGCGTGGTGGGGGCTGTGCGTAAGGTTGTGTCGGAGTCGCGCGAGCGCACCTTCGACCACGACATCCACGACGCGGGCCAGCTGCGTGCGGCGCTGGAGCGGATGGCGGGCGAGCTGTGTGTGAGCCTCACCGCCCATGGGCGGCAGGGGCGCACCGTCGGGATCAAGGTGCGCCTGGACGACTTCTCCACCGTGACACGCGCGCGCACGCTGTCCGAGCCCACCAGCGACACCGCGCAGGTCACCGCCGTCGCGCTCGGGTTGTTCGAGGCCTATGCGCCGACGCGCCCTGTGCGGCTGCTGGGGGTGCGCGTGGCGGGACTCGCCGACGCGCGCGCGGCCACCTCCGAGCGGGAGGGCGCAACTGCAACAGACGACAAAGACCAGTTGGAGCTGCCCGTCTGAAAAACCCTTGAGCGCCACGGCGAAAGGTGAGCCCCAGAGCGCCAACGGCGAAAGGTGAGGTCTGGCAAAGGGTTCCGTCGTGGCCTGCATCGAGCGGGCGCGGCGCTGTAGGGTTCAGCGATGCCCGTTATCGATGCCGGCGACGTGCGGTTGAGCTACGAGCGCAGCGGCTCCGGACCGCCGCTGCTGCTCATCATGGGTCTCTCCGGCACGCTGCTGCACTGGGGTGAGCCCTTCACCGAAGGGTTGCGCAGTGATTTCGACGTGATCTCCTACGACCACCGCGGCGTGGGGGCCAGCAGCCGCGTGGAGGCGCCGTTCTCGATCGCCGATCTCGCCACCGACGCCGCGGGGCTGCTGGACGCGCTGGGGGTGGAGTCCGCGCACGTGATGGGCATCTCGATGGGGGGGATGATCGCCCAGGAGTTGGCGCTGGCACACCCCGAGATGCTGCGCACGCTGACGCTCGGCTGCACCTACTGCGGCGGGCCGGGCAGCAGCCTGCCCGCGCAGCCGGAGTTGGGCGCCGCGATCATGTCCGGCGACCGCGAGCGCGCTGTGCGGGCGATGTGGGAGGCCAACGTCTCTGAGGACTTCGCACGCAACGAGGACGCTTATGCGAGCTTCCGCGCGATCGGCGAGGAGCGGGCGGTGGCGGTGGCGGTGACGATGGAGCAGCTCTCGGCGATCACCCGCCACGACACCAGCACGCGCCTGGGTCAGCTGCAGATGCCCACGCTGGTGGTGCACGGCACCGAGGACAGGATCATCCCGGTCGAGAACGGGCGCATGGTCGCCGGCCTGATCCCCGGCTCACGCCTTGAGATATGGCCCGAGACCGGCCACCTGTTCTTCTGGGAGCAGCCCGAGCGCTCGGCCGAGCTGGTACACGAGCACGCCCTCGTTCACGTCTAGGCGCCGCGCGAGAAACCGGTGAGCGCAGCCGAGCCAGGGTCCCAAGCGCAAGGGTCCCCAGCGCAGTCCCGGCCGGTGAGCCAAGGGGACTCCTTTGTGATCGAGGCGCACGGGGTGACACTGTCCGGCGAACAGGCCGGCGAAGGGTTGCCGGTGGTGCTGCTGCACGGGCTCACCGCGACGCGGCGCTACGTGGTGATGGGTTCGCGCACGCTGGAGCGCTCGGGGTATCGCACCCTCGCCTACGACGCGCGGGGGCACGGTCGCTCCAGCCCCGCACCGAATCCCAGCGCCTACACCTATGCGCAACTGGCCGACGACCTGGCGATGGTGCTGGACGAGGTGGGGATCGAGCGCGCGTTGCTGGCGGGCGCCTCAATGGGGGCGCACACAGCGCTGCGCTTCGCCCTGCATCACCCCGCGCGGGTGGCGGCGCTGGGGCTCGTCACGCCGTCGTTCGACCCCCGTGCGGCCGGCTCCAACGCGTACAACGCGCTCGCCGAGGGCCTGCGCGCCGACGGCGTGGAGGGGTTCGTGCGCGCGTACGACTTCGCCAATGTGCCCGCCGAGTGGCGCGCGACGGTCGAGACGGTGGTGCGCCAGCGCCTCTCCCTGCACGAGCACCCCGAGGCCGTGGCGGACGCGATGGAAGTGGTGCCGCGCTCGCGGCCCTTCGAGGAGCTGGACGAGCTGGAGCGCATCGCTGTGCCCACGGTGGTGGTGGCCAGCCGCGACGAGGTCGATCCCGGCCACCCCCTGGCGCTCGCCGAGGAGTACGCGCAGCGCATCCCGGACGCGGAGTTGAGGGTGGAGGAGGGGGGGCCGCCCGTGCGCTCTCCAATCGCGTGGCAGGGAGGCCAGCTGTCCAAGATTCTCGTCGAACTGGCCGCGCGCGCGGAACCTTGGCATACGTGATAGCGTACGAGCGTATGCCAGTGCGTGAGTGGGACGGAGCCAGTTATGACCGCATCTCCGGCGTGATGGCCGGGCTCGGCCTGAAGGTGCTCTCACGGCTGAGCCTCAACGGCGATGAGACCGTGCTCGACGCGGGCTGCGGCTCTGGGCGTGTAACAGAGGCTCTGATCGAGCGGCTGCCGTGGGGGAGGGTGATCGGACTCGACGCGTCGGCCTCGATGATCGAGGCCGCCAGAGAACGATTGGGTCCCGAGGCCGACGTGCGCGTGGGCGACCTGCTGGAGCTCGAGCTCGAACAGCCGGTCGACGCCGTGCTCTCGACGGCCACCTTCCACTGGATCGCCGACCACGACCGGCTGTTCGCGCGCCTGCGCGCCGCGCTGCGCCCGGGCGGGCAGCTGGTTGCCCAGTGTGGGGGGGAGGGCAACATCGACGTCCTGCGCGGAGTGGCAAACGAAGTGCTCGCACGAGCCCCCTACGCCGAGCACTTCCGCGACTGGCGTCCACCGTGGCACTACGCAGCGCCGCAGCGCACGCGCGAGCGCCTGCTGGCCGCGGGGTTCACCCGCGCGGAGTGCTGGTTGACGCCGGCCCCGCAGAAGCCCGAGCACCCGCGCGAGTTTCTCTCGACGATCGTGCTGGGGCCCCATGTGCAGCACCTCCCCGAGGCGCTGCGCGACCCGTTCATGGATGACGTGCTCGGCGCCCTGGGCGAGCCGGTAGTCGTCGACTACGTGCGGCTGAACATCGACGCCACCGCCTGAGCGCCCTCGGGCGTGGGCTCGTCCACCAGCGCGCCGCGCAGCAGCGCCAGGTAGCGCCCGCCGCGCTCAACCAGCTCCTCGTGGGTGCCCCGTTCCACGAGGGCACCGCCGTCGAGCACGAGGATCTGGTCGGCCTCGCGGATCGTGGAGAGGCGGTGGGCGATGGCGATCGTGGTGCGTCCCCGCGAGAGCTCGTCCAGGGCCACCTGCACGGCGCGCTCGGTCTCGGTGTCCAGCGCGCTCGTGGCCTCATCCAGGATCAGCACCGGCGGGTTGCGCAGCACCGTGCGGGCGATCGCGATGCGCTGCTTCTCCCCGCCGGAGAAGCGGTAGCCGCGCTCGCCGACCATCGTGTCATAGCCCTCGGGCAGCGAGGCGATCAGCTCGTGGATCTGCGCAGCGCGGGCGGCCTCTTCGATCTCCTCGTCGCTCGCGGTGGCGCGCGCGAAGCGCAGGTTCTCGCGGATCGAGGCGTGAAACAGGTAGGTCTCCTGGGAGACCAGCCCGACCGTCGCGGCGAGCGAGCCGAGCGTCACCTGGCGGATGTCCACGCCGTCGATTTCCACCGCGCCGCGCTGGGGCTCGTACAGCCGCGCCACCAGATAGGCCATCGTGGTCTTGCCCGAGCCGGTCTCCCCGACGATCGCCGTGCGTGTGCCCGCGGGCACCTCGGCGTCGATTTCGCGCAGCGTCCACGGGGCCTCTGCGGAGTAGCGAAACCACACCTCGCGCAGGGTTACATCGCCGCGCACCCCCTGCAAGTCGTGCGCGTCGGGCGCCTCCTGGATGTCCACCGGCAGGTCCAGGTACTCGAAGATGCGCCCGAACAGCGCCAGCGAGGTCTGCACTTCCACGCCCACCGAGAGCAGCGACTGGATCGGAAACAGCACGCGCGTCTGCAACGTGGTGAACGCCACCACGGTGCCGATCGAGATCGCGGGGTCGCCGTGGGCGATGGTCCACCCGGCAAACCAGTACACCAGCGCCGGCATCACCGCGAAGCTCATCTGCACCGAGGCCATCCGCCAGCGCCCGGCCATCCGCGCGCGCACCTCCAGGTCGGCCAGCTGGCGCGACTCCCCGCCGAAGCGCTGCACCAGCTCCGGAGAGCGGCCCATCGTCTTGCCCAGCAGGATGCCCGACACCGACAGCGACTCCTCCACCAGCGTGGAGATGTCGGCCAGGCGCCCCTGGCGCACGGCGGTGATGCGCTTGCGCTCCTCGCCCACGCGGCGGGTGAGCCACACGAAGAACGGGAGCAGCGCCAGCGAGAACGCCGCCAGCTCCCAGTCCAGCAAGACCATCGCGACCACCACCGCCACCACCGTTGTGACGTTCTGCACGATCGAGGTGGCGGTCGAGGTGACGACGTTGTCGATCCCGCCGATGTCGTTGGCGATCCGCGACTGCACCTCGCCTGTACGGGTGCGCGTGAAGAAGGCCAGCGACATGCGCTGCAGGTGCCCATACACGGCGGTGCGCAGGTCGTGCATCACCTGCTGGCCCACCAGATTGGAGATCCACGTCTGCGCCACCCCCAGCACGCCCGTCATGATCGACAGCGCGATCATGCCGCCCACCAGCAGCGTCAGTTCGCGCGTATCCTTGTGCGGTAGGGCGCTGTCGATGATCTGGCGCAGCAGGAAGGGACTGATGACGCCCAGCCCGGCGGCCAGGAAGATCAGCGTCAAGAGCCCGCCCAGGCGCACTCGGTAGGGCCTGAACAATGCAGCGACCCGCCTGAGTGAAACCGGCGTGGCGGCCAGGTCCTTGGTCTGCGGCCCGGTGCGCATCGCGCGCCGGCCCTCGCCAGAGCGGCCCCCTCCTTCTCCAAAAAAATGGCTCACCCGAGGACTGTATCGATACGCTTGCGCTGGACAGTCGTGCGCGGCCTACGACCCTTCGGTCTCTCCGGAGGTCATACGCTATAGGCAATGGACCTGCTGCCCGCCGAGATTCGCGTGCTGGGGTGCCTGCTGGAAAAGCAGCGCACCACCCCCGACGCCTACCCGCTGTCGCTCAACGCGCTGCGGCTGGCGTGCAATCAGTCCACGAGCCGCGATCCGGTCGTGGACTACGACGATGGCGTGCTGCGCGATGCGCTGCACCGCCTGGAACGGCGCGGCTACACGCGCCTGGCCTCGGGCGCGGGGTCGCGCGCGGCGAAGTACCGCCACCTGCTCGCCGAGGCGCTGCCGATGCCAGATGACGAGCGCGCGCTCTTGTGCGTGCTGATGCTGCGCGGCCCGCAGACTCCCGGCGAGCTCAAGCAGCGCGCCGAGCGGCTGCATCCCTTCGGGGGTCTGGACGAGGTGCACAAGGGGCTCGCGCGGTTGATCGAGCGGGGGCTCGTGGCGGTGCTGGAGCGGCGGCCGGGCCAGAAGGAGGAGCGCTACCGGCAGCTGTTGGGGGAGGGCACCGATGAGGAGGCTCCGACAGAGGCGCCACATGCACCCATCGTGCAGCCTGAAGGACTCGAGGAGCGGGTGGCACGTCTTGAGCGCGAAGTCGCCGATCTGCGGTCGGTGGTGAGCGCGCCATGATCCCCCTGCTCGCCTCCGTCTCGGACACCGCCACCGGCGTGGGCATCCCCGTGGCGATCGCCGCCGGGTTGGTGTCGTTTCTCTCACCCTGCGTGCTGCCGCTGGTGCCGGGCTATCTCTCGACGGTAATCGGCGTGGCGCCGGCTGACATCAAGGACACGAGCACGCGCCGCGTGCTGGTGCCGAGCCTGCTGTTCATCGCCTCCTTCTCGCTGATCTTCATCCTGCTCGGGCTCTCCGCGACGGTGCTCGGCTCAGCGTTGCACACCCACAAGGCCATGCTGGAAAAGATCGGCGGCGTGCTGATCGTGCTGATGGGAGTGGTCTTTCTCGCGACGCCCTTCGTGAACCGGCTGAACTTCCAGTGGCACTCGGAGTCGCTGCTGCGCCTGGCTGGCCGCGGCGGGCCGCTGGTGGCCGGCGCGGCGTTTGCGATCGCCTGGACTCCGTGCACCTCGATCACACTGGGGGCGATCCTCACGCAGGCTGCGATCTCGAGCTCTGCCGCGCATGGGGCGCTGCTATTGGCCTTCTACTCCGTCGGCTTGGCGATCCCGTTCCTATTGATCGCGCTGGCCTTTGAACGCATGAGCAATGCGCTGGCGGTCGTCAAGCGCCACTTTCCCGTGATCATCGCCACCGGTGGCGTGGTGATGATCGGCCTGGGTCTATTGATCCTGACGGGCGAGTTCACGGTGCTCAACGCCAAGGCCAACGTGCTGCTTCAGGGCACAGGGCTGGACGTGTCGAGCATCTGAGGTTGCGGGCTGCTCGGCCGTCCGAGCCTGCGTGGCTCAGACCGTGGGCTGTGCAGCCACCTGCCGTCTCTCCGTGCGCTCGCGGTAGCGCTGTTCCCAGGCGCGCTGGTTGCGTTTGGCGTCCATCACAAAGGGGGAGTAGGCGATCGCTTTGACGATCAGCCGGTTGACAAGCGACTCAGGGAACGGCAGCGGGCGCAGCACGTCCACGAACAGGACCACGCGGGTCTCGTCGGTGTCGTTCCACACCTCGTGGTTGAAGGTGTCGTCGAAGACCATGCTTTGGCCCTCCTCCCAGTGGCGCACCTCATCGCCCACGCGGATGCGGCACTGCTCGGCTTCGCGGGGAACGATCAGGCCGAGGTGGTAGCGCAAGACGCCCTTGTAGGGGCCGCGGTGGTCGAGGATGTGCTTGCGCGGGGAGAGGATCGAGAGCATCGCCGTCGTCATCCCCGGGATTTCGCGCATCAGCGCAGCGGTGCGCGGGCACATCTCCACGCCCACGTCGGCTTGAAAGCCGTAGCCGTAGAGGAAGAACGTCTTCCAGCGGTCGTCGTCGGTGATCTCGATCTGGTCCTTGGAGATGTCCTGGAAGTTGGGCAGCGCCTCGCGGTCCTCCAGCACGCCCAGCAGCTCCTCGCGGATCGTCTCCCAGTTCTGCTCCACGTGGGCCACCCAGGGAAAGCGCTCCAGCGGGAAGAACGTCTCGTCGCCCACCAGCGAGCGCCGGCCGATGAAGCGCTCGATGGGGGCGAGGATGCGTTCCCCGACGAGAATCGTCCATTGGACGATCCGATTCCACATACGACTAGTTTACGCGGCCTCTCGGAGGGCTGCCAGCTCGGGAGACTCCGCCAGCTTCTTCAGCGCGCGCTGCTCCAGTTGCGAGGCCCTCTCGGCGGAGAAGCCGAGGCGCTTGCCGATCGCGGTGAGCGTCTGGGGCTCCTCGCGGCCGGTGCCGAAGCGCAGCGTCAGGACGGTCCGCTCGGTGTCGGGCAGCGAGGCGATCGCGCGGTGCACGATGCGCTCGCGCTCGTTCTCGTAGGCGATTTCCTCGGGCGCCTCCTGTTCGGCGGGCAGCAGGTCTCCCAGCGCCGTGTCGCCGTCTTCGCCGACCTGCTGGTCGAGGCTGACCAGGGCGTTGCGCTGGTGGCGCACTTCTTCGACCTGCTCCAGCTCCAATCCGGTCTCCAGCGCCAACTCCTCGTTGGTGGGCTCGCGACCGAGGCGCACGGAGAGCTCGCGCTCGACACGGCCGACCTTGCGCGAGCGCTGGGCGACGTGCACGGGCAGGCGGATGGTGCGCCCTGAGTTCTCAAGGCCGCGCTGGATCGCCTGGCGGATCCACAGGGTGGCGTAGGTGGAGAAGCGAAAGCCCTTGCGCCAGTCGAACTTCTCGCTGGCGCGGATCAGTCCGAGCATGCCCTCCTGCACCAGGTCGGCCAGCGGCAGCCCCTGGTTCTGGTAGCGCCTGGCGTTGGAGGCCACAAGGCGCAGGTTGGAGTTGATCATCAGTTCCTTGGCGTGCAGGTCGCCGCGCTCGATGCGCTGGGCCAGTTCGAGCTCCTGTGCGGGCGTCAGCAGCGGGTAGCGCCGCGAGTGCGCCAGCAGCTGGTCCACGGACTCCGGGATGAAGCTTTCGGCGGCCGCCGCGGCCAGCTCGACCGCGTTGGGGCGCTCGGCGCGGGGCTCGGCGGCGTCCGCGGGCTCCACAGTCTCGATGGCGTCTACGGACTCCGCGGCCTCGATGGTGTCCACGCTGTCCACGGAGACGAGCGCAGGGGACTCCGCCGCCGCGCTCTCGGGGGCGTCCACGGGGTCCAGCGGGGGAAGGTGGGTGATGGTGTCTGACATGAAGTTCTTTCTGACTGGTCGAGGGGTCTGGCTTGGCCGGCTGTCGGACGGCGCCGCCGCCCTTGGACCGAATGAAGAGGGCTCTGGACCTCTTATCCGATGCTTGGAGTCGGAATTCTAAACCATATTAGTTGCGTTGTCAATCATTCCTGCTGGAGCAGCGAAAGCGGGCGGACCCTCCAAAACGTATACGCGGAAAAACGCCGTCCCAGATGCCCTGGATGTTTAATCGGCTGCTTTTTGCGTCTACCCGCTTTCTCCTTCCCAAAGCCCACGAATGGCCCAGAAGTTGCTGTTTGCGGGCGAGCTGGTCGATCCACGGAGAGCACGGCTACCTGATCCAGGGCCGCTTATGCGGGCGAGCCGATCGATCCATGGGCTCGGTACTCGATCCAGGGGCCCGCGTACATACGACAGTCGTCCACCGTGGACGACTGTTGCGGACTCCCTGCCGGGAGGAGCCGAACAGCTCATGTGGATACCCCGGAAGGACGACTGGGCTCTGCCGGCTCGCTTGCGCTGGCTCCCGCCTCGGCCAGCAGGCCGGTGGCGCCCTTTCTCGACGAGCCCACCGAGGCGCGCACGCGCCTGGACGTGCCGGACTGCATACCGCTCGACGTCACCCCGCTTGGCGACACCCCACTCAGCACGCTCTCGGCGAGCGTCCCAGCGCCCTCTCCGCAGGCCCCGATCGGCGAGGCGCTGCTGGCGGCCGAGCTGATCGATCGCCAGACGCTCGACTGGGCGCTGGCGCGCCAGCGGGAAACGGGCGCGCGGATCGGGCGCATCCTGCAGGCGGCGGAGCTGGTGCATCGCCTGGACCTGCACCGCGTGCTGGGCGAGCAATGGGGCCTTGAGTTCATCGATCTGCTGCGCGCGCCCGTGGACGAGGAGCTCGTGCGCTGCTTCGACCCCGAGGAACTGCTTACGGAGGGCTGGATCCCGGTGGGACGCGAGGGCGAGCGCATCATCGTGGCCACCTGCGAGCCGCCCACGGGCAGGCTGCTCGACAACCTGCAGGAGCACCTGGGGGCGCTCGAGACGGTGGTGTTGCGCAGCACCACGCCGCTGGACATCGAGCGCACGGTGGCGCGCTGCTTCAGCGCGCACATCGCCCGCCACTCCACCGGCGAGCTGCTGTTTCGCCGCCCCGAGCTGTCCGCCGCAGGGGGGTTCTCGCGCGGACAGAAGCTGTGGGTGGCGGCCCTCATGGTGGCGCTCGTGGCGGGCACGATGCTCGACTGGCAGTACACGGCCTCGGCCGTGGTGGCCCTCGCCAACGTGGCGTTCCTGTGCGCGGTCAGCTTCAAGCTCGTGGCCTGCCTGGTGGGCGCCATCGCCGGTCCGCGCGCGGCCGAGGGGGAGGTGGAGCGCGACGACCGCCGCCTGCCGCACTACACGGTGCTGGTGCCCGCCTACCGCGAGGCCAACGTGATCGGCGGGCTGATGGCCAACCTCGCGGCGCTTGACTACCCCGTGGAGAAGCTCGAGATCCTGGTGCTGCTGGAGTCCGACGACGAGCAGACGATCGCCGCCGCGCGCGCGGCGCGCCCGCCCTCGACGGTGCGCCTGGTGGTGGTGCCCGACGCGCAACCCAAGACCAAGCCCAAGGCCTGCAACGTGGGGCTGTTCCTGGCGCGCGGCGAGCTGCTGGTGATCTACGACGCCGAGGACCGCCCCGAGCCCCAGCAGCTGCGCAAGGCGGTCGCGGCGTTCGAGCACGCGGGGGAGCAGACGGTATGCGTGCAGGCCCGCCTGCGCTACTGGAACGACGCCACCAACCTGCTCACGCGCATGTTCGCGCTGGAGTACGGCTACTGGTTCGGGACGATGCTGCCGGGACTCGACCGCCTGCACCTGCCGATCCCCCTCGGCGGCACCTCAAACCACTTCCGCGTCGACGCCCTGCGCAAGCTCGTGGGGTGGGACCCGCACAACGTCACCGAGGACGCCGACCTGGGGCTGCGCGCCGCGGTGGAGGGCTACCGCGTGGGCGTGATCGACTCCGACACCGAGGAGGAGGCCTGCGCGCAGGTGCGCCCCTGGATCCGCCAGCGCACGCGCTGGATCAAGGGCTACATGCAGACCGCGCTGGTGCACACCCGCTCGCCGCGGCGGCTGGTCAGGCAGGTGGGGGTGCGCGACAGCCTCGGCTTCCTGCTGTTGATCGCCGGCACGCCGCTGACGTTCCTACTGGCGCCGGTGATGTGGGTCGGCACGGCGGCGTGGTACGGCTTCGGCGAGCCCCACCTGCCGCTGGTTGACTCGGGGGCCTTCTGGACGATCGCGCTGATCAACCTGATCGCCGGCAACGGCGTGATGATCGGGCTGAACCTGC
Source organism: uncultured Solirubrobacterales bacterium (assembly GCA_963844765.1). Classification (GTDB taxonomy): domain Bacteria; phylum Actinomycetota; class Thermoleophilia; order Solirubrobacterales; family Solirubrobacteraceae; genus Palsa-744. The sequence continues at coordinate 335,043 of CAWJPN010000001.1, forward strand.
TGGGCGCGGTGCGCTGCCAGGGCTGGCGCTCAGCGCCGTACGCGCTGCTCAACCCCTTCTACTGGGTGCTGCACTCGATCGCCGCCTGGCGCGCGCTCGTGCAGCTGATCCACAAGCCCTTCTACTGGGAGAAGACCCCGCACGGGCTGGACCAGGGAGAGCGGGACGTGGCCGCTGGGCTGGGGGAGGTGCTGGAAGGCGTTGGCGTGGGCGGGCACACCGCGGTGCCGGGGTGAGGCCGCGGGTCCGGGCGGGTTCAGTTGTTTGCGGCGTCCGCTGACACGTCCCCTGCCCCTGCGCTGTCAGCCGCGTCGGCGCCCGTCTGGGTGGTGAAGACCGAGGAGCCGCCGCCGCTGAGGACCCGGCGCGTGAGCCCGGGCAACAGCAGCCGCGCGCAGGCCGCCAGGTAGTAGGGGCGGGGCACGTAGCGCTCGGCGGACCCGCGCAGCCCGGCGTCCACGATCGCCTCGGCGGCGTGCTCGGGCGTGGAGACGATGCGGCGCGTCGCCGCGCGCGCCAAGAGCTCGCGCGCCGGGAAGCCCTCGGTGGCGATGAACCCGGGGAGCACCAAGCCGACGTGCACACCGTGGGGGCGCTCCTCCGCGTAGAGCGCGTCACTCCAGCCCGCCAGCGCGAACTTGGCGGCCGAGTAGGCCCCGGCGCCGGGGCGGGCCACGCGCGAGGCGGTCGAGGCGACGTTGACCAACGCCGCGGGGGCGCTTGCGCGCAGCAGCGGCAGCAGCGCCTCGGTGAGGCGCACCACGGCGTCGAAGTTGAGCTCCATCGTGCGCTTCACGTTGGCGTAACCACCGTCTGCGAAGCTCGCGCGCCACGAGGCCCCGGCGTTGTTCACGAGCAGCGAGAGGCGCGTGTGGTGAGAGCGGACGTGCTCGAGCACCCGCGCGGGCGCATCCTCGGCGGTTAGGTCCGCAGCGAGGAAGGTGGTGGGTGCGGGCAGTTCCCCGGCCAGGCGATGCAGGCGCTCCTCGCGACGGGCCACCAGCACGAGCTGCGCGCCGGGCTCGCGCGCCAGACGGCGGGCCGTGGCCTCACCGATGCCGCTGGAGGCGCCGGTGATGAGCGCTATCAGAGGCCGCTCGGGTGAGGCTATCGGGGTGTCATCGCGTGGGGATCGACGGAGCATGGCGCTCGTCCGCGGCCCGGGACAGGTGGCCCGGGCTACTGCTCGCGCAGCGCGCTCGCGCCCAGCGCGGCTGCGGCGAGCGCGGTGGCGGTCACCATCACGCTGGCGAACTTGGGCAGGTAACCACGGCGCCCACCGGCGATGCCGGCGACCGCGTCGGCCACGTCGCAGGCCAGGCCCGCCGCCAGCCACTGGCGCTGCGTCTCGCCCTCGCTGCTGATCGCGCCGTAGGCCAGCGCGATGTCGCGCGCGCCGAACAGACGGGCCAGGTAGGGGGCCTGGGGGTTGGCCTTGGAATCCAGCCCGAACAGCTTCCCGGCGGGCCGTGGGGTCAGCCACGAGGCGGCGCCGACAGCGATGCGTAGGCCCGCGAGGGCGTTGATGAGGTTGGAGCGGTTCATGGCCGGGACCATATCGCAAACGAGTCGACGCCACTCGAGGGCCGCCGGGAGACGCGCAAAGCCTCTCGGAGTGGTTGGGGGCCAGGGTAGTCGAAATCAGGAACAGTTCACAAGACTTGACGAACTACACCATCTCTGGGTAGGGTGCCCGAGTTCGCATCGCTCCCCAAGGACGGAAGGATCCACGGAATGCTCAAGTCGTGCAGAAGGGCCAGCAGGTCGAAGACGGCGTTCGTTGCCGCACTGGCTGTGGTCACGCTGGGAGTCGGCACAGGCGTGGCGTCGGCGAGTGTCCCCAGTCGCGGAGTACTGCACGCAGCCCAGCGCCTCGCGCGCGATCTGCGCTCCTCCCAAGGTACTGCCGGCCCCGCGATCGTGGGCGGCAGCCAAATCTCGATCGAACAGGCGCCGTGGCAGGTGGTGGTGTTCGCGTTTGTCCCTTCAGAAGAAGTCGTGCTGATATGCGGAGGATCGATCCTGGATGCAACCCACGTCCTGACCGCGGCTCACTGTCTGTACTCGCCCGCAGGTAGTCGACTACCGCCCGAAGATGTTGTCGTCGTGGCAGGAGTGTCGGATCTCGAAAGCGAACACGAAGAACACGCGCAGTTTCGTCTGGCGGAAGAACTGCGCGTGCACCCCTACTACAGCTACTCCAGGGGGGGATCCCCGGATGACGTGGCGGTGGTGGGGCTGACGCGGGAACTTGCGCTCAGCTCCGAACCAGGCAGCACGGCGAGCTCCATCAGAATGGTTTCCGCAGGCGCCACGCCTGCCGAAGGCTCCCTCCTCAACCTCACCGGCTACGGAGAGGAGAACGCCGGTAGCGAAGAACTCAACGGCACTCTGAATTCAATCGGCATGACGCTCGGATTCAGCCGGCAGTGCGGTCACGAAGCAGATGCGGTGTTCCTCTGTGCGAGTGCGTCGACAGGATCGGCGTGCTTCGGCGACAGCGGCAGCGGTCTCACGACGTCCGGGGCCACGCCGTTGCTGGTGGGAGTGATGAACACCGTCACCGAAGTCTCCGGCACCGTCTGCGGAGCGGGCTCGACCAACGGCTTCGTCAACCTCGCGGCTCCCGAGATCCGCGACTTCATCGAAGGCGAATCGACCCCACCCGAGGCCCCGCGCGGCGGGAACGGGATCGAGGTGAGCGGTGTCCCAAAGGTGGGAGATACCCTGACCTGTCAGCCCGGAAGCTGGAGCAACCAGCCGACCATCACCTACCTGTTCATCGACAGTTCAAGTGGGACGGTTCTCCAGTCGGGGCCATCGTCCACCTACCAACTGTCCGCTGGCGATGTAGGGCGCACAATCTTCTGCGAGGTGCAGGCCACCAACTCGGGAGGCACCGGCATGGTCCGCACGACGTCCCTGCGCGCGATCGAACCGGCGCCGGCCTCTCCGCAGCCCCCGGCTCCACCATCGCCCACGCCGCCCACGAGTGGCGCAACGGCAGGCAGTGGAGCCGTCGCTCCGCCCGCCGCGGGAGGGGTCGAAGCGGCAACCGTCCATCACGAAGCGACGGCGCTCGCCAGCACGAGCCTCACCGTGCAGAGCAACGGAATGGCGCTGGCGAAGCTCGACTGCAGGGAACTCGAAGGCTGCAACGGCGTGCTCGCGCTGACAGCGAAGCAGACGATCAGGCTCAAGAGCGGGAAGAAGAAGACGCACACGGTGACGATCGGCACCGCCAATTTCTCGCTGGGCACCGGTAAGACGGGCACCGTGAAGATCCGGCTCAACGCCACCGGCCGCGCGCTGCTGAGTGCTGCCCACGGCCATCTGCCGGCGAGCCTGGCGATCGAGGTGATCGAAGTGCCGACCCAGACCGAGCGCGTGCGGCTCGTGGCAGAGCAGACGGGACACGGCTCGCGCAAGGGGAAGGGATAGGGCTCAAACGGCAGATAGCCCTACGGCCACAACGTCAAGGACGCCGCCAAGCGGTGCGAAGTCGTCCGGGTTGCGCGTGTACAGCGCGAACCCGCCCGCCAGGGCGATGGCCGCGATCAGCAGGTCTACGGCGCGCTGGCCGCGCGCCTTGCGCCCGGTGCTCACCGCGGCGGCGTAGATGCGTCCGTAGGCCCGCGCCGCGGCGACGTCGAAGGGGAGGGGGTCGAAGGTCGCTTCGGCTCGCTGCAGGCGTTCCTGGCGGCGGGCGCGCTCGTCGGGGTCTGAGGTGGCGTGCGGACCAGCCGTCAGCTCGGCCATCGTGATGCTCGATACGGCGAGGGTTGCGGGCAGGTCCCCCGGTGCGAGCCGGTCGAGGTCGATCACCACCGAGGTGTCCAGCAGGCCGCGCGCGTGGCTGGAGGACGCTGGTGGGGAGGCGTCGGAGGGCGAGAGCCGGGGGGCAGGCACGAGCTGTCGCGTGCCTGTTGGGGGGTCAGGCACGGGGGGTCGCGTCCTGATCGAGCACGCTGTCGACGTCGGCGCGGAAGCGAGCGGGGTCGATCGGCGCGGCGCCTGTGAACGCGGCGAGCGCGACGGTTGCCGGCACCAGGCGCCGGCGGGGGATCGGGGCCAGCTCGCCGACCGGGGTGCCGTTGCGGGTGACGAGGAAGGTCTCCCCGCCGTCCAGCTCCCGCATTATCTCGCCGCTGTCGTTGCGCAGCTGGCGCTGGGTGATCTCGCGTGACATGCCATCTAGTGTAGCACGTGTGCGACTTTGTTCTTGGAGGAGGTGTATATGTCCCATGTTCTCTATACCGACGACGCCGTCGGAAACGGGACACCTCCATGGCACGTCAGCTGGTCGGCCACGATTGGGCGGCTCCACGGCGAGTTCCACCTGACGGACCTCACGTCCCCCTTTGTTATCGTCCCACTTCGCGATGGTCAGGTTCTTGTGGGCGAAGATCCGGGGCTGAATGGCTGAGCGTTTCGACGTGGTCATTGTAGGTGCGCGCTGCGCGGGATCGCCGCTAGCGGCGTTGCTCGCGCGTCAGGGTTTGAGCGTCACGGTGGTAGAGCGGGCGACGTTTCCGCGGGACATCCTGTCGACGCATATCTTTCAGGCGCAGGCGCTGGCGTTTCTGCAGCGTCTCGGCGTCGCCGAAAAGCTCCGTGCCACCGGCGCGCCGTTCGTCGGCCGCGTCGACGTCCGCCAGGAGGATTTCGATTATCTCGCACCATTTCCGCAGCTGCCGGGCGACATCGGGGGGGTAGCGTCGGTGCGCCGAACACTGCTCGATCCGATTCTGGCGGATGCCGCCGCACAGGCCGGTGCCGATCTCCGCATGGGGACGACGGTGACGGGTATCGTCGAGAATCAAGGTCGGGTGGCTGGAGTGCGAATAGCGTCTAGCGGGTCCGAAAGCACGCTCCACGCGCGGATGGTAGTCGGCGCCGACGGCCGCAACTCGACGCTCGCCAGCCTCGTCGGCGCGCGCAAGTACAACCTCACGCCCAACGAGCGCTTCGCCTACTGGGCCTTCTTCGAGGGAGGAGAGCCCGATCCTGATCCAGCATTCGTTTTTCATCGATGGGACAACCGGCTGGTGCTCGGGACCCCGGCAGACAGCGGGCTGTACCAGGTGATTCTGGCCCCTGATCTGGCAGACCTTCCTCGCTTCCGGCAGGACCTGGAGGGAAGCTTCATGAATTACGCGCGCAGTTGCCGGCCGGTAGCGCAGGCGCTGTCGGGGGCGCGCCGTGTCGGAAAGTTCTTCGGGATGCTGCGCTGGGAGGGATTCTTCCGGGAGCCATCGGGCCGTGGCTGGGTGCTGGCCGGCGACGCGGGTCACTTCAAGGACCCGACACTTGGTCAGGGGATCCAGGACGCGTTCCGGCAGGCCGACGCGCTCGCACAGGCAATCCTCGGCGGCGTCAGCGGCTCTGACGAGGACCTCGATCGCACGCTGGCAGCCTGGGGACGCTGGCGGGACAAGGATGCCGCCGGGCACTACTGGCTAGCGACCGACATGGGCAAGGCAGGCGGCGTTCCCGCCGTGCTCCCGGAGATCGGACGGCGGTTGGCCGCGCAGGGAAAGATTGACCGATACACCAACCTGTTCGCCCACCGCGCGATGCCGTCGCAGGTCCTGACACCGCCGCGCGTGCTTGGCGCGACCGGACGGCTGCTCGCCCGACCAGGACGCGACCGGCGTGCACTGCTGCGCGAGGTGACCGCGCTTGTCGTTGAGGATACGCGCCGAAAGCGCCTGGACCGCCGACCAGCTTATGCCGCCGCGGGCGTGGTGAGCGACGCAGGACCAACCGAGGTGCCTGACGACGCCAACACCATGGCCTAGACCCTATGTCGTAGGTCGCCCGTTGGGTTGGCGGTGGTCGTAGTTGGTGGTGGGGCGACAGCTCCCTGTGGCAGGTGGGGCAGGTTCGGTGCCAGCAGGCCAGGAGCGTTGTAGCTCCCGGACGACCCGGGCTCTCGCGGCTCAGTGCGAGAGCGAGACGGCCCCCCCAGGGGAGCGCCCGCAGCGACTCCCCACGCCGCGGCCCGCTGGCGGCCGGTAGGCCGCCCCTCCTCTCATCCTGCTCGCAAGGCCCGCGCGACGCGGTAGTCTCGTTGCATGGAGTCCGCCCAGCTGCCAGTCGAGGGGTACCAGCTGAAAGGGATCTCTCCGCGTGCGTTTCAGCACCCGGCTGACCGCGCGGCGACGGCGGCGCTCGGCTCGATCCCCTACCTGGACACGGTCGTGCGCAAGCTGGTCGAGCTGGGGTACGAGCGGGCGCTGCGCCAGAGCTACCTGGGCTCCTCGGTTAGGCTGTCGGAGGAGCAGCTGGGGGACGTGTGGCGCGAGCACTCGATCGCCTACACCACGCTCGACATGAGCGAGGTGCCCGACCTGTATCTGACCCAGTACCCCTCGCCCAACGCGCTGGCGATCGGCTCCAAGCGCCCGATCGTGGTGGTGCAGTCGGAGTTGGTGAGCCTGCTCGACGCCGGCCAGCGCCGTGCGGTGTTCGCGCACGAGGCGGCCCACATCCTGGCCGACCACCAGCTCTACCGCACGGCACTGTACATCCTGCTGCTGCTGACGCGCTCCTCGCGCCTGCTCTTGCCGCTCGCGCCCGTACGCACCGCGCTGCTTGAGTGGGAGCGCGCGACCGAGCTCTCGGCCGACCGCGCCGCGGCGCTCGTGACGCGCGACCCGCTGACGGTCTGCCGCACGCTGATGTGCCTCGCCGGGGGCGCGATGGTCGAGCAGCTGGACCTCGACGCGTTCATGCGCCAGGGCCTCGACTACACCGAGGCCGGCGGCGGGCTGGAGCGCCTGACGCGGCTTTTGATCGACATGGGCGTCAGCCATCCGATGCCGGTGAAGCGCACGCACGAGCTGATGGCGTGGGTGCGCTCGGGCGAGTTCGACCGCATCGTCTCCGGCGAGTACCCCACGCGCGATGAACCCGCAGACCCGCGCGCGGAGAGCAGCGAGGCCGTCTCCCACTACGCCGAGCGCTTCCGCGACGCCTTCCGCGACGCGGGCGAGTCGATCAACTCGGTCGGCCAGGAGCTGGCCGGCTGGCTGCGCGGCGCCGGGCGGGGTGGGGAGGAGCCGGAGGAGAACGACGAGGAGGAAGGCTCCGCCCCTGACGGGGCTCCGCCAGGGGCCGCTTAGTTGGCGCCTTCCCGGCCGCGGTGAGTCGTCTGCCGTAGCGGTTCATTGGACGGGCTGTCCGCGAGTCGCTGGCCTCAGACCAGACGGCGCAAGGTGATCAACAGAGCGCGGGCCTGCGATTCAGCTGGATGGTGCGGGAGCGGCCGGGGTAGATGGGGACCATTTTCCCTGCCCGTAGCGAGCCAGCTCCAGCCGCGCCACCACGCCGCGGTGCACCTCGTCGGGGCCGTCGGCCAGGCGCAGCGCGCGCGCCACGATCCACGCGGCGCTCAGCGGAAAGTCGTTGCTCAGCCCGGCGCCGCCGTGCAGCTGCATCGCCATGTCCACTACGCCCTGGGCCATGTTGGGCACGGCGACCTTGATCTGCGAGACCGCGCCCAGTGCCTGGGGCGATTTCTGATCCACCAGCCACGCGGCGTGCAGCACGTGCAGGCGGGCCTGGTCGATCGCGATGCGCGCGTCGGCGATCCGTTCGCGGTTGCCCCCCAGGTTGGCCAGCGGCTTGCCGAAGGCGGTGCGCTGCGTGGCGCGCCGGCAGGCCAGCTCCAGTGCCAGCTCGGCCAGCCCGATCAGGCGCATGCAGTGGTGGATGCGCCCCGGTCCCAGGCGCGCCTGGGCGATCGTGAACGCCTCGCCGGGGCCGCCGACGATGGCCTCGCGGGGCAGGCGCACGTCGCTGAAGCTCACCTCGCCGTGGCCGCCGGGCGCGTCGAAGAAGCCCATGGTGGTCAACATCCGCTCGACCTTCACGCCGGGGGAGCCCAGCGGCACGAGCACCATCGAGTGCTGGTGGTAGCGGTCGGCCTGGGGGTCGGTCAGCCCCATGAAGATGCCCACCTTGCAGTGGGGGTGCCCGACGCCGGTGCTCCACCACTTGCGTCCGTTCAAGACCACCTCCTCGCCCTGCACGGTGGCGGTGGCCTGCATGTTGGTGGCGTCTGAGGAGGCCACCTCGGGCTCGGTCATGCAGAAGGCCGAGCGTATCTCCCCATCGAGCAGCGGCGTGAGCCACTGCTCGCGCTGGGCGGGCGAGCCGAAGTGCAGCAGCACCTCCATGTTGCCCGTGTCCGGCGCGTTGCAGTTGAAGCACTCGCTCGCGATCAGCGAGCGGCCCATGCGCTCGGCGAGCGGCGCGTACTCGACGTTCGCCAGCCCCGCCCCGTGGGTGTGGTCACCCTCGGCGGCACCCTCCGCAGCGGGGGGCAGGAACAGGTTCCACAACCCCTGGGCCCTGGCCTGCGCCTTCAGTTCCTCCACGAGCGGCGCCACCACCCAGGGGTCCTGCAGGGCGAGCTGTTCGCGGTGGTGGGCTTCCTCGCGTGGGGTTATGCGCTCGGAGATGAAGGCGTCCACCTGCTCCAGCAGCTCCTGCGTGCGCGGGGAGGGGGAGAAGTCCATCGCCTAGCCCGCCCCCTCGCTCAGGCGCACGCCCGGCTTCGGCTGTGGCTCCCGCGGCACGGCGCCCGAAGTCAACCGGCGTCCATCCATCAGCCCGCGTCCAGGTCGAGAACCACCTTGCCCAGCGCCTGGCGGCGCTCGAGCGCCAGCAGCGCCTCGGCGGCCTGCTCCAGCGGGAAGCGCGCGCCGACGATCGGCGCCACCACCCCGCGCTCGATCATCTCCTGCAGCGCCGCCGCGATGGCGTGGGTCTCCTCGGGGTGGCTCATCGCCCAGTGCCCCCACCCGGCGCCGATGACCTCGGTGTTGTTGAGCAGCAGGCGGTTGACCCTCACCTCCGGGATCGCCCCGGCGGTGAAGCCCACCACGACGACGCGCCCGTTCTCGCGCAGCGAGCGCAGGCTGTCGGTGAAGCGATCGCCGCCCACGGGGTCGAGCACGACGTCCACGCCGCCGCCGGAGATGGTTTTCGCCTCGTCCTTCCATGCTCCGTCCGAGCGCACCACGTGGTCGGCGCCGGCCTGCTCGGCCACGCGCTGCTTCTCCTCGCTGGAGACGACCGCGATGGTGCGCGCGCCGAGCCCGCGGGCGACCTGCAGCGCCGCCGTGCCCACGCCGCCGGCGGCGCCGTGCACGAGCACCGTCTCGCCCTCCCGCAGGCGCCCCCGCGTGAGCAGTGAGAAGTAGGCGGTGTGGTAGTTGAGGATCAGCGCCGCGCCCTGCGTGAAATCCAGCGCGGGGGAGAGGGGAAAGGTGAAGAAGGCCGGCGCCACCACGCGCTGCGCGAAGCCGCCCAGCCCGCAGAAGGCCGCCACGCGGTCGCCCTCCTTCACGCTGGCGCCGGCGGGGGCGCTGAGCACGATGCCGCCGACCTCGCTGCCGGGCACGAAGGGGAGGGGCGGCTTGAGCTGGTAGAGCCCGCGGGTCTGCAACAGCTCGGGGAACGACACCCCGGCGGCGTGCACCTCGATGAGGACGCCCTCCTCGGGTGTCAGCGGGTGGGCGGAGTCAGGGTCGGGCGCCTCCACGAGGCGCAGCGCGCTCTCGGGCCCTGTGAGCTCGACGATCTGGATTGTTTTCATGCGCGTTCCCAGGTTGGCTCGGTATGACTCAGGTGCAGCTCAGGTGTGGCTCGGCGCTCAGGTGGCCTGCCACCTGGCGAGGGTCAGCAGCGTGTGCGCGCTGACCCCGGAGCCGACCAGTATGCACGTGTGCCCGGCGCGACGCCACGTCACCACCGCCGCCGAACCGGAGCTGAGCACCTGGTAGCGCGTGCCATGCGACACCGTCGAGTGCCCGGCGAGGGGTATCGCGAGTGGCGCTCCGGCGACGATCGAATACGCGATCCGCCTGGGGGCAGCGGCGCCCGCGTGGCTGGAGTAGAAGACCGTCGTCACCATGCGCCCACCCACGCTGTCGGTGCGCGAGCCCACGGCCTGCCAGCCAAAGCGCTGGCCCCAGTAGGGGTAGGGGATGCCGGCCGCGGAGATCGCCAGGCGCCCCGGCACGGAGGACTCCGCGGGCGCCCCCTGCGTCGCCGGGCGCTGAGCCAGGGCCGATGCCTGCTGCACCGTCGGCGCAGTCGAGGAGCCGCCGCCCAGGGCCAGGACCAGGACGACGACCACCACAGCGGCGCCCGCCAGCGCACCGGCCCACGCCAGGGGTCGCCCGGGGACGCGCCGCGCGCGTGGCGCCGCGTCGGTCATCTCGCGCACCTTGCGGCGCAGGTCCGCGGGCGCGGGGACATCGATCGCGCCGATCAGCGTCGCGATGTCTCGCCGGGACTCTGTCTCTGAATCGCTGGGTGGAGGTGTGTCACTCATGGACGGCTCGCTCCTCCTCACTTGAGACTCCGCTGGACTCTGGAGCTTCCCCGCCGGCGCCTGGAGCTTCTCCACCAGCGCCCGGAGCCTCTCCGTCCCTGGCAGCCCCCTCCAGCTCCTGCGCGACCCGCTCGCGGGCGCGAAAGACGCGCGTGGCGATCGTCGCCTCGCGGATGCTCAGCGCCTGCGCGGCCTCACGGTAGGAGAGGCCCACCACGTCCACCGCCACCAGGGCCAGGCGGTAGGTGTCGGGCAGGGCAGCGATCGCGGCGAACACCTCTTGGGCGGCATACGCCTGCTCGGGGCGGTCGCGCGAGCGGGGGTCGGGCGGGTCGAGGTCCTCGACCGGCGTGTAGGCGCTCTGCGGGCGGCGTCCGGCGTCGCGGCGCTGGGTGAGGAAGGTGTTGCGCAGGACCTGCATCAGGTAGGCCGTTTCGCCCTGGCCGCGCAGCGTGCGCGGCCGTGCCAGCACCCGCGCAAAGGTTTCCTGCACCAGGTCCTCGGCGTCGTGGGGCGAGCCGCACAGCGCCCACGCCGCGCGATAGAGGCGGTCGACGTGCTGGGGCAGCGACTGGGGGTCCAGCCTCGGCAATCGTCACCCCCGCACGGGGAGCGTACGGATGCTCGGCATAGTGTCAGGGACTGTAGCGGCACGCAGCCACGCGGTGGCCTCCTCGCGCGGCAGCGGCCGGGAGAGCAGGTACCCCTGGGCCGCGTCGCAGCCCAGCTCGGCCAGACGCTCCCACACCTCGCGCGTCTCGATGCCCTCGGCGACGACCTGCAGGCGCAGGTGGCGCGCCAGATCGATCGTGGAGCGCACGATCGCCTCCTCGCGCGGGCTCTCGCACATGCCGGTGATGAAGGAGCGGTCGATCTTCAGCTCGCTCGCCGGCAGCTTCGTCAGATAGGCGATCGAGGCGTGACCGGAGCCGAAGTCGTCGATCGAGACGCCCACGCCCTGCGCGCGCAGCTCGCCCAACACCGCCACGGCGCGCTCGGGGTCGGACATCGTGGCCCCCTCGGTGACCTCGACGGTGAGGCGGTGTGCGGGGATCGCGTGGCGCGCGAGCAGCGTGCCGATGCGCCGGGGCAGCTCGGGGTCGAGCAGGTTGCGCGCCGAGAGGTTGACCGACATGCTCAGGTGCATCTCGTGGTCGCGCCAGCGCGCCAGCTGCTCCAAGGCGGCGTCGATCACGTGCATCGTGACGGACCCCACGAGCGCCGTCTGCTCGAGCAGCGGGATGAAGTCAAGCGGCGGGATCAGGCCGCGCTCGGGGTGCTGCCAGCGCAGCAGCGCCTCCACGCCGGTGACGCGTCCGCTCCGCAGGTCGGCCTGCGGTTGGTAGTGCAGCACGAACTCGCCCCGCTCCAGCGCCGGGCGGACCTGGCCGAGCAGCGTCAGGCGGGCGGCGTCGAAGTGGTCGTACTCGGGCGCATACACCTCCACCCGGCTGCGGTGGGCCTTGGCGCGGTCGAGCGCCACGTCCGCGCGCTGCAACAGCGTGTTCAGATCCTCAGCGTGCTGGGGCGCCAGCGCAAGGCCGAGGGAGGCGTCGATGTTGAGTGCGACCCTGTCCACCTCCAGGGGCGCCTCCAGGGCCGCCTGCAGCGAGTCGGCGAGCGCCCGGGCCTCGACGACGCCGGCGGCGCCGGCAGGGCACGGCGCCATGACGGCGTACTCGTCGCCCGCGAGCCGCGCGAGCAGCGCCTCACCCACCTGGGCGCGCAGGCGCTCGCCGATCTCGCGCAGCACCGCGTCGCCGGTGCCATGGCCGAGCGTGTCGTTGATTTCCTTGAAGCCATCGAGGTCGAGCAGCGCCACCGCCACCGCCTTCCCCCGCGCGCCCTCACGCTCCAGGGCGTCGGCGAGGTTCTCCAGAAAGAGCGTGCGGTTGGGCAGGCCGGTCAGCCCGTCGTAGCGCGCCAGGCGATCGTTCTCCTGCGCCTGACGACGCAGCGTGCGCGAGGCGCCGGCGACGATGCGAAACAGGATCGCCCACAACAACGCCAGGCCGCAGAACACGAGCATCGCGATCATGCGCTTGTCGCGGCTGATCGCGGCGGCGATGGGGCGGTAGCTCAGGTAGATCTCAAAGACCCCGGCGATCGGCCCGGCGGGGGTGAAGCGCAGCGGCACGTACACCTCCACGAGCTGGCCGAGCCCGACCTCGCTGGCGGTCTCGGTGTGCGGAGCGGGGGTGACCACCTCGGCGTCGTCAGGGTTCCCCGCGAGCGCGTTGAGCAGATCGTCGCTCGGCGGCAGCGTGCGTCCGATCAGCTGGTGGTCGTCGGAGTAGATAACGCGGTGGTGGGTGTTCCAGATCTTGATCCGCGCCAGGTCCTGGGTGACCGAGCGCGCCTGCAGCTGCCTGTCCAGTGAGTGCACGCCCGCCGGACTGAGGCCGTCGCGCAGATCCCTGGCGGTGAGCCTCGGCTGGATGCCGATGCGCGCCAGCAGCTGCGCCGACTCGCTGGCGTCGTCCACGGCGCGGGTGACGATCTGGTCTTGCAGCACGCGCGCCAGGACGAAGCCCAGCGCCACGATCGGCACGAGGCTCAGCAGCGCGACTTTTTGAGTCAGGCTCAGACGTGGCAGGCGCCGACGCATGGCCCACTAGTCGGCAGCGTCAGGCAGCGGCTGGAGTCTTGGGAAGTTTGTGAGCGCGCGAAACGGACCGCCGGGACAAGCGCCCGCGTTCAGGCCGCCGGGGGGTCGACGACGCCGCCCTCCGCGGACCGCTCCTCACCCACGCGGGGGCGGCGCGTCAGGTTGCCCACCATCAACCCGATCACGGTCACGAGGTAGATCTGGCCGAGCAACATCTCCAGCACCGCGAGCGCGTGGCCGACGTTGGTCGCCGGCGTGAAGTCGCCGTAGCCGGTGGTGGTCATCGTCGTGAAGCTGAAATAGACCTGTTCGCTCAGCGCTTCGTGGGGGCCTTGCTCGAAATACGTCGGGCCCGCGCGTGCGATCAGGTTGATCACCAGCGCGAAGGCGAGGCCGACGAGCAGGTAGATCGAGAGCGCGCCGGCTACCGCCTGCAGGGTCACGCCGCGGCTGCGGATCAGCCGCGCCACGCCACGCACGAGCACATACAGCACGATGCCCACCACGCCGACCGCCAGCGCAGAGGCCGCCCAGCGGGGAGCCGCCGACAAGGCCACCGCCAGCGCCAGCCCGAAGATCGCGAGGCCGGCGAGGGCGCCCTTCACGCCCTGCACGAGGCGACGCTCGCGCGTGGTGGCGATCACCGCGAGCAGCATCGCACCCTGGACCATCAACGCGATGCCGCGGCTGACCGGTGTGTCCGGCGCGACGATCACCTCGAGGACAGCGGCGATGGTGAACACCAGCACAAGGCCATAGCGGTGCTGAGCCCGTATGCGCGGCGTGGTGGAGGACACCGCGAACAGGATGGCGCAGGATGCGGCGGAGCCGATGGGGGCCGGCGGCCGCCTTGGCGGGCAATAGTCTCTCGCAATGCTGCCGGCCAGCGGGGAGGACCAGGCGCTCGCGCAGCGGCGCACGACGCTCGTCTCGATCCTCGCGGCGAGCCTGCTGGTGGTCCTCAAGCTGGGGGTGGGGCTCGCCACCGGCAGCCTTGGGCTGATCTCGGCGGGGGTCGAGTCAAGCGGCGACGTCGTGGCGGCGGTGCTGACGTTCTTCGCCGTGCGCCTGGGCGGGCGACCGGCCGACCCCGAGCACCCCTACGGCCACCGGCGCGCCGAGAACCTGGGGGCTCTCGGCGAGGCGGCGATCCTGCTGGTCGGCGGACTGCTGGTGGGGGGCGAGGCGATCGCGCATCTCCTCAGCGAAGGACAGGCGCCGGAAACTCCCTGGTACGTGTTCGCGACGATCGCGGTGGCGCTCGTGGTCGACCTGACGCGCACCGTCGTCTCGCTGCGCACGGCGCGGCGCTTCGACAGCGCCGCGCTGCACGCCAACGCCTTTCACTTCGCTGGCGACATGGCCGCCTCGGTCGTGGTGTTCGTCGGGCTGGCGCTGGTGCGCGCCGGGTTCGCGCAGGCCGATGCGCTCGCGGCGCTCGTGGTCGCGTGCATCGTCCTGCTGGCGGCGACACGGCTGATCCTGGAGAACGCCAACGTGCTGATGGACCGCACCCCCGCGGAGGCGCAGGAGGTGGCCGAGCGCGCGATCGCCGACCTGGGCGCGGACATCGAGCTGGGACGTCTGCGTCTGCGCGAGTCCGGTGGGCGCTACTTCGCCGACGTCGTCGTGACCGTCCCGCCCGGCCAGGCCGTGATCGAGGGTCATCAGACGGCCGACCTGATCGAGGCAGCCGTGCAGGACGCGCTGCCGGGCAGCGACGTGGTGGTGCACATCGAGCCGCGCCTGCGCGGTCTTGACCTGCGCGAGCGCGTGCTGGCGATCGCGCTGGCCGAGCCGCTGGTTTCCGAAGCCCACGACGTCACCATCTACGACCAGGAGGGGGCGCTCAGCGTCGCCCTGCACCTGAAGTTCCCGGCCGACCTGGACCTGCGCACGGCGCACCAGATCGCCGCGCGCGTCGAGCAGGCCATCGCCGCGCGGCCCGGCGTGGTCGACGTGCAGACCCATCTGGAGCCGCTGGAGCAACCGATCGCCGCACGGGCCGCGGACGGTGAGGCCGACCTGCAGGAGGGCGAGCTGGGGGACATCCGGGAGGTGGAGCGGACGGTGCGCGAGCACGCCGGGACGCGAGCGCTGAAGGTGCGACTGCTGCCGACCGCCGGCGGGAGAGTGATCTTCCTGACGCTTCAGGCCGCTCCAGGGGCGACGCTGGCCGATGCCCACCTGCTCGCCGGGGAGCTGGAGGAGGAGCTGCGCCAGCGACTGGCGAACATCGCCGACGTGGTCATCCACACCGTGCCCAACCCCGCCGAGTGAGCGCTACCGGGAAGCCTCGCGTTCATCCCGCGCGTTCAGCCGCGCTCGCCCCGCGTCCTCGGCCACGCTCATCCCGCGCGTTCGGCTGAGCGGAGCCCTGTCAGCGACCAGACCCCAAACAGCGCGATGAGCGCCAAGGCGCAGGCGAAGGCCAGCGCGGTGTGGTTGTGCACGCCCGAGATCAGCCCGCGGCCGGCCTCCAGGAAGGCGGTGGCGGGGTTGACGCTCGCCACGGCGTGAATCCAGCCCTCGAGCAGGTTGAGCGGGACGTATACGGGGGCGAGGAAGAGGACCAGGAAGATCGGGGTCTGCATCAGCGGGCCGGCCTGGATCGAGCGGAAACGGAAGGCCACGCCCGCGGCCCAGCCGTAGCCGACGATCACCAGCAGGATCGCCAGGGTGTAGAGGCCGAAGATGTCGACGCCGTTACCCGTGATCTGCATGCCGGCCAACAGCGCGACGACCGTGACCACCGTGAGCGTGATGACCCCGCGCGTGAGCCCCACGAGCGCGTAGCCCACGAGGATGCCGCGGCGGTCGCCCGCGGCGAGCATCAGGCGCCGCGCGAACCCGCTTTCGAAGTCGATCGCCAGGCTGAAGCCGGTGAACAGCCCGCCGAACATCGCCGACTGCAGCAGCACGAAGACGAACTGGAACGCGGTGTAGCCGGCGGGGAAGGTGAACCCCGGCACCGAGCCCAGGGCGGAGAGACCGCCGGCGAAGGCCGCCAGGAAGACGAGCGGGAAGATCAGCGAGGGAATGATCAGGTCAGGCCGGCGGAAGTAGGTGTGCATGCCGCGCCAGGCGATCGCCAGGGCGCTGCTCCAGGTGTCGCGCCTCATGTGCGCTGGAGCCTCGTGCGCAGGGCGGCCGTGGCGGCGAGCAGCCCGAGCAGCAGCAGCCCTGCGGTCACGGCGAAGCCGCGCAGCAGCGCGGTCCCGTCCCAGCCGAAGATGAACAGACTGCGGAAGGCCTCGATCAGGTAGGAGATCGGGTTCCAGGTGGCCACGGTGTGAAACCAGCCGGTCTTCAAGAGCTGACGCGGGAGGTTGCTGGAGGACAGGAAGATGAACACGAAGAACAGCGGGAAGAGCCCCTGCACCACCTCGCCCGAACCGGTGCGCAGCGCAACGGCGCAGCCCAGCGCGCCGAAGGCCAGCGCGACCGCCGAGCCCAGCGCGATCACCACGAGCGCTCCGGCGAAGCCGGCCGCGAGGTGGGCCCCGGCGACGAGCCCCATCAGGATGTAGACGGTGGACTGCATCGCACCGAGCGCCGCCACGCCGACGAGCAGTCCGCCGATCAGCGAGACCCGCCGCAGGGGGGTGAGCGAGAGGCGGTTGAAGAACCCGCTCTCGATGTCTTCGGCGAGGTTCGTGCCGGTGTTGATGAGCGAGAACATGCCCCCCTGGATGAAGGCCACGGCGATCGCGAAGGAGACGTAGGAGCTGGTTGGGAAGCCGGGCAGGAGCGTCGCCGCTCGCAGCCCGCTGGCGTTCACCGCCAGCAGGATCGCGGGGAAGAAGACGATCGGGAACAGCTGGAAGGGCTGGCGCAGGGTCTTGAGCATCGAGCGGCGCGCCAGCACGCCGACCTGGGTGAACAGCACTGGACTCATCCCAGGATGCCCAAGCGGGTGGCCGGCGCTGGACTCAGGCAGGGCTTCGCAAGCACTGGATTTGTGCCTGGAGGGCCCCTCCGGGTGAACAGCACCGGACTCATGCCGAGACGGTCTCGGCACTCGCCTGGTCGGGCTCGTCGTCGCTTGCGGCTGCGCCCTCCAGCGAGCGGCCGGTCTTGGCCAGGAAGACGTCGTCCAGCGTGGGGGAGTGCAGCCTCAGGTCGGCCACCCGCAGGCCCTCGGCGTCCACGACGCGGATGATCTCCGCCAGGTCTCCCACGCCCTGGGGCGGGCGCACCGCCACGCCGTTGCTGGAGGCGGCGGCCTCCTCGCCGAAGCGGTGCAGAGTGGCTGCCAGCCGCTCGCGTTCAGCGGGGTCCACGGGGATCGCCTCGACGCTCTGTCGCCCGATCTCCGCCTTCAGCTCGGCGGGTGTGCCCTCGGCGACGATTTTGCCGCGGTCGATGATCCCCACGCGATTGGCCAGCACGTCGGCCTCCTCCAGGTACTGCGTGGTCAGGAAGACCGTCACGCCCTCGCCTGCCAGGCGGCGCACCTCATCCCACAGCGCGGCGCGGCTCTGCGGGTCAAGACCGGTGGTGGGCTCATCCAGGAAGAGCAGCCGCGGGCGGTGCACCAATGCCAGTCCGAGGTCCAGGCGGCGCTTCATGCCGCCCGAATAGCCGCCGACCTTGCGATCGGCAGCCTCGCTGAGCCCGACACGCTCCAGCAGCTCCGCCCCGCGCTCATCGCGCTCCGACCTGCTCACTCCGTGCAGGGCGCTCTGCAGGCGCATGTGCTCGCGCCCGGTGAGGAACGGATCGAGCGCGGACTCCTGCAGTGAGGCGCCGATCGCGCGGCGCACCTCCGCGCCCCGATGGACGACGTCCAGGCCGGCCACGCGAGCCTTGCCTGCAGTGGGGGGCAGCAGCGTGGTGAGGACGAGCACGGTGGTTGACTTGCCCGCGCCGTTGGGGCCCAGGAAGCCGTAGATCTCGCCGGGCGCGACGCTCAGGTCGATGCCATCGACCGCACGCACGCCGCCCTTGAAGTCGCGGACCAGGCCTTCGACTTCGATCCCGTTGCCGCGTTGGTCCACGGTCCGACCGTGCCCATCTGCAGTTCTGTTGGTGTGCAGATCCATATTTGCCACGTCGTTATAGCTGTTCATCCGCGAGCTCTCCATCCCTGACCGTGTGGCCATGACGAACCTTCGATCCCCGGGCGCTCACCGACTCTTGGTCTCCGGGACTGGCGGAACGAACTTGACATTCGACAGTTCACGATATATCTTTACACTATCGCAAGCTAACAAAGGATGTCAACATGGAAGCGTATGCAAGAGGCGGCTGCTCGCGCGAAACGTGCGAGGCGCCCGATTTCATCGGACTGATCAGAGCGATGGCGGCGAGTCCGGGCCGGCACGGTCCCGGGCAGCGCCATCGCGGGGCCGGCGGCCCGTTCGGAGGATGGTTCTCCTTCGGGGGCCCATCCTTCGGCTCAGGCCCGGAAGGCCCCTTTGGGCGGGGACGTGGCCGGGGACGCAAAGCACGCCGTGGCGACGTGCGCATGGCGGCGCTGATGCTGCTGGCCGAGGAGCCGCGCAACGGCTACCAGATCATGCAGGAGCTGGAGGAGCGCAGCAACGGAATGTGGCGACCGAGCCCAGGCTCGGTCTATCCGGCGCTGGCACAGCTCGAAGACGAGGGACTGGTGCGCGCGCAGGAAACCGACGGGCGCAAGCTCTTTCACCTGACCGACGCCGGCCAGGCGGCGGTGAACGAGCGGGCCGCGGACGCACCCGCGCCCTGGGAGCAGATGAGCCAGGGCATGAGCGATGACGTCGTAGAGCTCGGGGCGCTGATGAAGGAGGTGGCGATGGCTTTTGCGCAGGTGATGCGTGTCGGTGGCGCGCAGCAGATCGGCGAAGCCAAGACGGTGCTGACCGACACCCGCCGGGGGCTTTACCGGATTCTCGCCGACGGCGAGGCTGGGGAGGAGCCGAAGGCATAGGGGCCTTGCTCAAAGCGATCGTCACGACCAGCTGAGGCCGAGCTGACGAGCGAGCTGGCGGCCGAGCAGGGGCTGCTGCTCAAAAAGCGATCCTCACGACCAGCTGAGGGCCGGCACGCGTTGACCGTGCCACTTTTTCACCTGATTCTAAGATGCCTCTGGGTGTCGAACGTCGCGAGGGCATGGACACCGGCGGGGTGGGCGCGCATTTCGTCCACCACCGCCGCCATGCCCCGCGGCAGCTCCCCGATCGGTGGCAGCGGCACGCTGTATCCCGGCGGCATCAGCGTGGGGGCGGCCATCGTCGCGAACGTCAGATCGGCGGCGGTGAAGTGTTCGCCGAAGATGTACGGACGACCGTCGCTGAGACGCTCGCCGACCGCGTCGAACACCGCTCGCACTTCAAGCTCGGACTGGGCGGCGCCTGCCGGTGTGACCTCGAGGACCCTGCTCACGATCCCCATCAACAGCGGGTAGGCGGCTCGCAGGCTCGCCCGCTCCCACGCCGGTATCCCGGCACAGCCGTAGCGCAGCGCGATGTCGCGGCGCGAGCGCAGGCGCTGGTACATCCAGCGCCTGGTGTGCGGACCGAGGCGTGTGGCGAGCTCTGACTCCAGCAGGCGCACCTGGGCCGCACGTTCAGGACGCTCCGGATAGAGCGCCCTGTCCGACGGTGCCTGCACATCGGCCCAGGCGAGGATGTCGGCTGAGTCGGCCAGAACACCGGCGGCACAGACAAATACAGGCGCGGTGAGACCGCCGCCGGCTCGCAACGTCGCGTAGCGATGGATCCCCTGAATGTGCGCACGCTCTTCATATGCCACACCGGCGCGGTCGAGCGCCCACCGCGCCCGCTCGCAGTAGTGGCTGATGGGGATCGTGATGAGCAGGTTGCCTGTGGCCTTTGCACGCATGTGCTTCATGCCAGCCTACTCGGCTCTGTCACGCCCAGTGCCAGTCTGACTATAGCGAGAGTCCGCGTACATACTACTTATATAGGTGCTACAGTCTATGACGAGATATCCAACATATAGAATTCTAGCTTTTAAACTTCAGCCATGAAAATGAACGTGTGGCGGCGGCCCATGTGCGCGAGCGGCAGGAGGCCGACGCGGAACGGGAGCGGCTCCAGAACCAGTTGCACCAGGCCCAGCGCCTGGAGAGCCTCGGGCAGCTGGCGGGCGGCATCGCGCACGACTTCAACAACCTGCTGGCGGTGATCATCAACTACGCGGCGTTCATCGCCAACGACCTCGACGCGGCATCCGCGGTCGACGGCGACGATCGCTGGCACGGTACGCGCGAAGACGTCGAGCAGATCAGCCTCGCCGGCGAGCGCGCCTCGCATCTGACCCACCAGCTGCTCTCGTTCGCCCGCCGCGAGGTCGTCCAGCCCGAGGTCGTCGACGTCAACGACGTCGTCAGCCACGTCGAGCAGCTTCTGCGCCGCACGCTCGGCGAGCACGTCGAGCTGCAGAGCTCGCTGGCCGCCGATTTGCGTCCGGTGCTGATCGACCCGGGGCAGCTGGAGCAGATCCTGGTCAATCTCGCGGTGAACGCCCGCGACGCGATGCCCGAGGGCGGCACGTTGAGAATCGACACCGCCAACATGGAGATCGACGAGGACTACGCGGCGTCGCGACCCGAGTTGGTGCCCGGCCCGCACGTGCGCCTGCGCGTCAGCGACACCGGGACGGGCATGCCCACCGAGACGGTGCAGCGCGCGTTCGACCCCTTCTTCACGACCAAACCGCCGGGTCAGGGGACCGGCCTGGGGCTGGCCACCGTCTACGGGATCGTCCAGCAGGCGGAGGGACGCTCGGAAATCTACTCCGAGCCCGGCATCGGCACCACCTTCACGGCGCTGCTGCCGGCGACCGAGCGGACGGCCTCGCTCGCGGACAGACGAGTCGACGCCCCGGCGCTCCGCGGCGAGGCGACGATCCTGCTCGTCGAGGACGAGCCGGCGCTGCGCGAGGTCACCCGTCGCCTGCTCACCGCAGCCGGCTATCAGGTGATCGTCGCAGCAAATGGCCCCAAGGCATTGCGTGCAGCCGGTGAGCACGACGGTACGATCGACCTGCTGCTCAGCGATGTGATCATGCCCCAGATGCCCGGGCCACAACTCGCCGAGCGACTGCTCGTGGAGCGCCCCGCAGTGCGTGTGCTGCTGATGTCGGGCTTCGCCCAGCCAATCCTCGACGCTGGGGGGCATCTGGAAGCGGGGATGGCCCTCATCGAGAAGCCCTTCTCAGGGCCGAGACTGCTCGCAAAGGTCGCCCAGACCCTTGAGCGCGCGGGGTGAGGGCGCATGCCTGAGCTTTTGATCGTCGATGACGACGAGGCGCTGCGCCGTTGGGTGGAACGGGTCGTGCGTGACCAGGGCTACTCCTGCGACGGCGTGGGTGACGTGAACGGCGGACGGGAGCACCTGCGGCAGAGCTCCTACCAGCTTGCGCTGCTCGACGTCAACATGCCGGGCGAGTCCGGGATGGATCTGCTTTCGCACATTCGTCGCGATCATCCCGAGGTGGCAGTCGTGATGGTCACGGGCGAGGACAGCACGCAGCTGGCGCTGTCGGCGATCGAGCTCGGCGCGTACGGATATCTCGTCAAGCCCGTCAAATCGGGAGAGCTGCTCATCAACATCGCCAACGCGCTGCACCGTGCGCGCCGCGAGGCGGAGCACCTGCGTCTGGTTCAACGTCTTGAGGGAGCGGTGCAGGAGCGCAACCGGGAGCTGGAGGAGACGCTGCAAGATCTTGAGCTCTCGGAGACCAAGGTGTGGGCCTCTCAGGCCGAAACCATCTTCCGCTTGGCGCGCCTGGTCGAGTTTCGCGACGAGGAGACCGGACATCATCTGCACCGCATGAGCTCCTACTGCGAGATCCTGGCTCGGAGGGCAGGATTCTCCGATGAACGCTGTGAGCTGGTGCGCCTGGCGAGCCAGCTGCACGACGTGGGCAAGGTTGCGGTCCCCGACAACATCCTGCTCAAACGCGGCAAGCTCACCACAGAGGAGTTCGAGATCATCAAAGGCCACGCAGAGACGGGGTCTCGGATGCTCTCCGGTGCAGGCTCCGAGGTCGTGCAGCTGGGTGCGAGCATCGCCCTCACCCACCATGAGCGCTGGAACGGCAGCGGCTACCCCCACGGGCTTGCGGGCGAGAGCATCCTGCCAGAGGGACGCATCGCCGCGATCGCCGACGTCTTCGACGCGCTCACCAGCGACCGCGTGTACCGCTCCGCGCTCCCAGTCAAGTCCGCTGTGGGGATGATGCACGAGGAGCGTGGTGGGCACTTCGACCCAGAACTGCTCGACACATTCCTCCTCGCATTGCCCGAGGTGGAAGCCATTCGCCAGGCCTACACTGACTGAGCCCAGCGAGCGCAGAGCCGCGCTGGGATTTCCGCACGTTTCAGGCGTTCTCAGGCGGGCTCGTTCTCACGCGGGCTTATGGGATATCTTCTGAGGACCAGATGGAGCCCTGGGGGAGGCCGGACCTCCGAACCGCCCGTTTGAAAAAGGGCTGATGGCTCCTTTCGCGAAACCGTTACTCCACGCGAGAGGAGCTTCCAGCGTCGTGCCCACCAGTGTTGTCCTGAGCTCAGACCGGCGCGAGCTGGCGGCGATCTTCCTCGGCGGCGCGGCCGGAGCGCTGTTGCGCGTCGGCCTGGGCGAGACCTTCTCCGGTGGTGCACCCGGATGGCCGTGGGTCACGTTTGCGATCAACGTCAGCGGCTCGTTCGCGCTCGCCTACTTCGCAACGCGCCTGGGAGAGCGCCTGCCGCAGTCGACCTACCGCCGCCCACTGCTGGGCACCGGTTTCTGCGGCGCCTACACGACGTTCTCGACGATGCAAGTCGAGATCCTGACGATGCTCAACCACGACCGCTATGGGCTTGTCGTTGCATACGCGCTTACGAGCGTCGCCGCCGGCTACACGGCGATCTGGGTCGGCACGGCGCTCGTGCGGCGGGTGCGGGTGTTCGCGTGAAACACGCCGAGAATGCGGACGCGCCCATGCGGCAGATGCGAGTACCCGTATGAGTGCCTGGGTCTGGGTCGGGGTGGCGCTGCTCGGCGGGATCGGCGCGTGCGGGCGGTTCGCGCTCGACACGCTGATCAGCTCGCGCACGAGCAGTGAATTCCCGCTGGGTACGTTCGCGATCAACATCGGCGGTGCCCTGGCACTCGGGTTGCTCACCGGCCTTGCGCTTGAAGGCAATGCGCTGGTGCTGGCCGGTACCGCGACGCTCGGCTCGTTCACCACCTTCTCGACGTGGATGCTGGAGACGCACCGCCTCGCCGAGGACGGCAAGGTCCGCGTCGCGGTGCTCAATATCGCGCTGAGCCTGGCGGTGGGCATCGGCGCCGTCGCGCTGGGCCGTACGATCGGGGTGCACCTGTGAACGAGGACTGCCTGAAGCTCACCACCTATTTCGGTGAGCGCGACCGCACCGCCAACGGCCTGCTTGGCGAGGAGCTGCTTGACATCTACGGCGCCCACGGCGTGCAAACCAGCGTGCTGCTGCGCGGCTCCGAGGGCTTTGGGCGCCTGCACCATCTGCACTCCGACCGGCTGCTGACCCTCTCTGAAGATCTGCCGGTCGTCTCGGTCGCCGTCGATCGGCGCGCGCTGATCGAGTCGCTGCTTGAGCCCATCCTGCAGATCAAGCGCCGCGGGCTGATCGCACTCGAGCGTGCGCGGCTGCTCAGCGGGACGATCGATCCCGTGGAGCTGCCGGAGCAGCTTCAGGAGGCGACGAAGCTGACCGTCTACGTGGGGCGCCGCGAGCGCGTGGGGGACAGGCCCGCGTTTGCCGCCGTCTGTCAGCTGCTTTACGAACGAGGGCTGGCCGGAGCGACGGTGCTGCTCGGCGTGGACGGCACCAACCACGGCCGTCGCGCGCGGGCGCGTTTCTTCGCCCGCAACGCCGACGTCCCGATGATGATCCTCGCCGTCGGCGCCGGCGAGCGGATCTCACAGATCCTGCCCGAGGTGGGCGCTCTGCTGCGCGACCCGCTACTCGCCCTCGAGCGCGTGCGCATGTGCAAGCGTGACGGGCAGCTGCTTGCCACCCCACACACCCTCCCCGCAACAGACCAGGGCGGACTGGGGCTCTGGCAGAAGCTGATGGTCTTCAGCTCCCAGGGCGCCACCCACGCCGGGCATTCGCTGAATCTGGAGATCGTCCAGCGGCTGCGCCAGTCCGGTGCGGCGGGCGCGACGAACCTGCGCGGGATCTGGGGCTTTCACGGTGAGCACGCCCCGCACGGCGACAGGTTCCTCCAGATCCGCCGCCACGTTCCCGTCGTCACGATCGTCATCGACACGCCCGAGCGCATCGCACGCTCATTTCAGATCATCGACGAGCTCACCAGCGAGCACGGCTTGGTCACCAGCGAGATGGTGCCCGCAATGAGTGCGATGAGCGAGGCCGAGCGATGGGGGGGCCTGCGCCTGGCCGACCACCGCTTCTAGCTCGCCGATGATCCGTTGACCCACCCCACCCAATCCCAGCGCTTGCCCGCCAGTACCCGCTTCTAATGTTCCTCCGCGCGCGCCAGCAGCAGCGAGAAGAGCTTTTCCTGCGCCTTGGCCGGGAACGGCTCAGGAAGACCCGAGCTGAAGAGCGTGACCTCAGCATGTTTGTAGGCGAAGCTGAGGATGTCGAAGTAAAAGGGAATCGGTATGCCGTGCACGGTGTACGTCGCGGTGATACGCCACCCGAAGCTCCCGGCCGCACCCGGCGCAGGAGGAGTGCCCGAGAGGATCGAGACGGGACTGACACTCGCCCCCTGGGCAGCACTGCGCTTGAAGAACCGGTTGAGGTAGCGCGAGAGGCAGGCTCGCACGCGCTTACCCCGCAACGCCGCAAGGTTCTTGGCGGCCAGCGCCGGCGTGGAGGCGACGCTGACTTCCGAGTGCACGCTCAGATTGAGGATGCCGTGTTCGAACTTGAAGTCCTTGGAACTCGCTTCGGCGAGCGCATTCTCAGACCCCAACACTCCAACGCACTTCAGCATTTCCCGTTCCAGCTGCTTTTCGGACACCGATTCCGGTTGCTCCTTTTCCTTGGCGGAAGCGGTGAAGCCAGGCACATCGGAGGCACGCAGGTTCACCGCTCGGGCCAGTGCGAACGCCTGACGCTTGGTCAGTGGCTTGTCGGCCGCGGTCTTCGTACCCGCAGGGGCACCCGCGGAGGTCGCCGTAGCGGGATGCGTAGCGCCCCCACAGGCTGCGAGAGACCCGCCCGTCAGGAGCAGCATGAGGCCGACGGCCATGCGGCGAATCACCGAGCCCATTGTGCCAGACGCGCGCGGTGCGATAGCACCCCTTGTGCCAGACGCGCGCGGTGCGATAGCACCCCTTGTGCCAGACGCGCGCGGCGTGACAGAACCCACGGTGCCATACACATGCTGCGCGACAGAGCCCATTTGCTCCATACGTGGGGCGGCGCGACCGCCGATCCTGCAATAGGCTTGCGCCGGCAAAAAGCGCACGAGGATACGAGCGATGACCCGAGAGGCCGATCACAACTCCCGAGCGGCGGGCAACTGGCAGGTGATTCTCGCCTACACCCTGGTGTGCGCCGCCACGCAGGTGCTGTGGCTCACCTACGCGGCGATCACCACCGAGACGGCCAGGCACTACGGGGTGTCGGTCGCCGCGGTCGGTTGGCTGGCGGAGATCTTCCCGCTGCTGTATGTCGCGCTGGCGATCCCGGCAGGCATCCTGCTCGATCGCTCCTTCCGCCCCTCGCTCGCCGCGGGCGGGGCGCTCGTCGCGCTCGGCGGGCTGACCCGCCTGGGCGGCCAGACGTTTGCGTGGGCGATGGCCGGCCAGGTGATGGTCGCTGTCGCGCAGCCGGTCGTGCTCAGCGCGGTAAGCAAGCTGGCCGGTGAGTACCTGCCCTCACACCAGCGCGCGACGGGCATCGCGGTGGGCTCCGCGGGGAGCTTCCTCGGCATGCTGCTGGCGCTGCTGCTCGGACCCACCGTGGGCGCCCACGGGCAGATCGAACGGCTGCTGATCCTCGAGGCTGTGCTCGCCGCGATACCGGCGCTCGCCCTTGCGCTCGCCCTGCGGCGCGCCCCCGCGTACAGGAGCACCGAACACGTGGCGATCGCTCAGGGCACCGCGCGGGCGCTGTGGGCGCTCCCGTCGATGCGCGTCCTCTGCGGTCTGGTGTTCGTCGGCTTTGGCATCTTCGTCGCCCTTGCCACCTGGCTGCAGACACTGCTTGCGCCCGAAGGTGTCTCCGAAGCGACCGCGGGGGCGCTGCTGGTTGGCATGGTGATCGCCGGCATCGTCGGCTGCGCGGTGCTCCCGCCGCTGGTCGCGCGCCACCACGCCGAGCGGCGCTTCATGCGCGGGGCCGTGGTGGTCAGTTGCCTGGGCTGTGTCGCCCTTGGCCTGGCGCCGTGGATCGGTGCGCGTGCGGCGGCGATCGTGGCGATCGGCGTGGTGCTGCTGCCGGCGCTGCCGATCATCCTGACGGCCACCGAGCAGCTGGCCGGCAGCGCCCGCGCGGGCACCGCCGGAGCGATCGTCTGGATGGCCGGCAACCTCGGCGGCCTCCTCGTCGCGCTGATCGTCCAGATCCTGGTTCACGAGCCGCTGGGCGCCTTCCTGGCGATGGCCGGCGTATCGCTGCTCGGGCTTCCCCTCGTGGCGCGTCTGACCTCGCCCGCCGAGGAGCAGTCGGCGCCCCTGGAACCGGCATCGGCGCAGTAGCATCAGAGGGAGTGCAACCTCAAGGAGACTGACCTTATGCCTGTATGCGAGCACATCGATGAGGTGCGCGTGCTTGAGCTCCCCGAGCCCGTTGCCGGCTGCGAGGAGTGCCTGGCAACCGGTGGCCACTGGGTGCATCTGCGGATGTGCCAGATCTGCGGTCACATCGGCTGCTGCGACA
Organism: uncultured Solirubrobacterales bacterium; assembly: GCA_963844765.1. Lineage (GTDB taxonomy): Bacteria > Actinomycetota > Thermoleophilia > Solirubrobacterales > Solirubrobacteraceae > Palsa-744. The sequence continues at coordinate 361,836 of CAWJPN010000001.1, forward strand.
GCTCACCGGGCCGTCACGCCACCGCGCACCACCACGCCACCGCACATCCGGTCATCCGCTCGGCCGAGCCCGGGGAGGACTGGAGCTGGTGCTACGTGGATGAGGTGAGCTTTCGCCTGAGCGCCGAGTGAGCGACATCGCGCTCCCTACCTCCGAGGGCAGCTTCGTTTGGCTCGGCTGATGTCCGAGGACACCTTCATTCCAGCGGCGGGACGCCGCGGCCTGACGGCGCTCTATGACCCCGTCGTTGCGCTGACGATGCGCGAGCGGACCTTTCGTTCGCGCCTGGTGGCCCAGGTGGTGGCGGGGGAGCCCCGCGCGGTGCTGGAGATCGGCTGCGGAACCGGCAGCCTGACGGTGCGTCTTGCACAGGCGCTCCCTGCCTCCAGCGTCGTCGGCCTCGACCCTGACCCCGACGCGCTTGCCCGGGCCCGAGCGAAGGATCCGGCCAAGCGGATCGACTGGCGTGAGGGCAACGCCCTGGGACTGCCGCTGCCAGAGCGCTCCTTCGACCGGGTCGTGGCCTCGCTGGCCCTCCACCACCTGACGACGGCGGAAAAGCGCGCAGCGCTCGCCGAGGCTCACCGCGTGCTGCGCCCCGGGGGGCGCCTGCACATAGCCGACTGGGGCGCACCCCAGGACGCCCTTATGAAGACCGCGTTCTTCGCGCTCAGGGTCCTCGACGGCTTTGCCGTCACCCGTGCCCACGCGCGGGGAGAACTGCCGGCGCTGATCGAGCAGGCGGGCTTCTCCAGACCGCAGCGTAAAGACGGACTGCGAACGGCCTGGGGCACGCTGGAGCTGCTGTCCGCCGAGCGCTCGCCGCTTTGATGTTCAGGCCGGCCCGCCCACCCGGGTCAGCGCACTGAGTTTGCCGGCCACACGAGCACGGGGCCACGGGCGTCGAGCTTGACCGTCGATCCGAGGGTCAGCCGCGGGTTCCCAAGGGTCCGCACGAGCAACTGCTCGGCGCCCAGCAAATCGGTCTGCACATGCAGGACAGCGTCGTGTCCGTGGTACCCCGAGCGCACGATCCGTCCGTCAAGACCGCCTCCGCCGTCGCTGGGGTGCAGGTCGATCTGCTCAGGACGCACAAGGACGCTGACGGCACACGGGGTGGGCAGCGGCTCACCGTGCCACAGCGCGGGGAGCCTCCCGAGCGGCGTGTCGACGAGCGTGCCTTCGAGAACCCCCTCGATCAGGTTGGCATCGCCGACGAAACGCGCCAGCTCATCGTCGACTGGCTGGGCGTAGAGATCCTGCGGCGTGGCGTACTGGGCGATCCTGCCGTCTCGCAGAACCGCGATGAGGTCGGCGAGGGAAAGCGCCTCGTCCTGGTCGTGGGTCACGAGCAGCGTCGTCGTTGCTGCTGCGCGGAGGATCCGCTGCACCTCCTCCCGCACGCTGGCTCGCATGTGCGCGTCGAGCGAGGCAAAGGGCTCGTCCAGGAGCACCACCTCGGGTTCGACCGCGAGCGCTCGGGCCAGGGCGACCCGCTGCTGCTGGCCGCCCGAGAGCTGATGGGGGAAGCGGCGCGCAAGGTCTGCCAGCCCGACGAGCTCCAGCAGGTCGCCCACCCGCTGCCGGCGGGCCGTCCGAGAGAGCCCGAACCCGACGTTCGCGGCGACCGTCAGATGGGGGAAAAGGCCGCCCTCCTGCGGGACATAGCCGATCCGACGGTGCTCGGGGTGGACGTGCACGCCCTCCCCGTCCACGACTCGCTCGCCGATCCTCAACGTCCCCCGGTCCGGTCGATCGAAGCCCGCCAGCAGTCGCAGCAAGGTCGTCTTGCCGCTCCCCGACGCACCGAGAATGGCCGTAAACGATCCCCTCGGCACCACCAGGTCCAGGCCGGCGAGCACGGGGTGGGCGCCAAAGCTCTTGTACAGGCCGGCGACGGCGATGCCGCCCGCAGAGCCAGCGTCACCGCTGTCGATAAGACCGCTCATCTGGCCACCGCCCGGCGTGAGGGAAGCCGGTCGAAGAAGCGCCCCAGCACGTAGCTGGGCAGGGCCGCGATGGCGATGATGGTCAGCGCAAAGGGGGCAGCCTGACCGTAGGAGAGGTTCTGCTGGTAGGCCCAGAACTGGGTGGCGAGCGTCTGCACACCGGTCGGGATCAGGATCAGCGTGGCCGTGAGCTCGGTCACCGCGTAGAGAAACACCAGGGAGAAAGCCGCGGCCAATCCGGGGGCGATCAGCGGGAGCGTGACCCGCCACAGCACCGACAGCCGGCCACGCCCGAGCGAGCGGCCCACCTCCTCCAGGCCGACCGGCGCCTGCGCGATCGAGGCGCGCACGCCGACGAGGGCCAGGGGAAAGAAGAGGATCGCGTAGGCGATCACCAGCAGCGGCGCGCTCTGGTAGAGGAACCCGCCGGCGTAGCGCTCTGTGAAGTAAGACAGCGCCAGCGCGATCACCAGGCCGGGCATCGCCAGCACTAGGTAGGTGCTGCGTTCGAGCAACTGGTAGGAGCGCTGCCGGTGACGGACAGCGAGCAGCGCCACCGGCAGCGCCATCGCGGTGGCCAACGCCGCGGCGAGGGCGCTGTAGAGGGCGGTGTGCCACGTGGCGTCGAGCAGCGAGACCCCGGTGAGAAAGGCCCTGCTGCCCCTGAGCATCCAGTAGACACTGGAGCCGATCGGGACACCCAGCGCCAAACCCACGAGTACGCCGAAGCCCCCAAGCACCGGGAGCCTTGCGTGCCCCAGTCGGTGGGGCTGGACGATCCGCTGGGCCAGGGGGCCGGAGCGGCTGAGCCGGCCGCGCCCGCGCGTCAACCCCTCGCCGGAGAGGACCACCAGGCTGACCAGCACCAGCACCAGCGACAGCGCCGATGCCGTGGGCACGTTGAAGGAGACGTTGAACTCCGTGAAGATCTCGGTGGTGAAGGTCTGGTAGCCCAGGATCTCAAAGGCGCCGTACTCCGCCAGGATCACAAGCGCCACCAGCAGGCAGCCGCCGAGGATCGCCCCCCGGGCCTGGCGGAGCGTCACCCGCCAGAACGTCGCCGCCGGCCCCATCCCGAGGCTGCGCGCCACCTCCTCCTGGCCGGGGTCGGCGTTGCGGAAGCTGGCGGCGACCGGCAGGTACACGAGTGGGTACACCGCCAGCGTCATCACCAGCACCGCCCCGCGGAAGCCCTCGACCCAGGTGCTGAGCGAGGCCCAGCCGAAGCTCACCACGAAGTCGGGAATCGCCAGCGGCACGACCACCAGCACGGCCCACACGCGGCGAGCGGGGAGGTCGGTTCGCTCCACGAACCACGCCGCTGCGGTGCCGATCGTCGCGCACAGCAGCGTGACCACCACGGTGAGCCTGGTGGTGTTCCACAACAGGGTGGCCGTCAGCCCCCGGAAGATCAGGTGCACGATCGTGGAGGTTCCCGCTCCGTGCGCCTCGAACAGCAGGAAGGCAAGCGGCGCCGCCAGGACCACCGCCACCGCGGTGCTGAGCGCCAACAGCACCCACGGACGCGGAGCGCTCCGCGCTGGCACGGGCTTGGATGCGCCCAGCGGCGGCGCCTCGACGACGCTGCCCGCCGAAGCGCCCATCTCAGCGCCCTCGCTGAGCGTGAGGCCTGACAGCAGCGCTGCTGGGCGCCTGGCCCAGCTGAGCGTGCGGTCTCACAGCAGCCCCGCTTCGCGCAGGAGCCCGATCGCCGTCGAGCCGTCGCCGAGTTCGGAAATGGCGATCGAGTTCGGCTGTAACTGCCCGAAGGGGGTCTCGGGCGCGGCGGTCACGACGCTCGGGAGGATCGGGTACTCGAAGCTGAGCGAGTGGGCGACGATCTCCTGACCCTGGTGGCTCACCAGGAAGGCGAGGAACTTCTGGGCGGCGGCCTGGTGTGTGGAGGACTTGAGGATCGCCGCTCCAGAGATATCGAGCACATAGCCGGGGTCCCGTGGCGCGAAGTAGGCGAGCTTCGAATGGATGCTGCCCGCGCCGAGCTCGGCCTGCAGGCGGTACCAGTAGTACTGGTTGATGACGCCGAAGGCGACAGCTCCCCGGTTGACCTCGCTGGAGATCGTCTCGTTGTCGGGGTAGACGTGACTGCCGGCGTTCGCCTTGATCCCTTCCAGCCACTTCAGCGCCGCCGCCCGGCCATAGGTGCGCGCCACGGAGGTGACGATCGGCTGGAAGTCGGTCTCGCCCGCCGCGAAGGCCAGCTTGCCGCGGTACTCGGGGTCTGCCAGCTGGAGAACCGAGGTCGGCAGCTGGCTCGCGGCGATTAGGCTGGGGTTGTAGATCAGCACGCTGACCCGCGCCGACACTCCCAGCCAGTTGCCCTGCGGCGAGTTGAACCTGCTCGGCACGCGGGCCAGCGTCGTGGGGGAGACCGGCGCGAGCAGGCCCTTCTCCTGCAGATACTCAAGCGCGGGGGAGTTCTCCGTGTAGATCACGTCGGCAGGCGAGTTGGACCCCTCGGTGACGATCTCGTCGGTGAGGGTGTCCTCGTCGTTGCTGCGCACGTTCACCGCGATGCCCGTTTCCTTTTCGAAGGCCGCGACAAGCGAATCGGTCGTCTGCACGTGCTGGCCGCTGTACAGCGTGATCGACTTCGCCGATCCCGAGGAGCCGCAGCCGGCCAGCAGCGCGCCCACGAGCACAAGCGCCGCAGCGCGCGTGCCCAGGCGGACAGCGCCTCTCGGGTGCAACGGCCTACGTCGGCCGCGGAAGAGTCCCCGTAGGGAAATCCGACCGGATGACTTGGGTATCACGCGCGCACCGTACCATAATTTAGGGCCACCTAATTAGGTTTGCCTAAGGTGCTCGGAGCGGCGTTTCGGTGATGCCAGACCGGCAATGCCAGACGGCCAATCTGCTCGTCCACGATCAGCTCAGCCCAAAACGGCTGACCGCGAGCGACTCGCTGCTCAGGCTAGGTTTGAGACCCTCTGCTCAGGAGTGCTGTGCGGTCCAGTCGCTGAGCGCCTCGGATGGCTCGACGGGGCCGGCAAGTCGCGGATCGGGCGTCGGTGCGCCCGCGACCGTGCGCAGGGGAATCACTCCGGCCCATGCGCTCAGCGCGTAGTCCTGCTCCTCGTCGAGAGGTGGCCCGGTGCGGATCTTGGCCGAGCACTCAGCGAGGGTCATCGCGAGCACACGGGTCGCCTTGAGCTCCTTGGCGTTGGGTGGGCGCACCTCCGCCCAGCGACCCGGGATCAGCCTTTCTGTGAAGGCCTGGAGCGCCGCCAGGCGCTCGGCGGGGCCCTCCACGGGGCGGGCGCTGCCGAGCACGAGGACCGATCGGTAGTTGACGGAGTGGTGAAAGGCCGAGCGCGCAAGCACCAGGCCGTCGAGGAGCGTGACCGTCAGGCAGGCCGGCGCGCCCGCGCTCAGCGTGCGGATCGCGCGACCGGCCGCGGACCCGTGAAAGTAGACGGTGTCTCCGACGCGCGCGTGGAGCGTGGGGATCACATAGGGCTGCTCTTCCTCGATGAACGCGATGTGCGCGACGAGCCCCTCGTCGAGGATCGCCTCGATGGCCGTCCGGTCGTACACCGCGCGGGCGGGCACGCGACGGACTCTTGTCCGGGGAGAGGAAGCGGGGGACACGCCCAGCAAGCTACAGGCATCTTGGCCTGTTGAACAGGGCCAAGTGCAGCCGCACTCTCGGCAAGCATCGAGCAGGTTCAGGTGGGGCATCGGGAGAGACATGCCCGCGGTAGGCGACTGCACGAGGGTGGCTGGGGATGCTCGGAGGAGGGTCGAGGATACTTCGCTGAGGCATGGAGCTCGAGCACGCAATCCGAACCAGGCGCACCCACAAGGTGTTCGCCCCAGAGCCGGTGGCGCCGGAGCTGCTGCAGCAGCTGTTCGAGCTGGCCCGCTGGGCTCCCAACCACCACCTCACCAACCCCTGGCGCTTTCGGGTGCTCGGCCCCAGCACGGTCGAGCGGCTGAAGGAGATCGCCGAGAAAGCGGCCCCCGGCTCGGCAGGCAAGCTCGATCGCGCGCCCACCCTTGTTGTTGCATCGGTTTATACGCAGGGTGACAGCGCTCAGCAGACGGAGGATCTGCTCGCGAGCGCGGTCGCTGCCTATCTGGTGCTGCTCGCCGCCCATGGGGCAGGGCTCGCCGGCTACTGGCGGACCCTGCCGCTACTGGACTCGCCTGCCGGCCGGGAGGCGCTCGGACTCGACGCCCTCGAGACTCCAATTGGGCTGCTCCACCTCGGCCGCCCTCGCCAGGAGCAGCACGTGCCCGAGCGGGCGCCGGTCGCCGATTTCGTGCGCCACCTGCCATAGGTGTTGCGGCGTCTCACCGATGTGGGACAGCCCGCTATCGCCTATCTGCGAGCGGGGCGTCTGGGCGCGGCGGTTTGCACTGGCCCCGGCGCGGCGGTGTTCCCAGCGTCTCATCCGACTGAGACTTCACCGGTCTGCCGAGGACCAGCGGCCCGCGGTAACGGCCTTCAGCTCGTCGAGCGACTCGCGGATGAGTCGTGGTAAGTCTTGCTGGTTGGTCTCCGTGACCCAGCGGTCGAACGCGACTTTGAAGACGGCCATCCCTGCCTCGGCGGTCAGGCTGGCCGCTGGGTCCTCGACGCCGCGCCGGCGCAACGCCTCGGCGAGCGCCGCAGCGAGCGATGCGAGCTTGATCAGCTCGCGCTCTCGAAGCTCCGTGCTCGAAGCGATGATGGCCTGGCGCTGGCTCGCGAGCTCGCCGCCCTCCTGGATGAAAGCGCCAGCGGCCTCGAGACCCGCGGCCGCTGCGTCGATCGGCGCGAGGGACCCGGGTGCCTCGGCGACCGTGCTGACCAGCAGCTCCCGCAGCGCGTCCGCGCCAGCGAACAAAACCTCGCGCTTGTCGGCGAAGTGCCTGAAGAACGTTCGCTCCGTCAGTCCCGCGCGCTCGGCGATCTCGGCCACCGTGGTCTGCTCGAACCCGCGCTCGCCATAGAGCGCGAAGGCCGCCTGCATGAGCCGGCCACGCGCGTTTGGCTCCCATCGACCCATGCCCTGATCCTACCTTACGACAGTGGCTGACATCGCGTGCTAGGCTGATGGCAGCCACTGTCATCGATCGTCTACCACTTGGAGGTTTTCTCATGCGCGTATTCGTCACCGGCGCGTCAGGCTGGATCGGCTCCGCCGTCGTTCCTGAGCTCCTGGATGCGGGGCACCAGGTCATCGGACTCGCTCGCTCGGACGCTTCGGCCGAAGCCCTCGACGCCGCCGGGGCAGAGGTGCACCGCGGCACTCTTGACGATCTCGACAGCCTGCGGAGCGGGGTTGCCGCGTCGGATGGCGTGATCCACCTGGCGTTCAAGCACGAACTCGCTTTCTCAGGGGACTTCCAGGGCGCCGCCGACGCGGATCGCCGCGCCGTCGAGACACTCGGCGAGGAGCTTGTCGGGTCCGATCGGCCGTTCCTCATCGCCTCCGGAACACTCGGGCTCGCGCCGGGGCGCGTGGCGACCGAGCACGACGGGCACGGTCCCGACTCGTCTATAGCCGCTTTCGGCGGCGGTCCGCAGACGCGGTGGGCCACCTCGGAGCTCGCGCTCTCCCTCGCCTCCCGGGGCGTCCGCTCGTCAATCGTGCGGCTCCCTCCGACGAATCACGGCGACGGAGACAACGGCTTCATCGCGACCCTGGTTGGCATCGCCCGCGAGAAGGGCGTCTCCGGCTACATTGGTGATGGGACCAACCGCTGGCCCGCCGTGCACCGCCTCGATTCCGCGCGCCTGTTCCGCCTCGCGCTGGAAGAGGCCCCGGCGGGATCGACGTTGCACGCGGTCGCCGACGAGGGCGTGCCGGTCCGCGACATCGCCGAGGTCATCGGGCGCCATCTCGACCTGCCAGTGGTCTCCATTTCCGCCGAGGACTCAGGCGAGCACTTCACCTGGATGGCCGGCTTCCTCGCGGTCGACGCCCCGGCCTCGAGCGCGCTCACCCGCGAGCTGCTGGGATGGCAGCCCACCCAGCCGGGGCTCATCGCAGACCTCGACCAAGGGCATTATTTCCACGGATAGTGTCTCAGTTTGGGCCTGCTCGACGGTCACGGGTCGCTCCTTCGCGTGTCGGTGTCGGTTACGGCGGGAGATGTCGCTGCGTCGCGCTCGGCCTGCCGTGAGATACGCTCCCGCTCGCTCCACTCGTTCTTGTCCAGTCTGCCGGAGCCGGCGGTGTAGCCGGCCTCGCCCCCGCCGCGCCCCCGCAGCACATACGCGCAGCCGACCGCGATCAGCGCACCCGCGATCGGCCCCGCGACATACACCCAGTAGCTCGTGAAGTCACCGCTCACAAGCGCCGGGCCGAAGGAGCGCGCCGGGTTCATCGAGGTGCCGCTCACAGGCGCCGACCACAGCCCTGCGAGCGCTATGTACCCGCCGACGCCCAGCGCGGCGATCGTGCCGACGTTCTGCGCGGAGGACGCGGTTCCCAAGATCACGCTGACCAGCGTCGCCGTGAGCACGATCTCCATCAGCAGCGCCTGCCAGTTCGCGTACCCCGGGCCCGGCAGCGTCGCACCGAGATGCTGGATGTTGCCGAACACCGCGAGCAAAAACAGGCACGCAAGCGTCGCGCCGATCAGCTGGACGACGACGTAACCCGGTAGGCGCTTCCACGGGAAGTCCCTGCGTAGCGCGAACGCGAGCGAAACCGCAGGATTCAAATGGGCGCCCGAGACAGCGCCCATGAACAGAATGATCGCCATCACCATCAGCCCAGGCGCAACCACCGCCGCCGCCAGGCTGATCTGCCCCTGACCGTGCAGGATCCCGCCGCCGGCGGCGACGAGCACCAGCATGAACGTGCCGAGCAGCTCGGAGAACAGCCGCCGCCACTCCTGGCTCGGATCATCGAAATCCTTGCGGTCGCCGAACTCCAGCTCGAGCAGATGCCGGCTCCGCGGGCTGAGAAGTCCGAGGCCAGGAGCCTCCTCCTGCGCCAGATGCTCGTCAGGCACCACCACAACCTACCTCACACAGACACCCATAAGACTCCACGCCCAACGACCGACCCCAAGTCTCGCGGCCACTCACCGCCACCGCATCGCCCGAACGGAATGATGCCACGGGACGTCCGATGGCTCGCCGCTCTGGGAGCTCACGGCTCGACCGACCAGTCGCATCTGAGTGAGACAAACACTTGCACATGTCTGAGAATCCAGCCGCATACGAATGAGATAGCTGCAACGTCTCACCGATGTAAGCATCCCGAGGGTCCTCCCAACGCTGGCGAGGCGGCTGGCGGCGGGCGGGCCGGTCAGCCAATCTGCTCCGCCAACTCGACAATGATCCCTGCGGGGCCGCGGACATAGCAGAGTCTGTAGCTGTCCTGGTAGCGTCCCAGCTCGCCGACGAGCTCTGCGCCACGGGCTCGGAGGCGAGCGAGGACGGCGTCGATGTCCTCGACGGCGAACGCGACGTGGCGGATGCCCGAAGCGTTCGCCGGCGCGAGCTGGTAGCCGCCGTCGCTCGACGGCGTGTGAAACTTCGTCAGCTCGAGTCGTCCGTGCCCGTCTGGAGTCTGCAGGACGATTATCTGCGCCCGGACGCCCTCGAGCCCCACGACGCGGTCAACCCACCCGCCCTCGACCGGCCCCTCGCCCTGCAGATCGAGTCCGAGCTCAACGAAGAACGCCACCGCGTCCGCGAGGTCGTCGACGACTATGCCCACGTGGTCCATCCGCTGGATTGTCATGTGCTCGATGGTAGGCATCGCGCCGCAGAAGCTGCGGCGTCTCATCCTTCTGAGGCAGGAATCCAAGGCCAGTCGCTCGCCGACCCATGATCGACTCTCGCTGAATGCGACACCTCTGTCACGTGTTTCAGGCGGTTGCGTACTGCGGGCGCCCGGCCGGCCGGTAGACTTGGAGCGTTGTGCCCTTCGGGAAGGCTCGCGAGTCGACCAGATCAAGCGCGATGTCCGGGCCGGCGTCGGGGAATAGCCGCGTCCCCTGACCGACGACCACCGGGACGATGAGCAGGTTCATCTCATCGACGAGGTCGTTCTCGAGCAGCCACCGGGTCAGGACGCCGCTGCCGTGCACCTGCAGCTCACCCGCCGGCTTGGCCTTCAGCTCGCCGATGGCCGCCGCGAGGTCACCGGGGAGGACGGTCGTGTTCGTCCAGCGCGGTTCGGTGAGCGTGTTCGATGCGACGTACTTGGGTCGCGTGTTCAAGGCACCTACGATGGGGTTCCCCAGATCTTCCCTCACGCCCCAGTAGCCGGCGAAGAGCTCGTAGGTCCACCGGCCGAACAGGAACCCGTCGGCGCGCTGGTAGACCTCGTTGATGAACGTCATGACCTCGCTGTCGAAGAGCCCCATTGCCCATCCGCCGCGCTCGAATCCGCCGCTGCGGTCCTCATCCGGCCCGCCGCACCCCTGCATCACTCCATCGACAGAGACCTGCGTGGTGGTCGTCAGTTTCATGGGTTCGTCCTTTCTCTCGTGGTGGTCTTTCTCGTTATGAGCGCACCGAGGCGCGGATCTCATCGGTCGAGCGTGGCTCCGTGCTGCCAGGTCACTCTGCCTCCTTCCCGAACACGGGCCGCACGTCAGCGATGTCGTCCTCCTGAACGGACACCGTGAGCATCGCCTGGCGCTATTCCGTGCACGGATGGAGCTGCACTTGAGGTTCGAATCCTGCGACGTCCGTCGATCTGAGACGGCCCAGTCCCATGCATCTGAGACCGTGACGTCTCATCCATGTGAGACTGCGGCAGCGTAGCCGCGTGCCCGTTTACGGGGGAAGGTCTCTCACACATCAATTGAGAGACAATCGCGGAACCTGCTGATCTGCGCCGCCATCTATCCCACGTACGCCGAACGCTTGCTGCTTCTCGGACCCGACGGCGTCGAGGCGAGCCTCGATCTGCTCCTCGCTTAGAGCCTGTCTCAAAACAGACGGTGCGTTCGGGGCGTTCATGGACCAAGCTGGTCGTCGCGGGTCGTCGTGGCGCGTGCTGGTGGCACGTGCAAGACGTCACGTGGCGATCCAGCGCCGTGTACAGGGACGCATCCGGGCGTGCCGGATATTTTGAGACAGGCTCTAAATAGCCCACGTGACCGGCTGCTTGGGCGAGGGAGAGGTCGAGTGGGGCAGCGTCTCTGCGTCGACGCCGCCGATGGGCGCAGGACTGTGGGCCTGAGCCCGGGCACCTATGCCCGGAGTTGGCAGTCGGTCGATCGCTTCGGAGTGGTTTTCTTATGCGGTGGCGAGTCCCGGCAGGAAAGGAACTTCGATGGGCGATGAGGTGTTGTGCATCGGCCTCTTCGGAGTGTTCTCCATCACCGTCGGCGACAGCGTCATCGCCGACGACGCCTGGCGGCTGCGCAAGGCGAAGACGCTGATCAAGCTGCTCGCCCTCGCGCCCGAGCGCCGCCTCCACGTCGAGGAGGCGGCCGAGCTGCTGCGGGCGGGGCGGGACCCGGACTCCGCCCGCAACAACCTCCATCAGGCGATATTCGCAGCCCGGCGCGCGCTCGACTCGATCGGGCTGGACGGCAATCGCTACCTGGAGCTGCGCGAAGAACTGATTCTGCTCTGTCCCAAGGACCTGGTCCGGATCGACGCGGTCGCCTTCGAAGAACTCGCCGTCGCGGCGCGCGAGCAGGGCGAGCCAAGCGCCTATCGCTCGGCCCTCGATGGCTTCGACGCCGAGTTGCTGCCGGCGGACCGCTACGAGGACTGGAGCCGGGAGCGGCGCGACTCCCTCGGCCAGCTCCGCCTCGCCCTGCTGGCCGAGCTGGCGGAGCTGGAGCGGGATTCCGTGCCGCACCGGGCGGGTGCCAGCCGGCCCGAGCTGCCGTCACAGCTGACGAGCTTCATCGGTCGCGAGCGCGAGTTGGCCGAGGCCGCGACGCTGCTGCGCGACGCGAGGCTCCTCACCCTGACCGGAGCCGGCGGCTGCGGCAAGACCCGGCTGGCGCTGCAGCTCGCCGGGCAGCGAGGGGAGGACTTTGCCGACGGGGTCTGGCCGGTCGAGCTGGCGGCGCTCGGAGAGCCCGAGCTTGTGGGCCCGGCGATCGCTCAGGGGCTGTTCGTCACCCGGGCCGCGCGGGCCGCGCCCGGATTCGAGCTCGACGACGAAAACGTGGACGCCGTCGCCTCCCTCTGCCACCGGCTCGACGGGATGCCGCTGGCGATCGAGCTGGCGGCGGCGCGGGTGAGCGTCCTCACTCCAGCCCAGATCGTCGCGCGCCTTGACTACTCGCTCGACCTGCTCTCGACCGGGCCCCGCACGGCGATGACGCGTCAGCAGACCTTGCGAGCGACGCTCGCCTGGAGTTTCGAGCTGCTCGAGGCCGACGAGCGGGTGCTGCTGCGTCGGCTCGCCGTGTTTGCCGGCGGCTTCGGGCTGCAGGCGGCTGAGGACGTCGGCGCCGAAGATCCGCTGCGGCGCAGCGACGCCGTCGCCGTGCTCGGCCGGCTGATCGACAAGTCGTTGGTTCACGTCGAGGAGGGATCCGAGGACCGCCGCTACCGGCTGCTGGAGACCGTGCGCCAGTACGCGGTCGAGCGTCTCGAGGAGGCGGGAGAGCGCTCCGCTTTGCAGCGCCGCCATCGCGACTGGTACGTCGCGCTCGCCGAGAACGACCCGACGCCGGCCGGCGAGCTGCCGGTCCGGAGCACGCTGCGGGGCCTCGATCGAGAGCGCGACAATCTCCGCGCCGCCTTGGCCTCGGCGCTGGTCGCCGATCCTCAGGCGGCGCTGCGCCTTGCCGTCTCCCTCTGGCGCTTCTGGCTGATGCGCGGCTACCTCGCTGAGGGGTACCGCTGGCTCACCGCCGCCCTGGCCGCGGCGCCCGAGTCGACGGCGGTGCGCGCCCGCGCCCTGCTCGCCGCCTGTGTGATCGGGCTGCGCCGCGGTGTCCCCGTGCATATCCACGAGTTCGCGGCCGAGAGCGTGGCGATCTTTCGAGAGCTCGAGGACCGAGCCGGGATGTTCGACGCGGTCGAGATCTCGGCGGCCTACCGGGTGATCGTCAGTCCCGCGCAGGACGTCGAGCTGCTCGTGCGCGAACACGGGGCGCTCCTCGCCGAGGACCTCGCCGGCCGCCGATGTGGGCTGCGCACACGCGCGGCGTCGCCGCCTGGTTCCGGCGCGAATACGGCCCCGCACGGAAACAGCTGGAAGCCGCGCTGGAGCACGCCGGAGCTCTCAGCGCCGAGCCGCGCCCGGCGCTCTGGCCGCTGAGCTACGGGATAATCTCGGTCGAGCCCGAGACCGGCTACCCGCTCTGCCTGCATGAGGAAACCGGGCTCGTCGCACGCCGCGTTGGCGGCGCCGCGGCCACCGCTTACATCCTCGTCAACCTCGCCGCGGTGGATCGAGCCGAGGCCGATTTCGCCCACGCGGAAGGGCTGATCGAAGAGAGCCTCGCCCGCTTCGAGCAGCTCGGCGACCAGCAGGGCAAGGCGTTCGCGCTCAACGCCTTCGGCAACCTGGCCCGCTCCGGCGGCGACTTCGAACGGGGCCGGGCACTGCTCGAGCGCAGCCTCGCCTTGCGGCAGGAGATCGGCGACCGTCGCGGTGCCGGGATCACCCTCGGCTGCCTGGCGATGCTCCTCGCCCGCGCCGGTGACGCGGACGGCGCCCGCATCTCGGCCGGGCAGAGCCGGACCTGGTTCGCCGAAAACGACGACTTGATTGGTGTCGGAGCCGCCGAGCTGAGCCTGGCGAGCGTGGCGCTCTGTGCCGGCGATCGCGCCGATGCTCTGGCTCACCTCGAGGCCGCGGCCTCGGTCTTCGGAGGGATCGAGACGACCCACCAGGAGGGGTGGGCGCTGGCGGTGCTGGCGGCGATCTGCGCGGAGGACGGCGAGGCGGCGACGGGGCGTCGCTGGCTGGACCGGGCGAGCCGGCACTTTGAGCGGCTCGGCGCCGGCGCCGGCATCGCCTACTGCCGGGAACTGGAGGCTGAAACGCTGCAAAGTGAGCGCTAAGAGGCGGCCTGTAGCCTCGCTGAGCGTCGTCGAAACGTGACGTCAAACGACCAACTGAAAAAGGGGGCCGCATGGCTACGCAAGGGGTGCTTGGAGCGGCAACGCTGAAGGAGTTCGAGGATGGGCTGCATGGAGAACTGATCCGGCCCGGTGACGGCGCCTACGATGAGGCTCGTTCGATCTGGAACGGCGCGCACGACGCTCGCCCGGCGGTGATCGCCCGCTGCGCCGATTCCTCCGACGTGCGCCACGCCGTCGGCTTCGCGCGCAGCGAGGGCCTCGAGGTCGCCGTGCGCGGCGGCAGCCATAGCATTCCCGGCTTCTCGACCTGCGACGACGGCATCGTCATCGACCTATCGCCAATGGAGGGCATCACGGTGGACGTGGACGGACACACCGTCGCCGCCGAGGGCGGCCTCACCTGGGGAGAGCTCGATGCCGCGACCCAGGAGCACGGCCTCGCCACCACCGGGGGCCTGATCTCGACCACCGGCGTCGCCGGCTTCGCGCTCGGCGGCGGGATCGGCTGGCTGATGCGCAAGCACGGCCTGGCCTGCGACAACCTGCGTTCGGCCGAGGTGGTCACCGCCGACGGCCAGATCCTCACCGCGAGCGCGACCGAGAACCCCGACCTCCTCTGGGGCCTGCGGGGCGGAGGCGGCAACTTCGGCATCGTCACCTCCTTCGAGTTCGACCTGCACCCGGTCTGCCCGACCGTGGCCGCCGGCCCGGTGTTCTATCCAGGCGAGCGCGCCGAGGAGATCATGCGCTTCTACCGCGATTTCGCGCGCGAGGTTCCGGACGAGCTGAGCACCCTGGTCAACCTGATCACCGCGCCGCCCGCCCCTTTCCTGCCCGAGGATTGGCACGGCAAGAAGCTCATCGCCCTGGTCGGCTGCTACTCCGGCGACCCCGACGAGGGGATGAAGGTGCTGCAGCCGATCCGCGATCTCGGCGACCCGGTCGCCGACCTGGTCGGCCCGATGCCCTACGTGCAGATGCAGAGCCTGCTCGACGCGCTCTGGCCGAAGGGCACCCAGGCCTATATGAAGGCGGGCTACTTCCGCGAGCTCGATGACCACGCGATCGAAACGATGGCCCGCTTCCATCAGAACGCGACCTCTCCGTCCTCGGAGATCCACATCCAGCACTTCGGCGGCGCGATCGCCCGTGTCGGTGAGGACGAGACCGCCCAAGGCGAACGCCAGGCGCCGTTCGTGCTCAACGCGATCGCCACCACGCACGAGCCGGGCGGGAGTCTGGAGACCCACATCGACTGGGCGCAGCGTTTCTATGCCGAGATGGAGCCGTCGCTGACCGGCGGCGCCTACATCAACTTCCTCTCCGCCGAGGGGGAGGAGCGCGTGCGGGCGGCCTACGGGGCGGAGAAGTTCGACCGGCTGCGGGCGCTGAAGGACCGCTACGACCCGACCAACCTGTTCCATCTGAACCAGAACATCCCGCCATCGTGAGGCGGGATGTTCTGGTCCGCGGTCGGTCCCGCCTCGGTGCGCGAGTGGGGACGATCGCCTACAGGCCGTCTGGCACGCGCCTGTAGCGAAGGAAAACGACGCGAGAACCAAACGTGCGTGTCTCGACCAGCTCCAGGTCGATCTGTTTCTCCAGGGGAGGGAAGTAGGGCGTGCCGCCGCCGAGTAGGACCGGGCTGACGAACAGCCGCCACTCGTCAATCAACCCCAGCTTCATACACGCACGGGCGAGACCGGCGCCGCCCACGGCGATGTCCTTCCCGGGCTGTTCCTTAAGCCTTGAGACCTCCTCGCCGACGCCGTCCCTGGCCAGTCTGGTGTTGCCCACCACGCTCTCCAGCGTTGTGGAGAACACGACCTTCGGCAGGGCCTTCCAGGTCTGGGCGAACTCGACTTGCTCCGCGAGGAGCGGATTCTCCTCAGCGGTCTCCCAGTAGACCATCGTTTCGTAGAGCCGCCGTCCGCAGAGGTGCACACCGACCTGCTGCACCTGCTGGTGGTGGAACCGAAACAGCTCCTCGTCGGGCACCGACCAGTCGATTGCGCCATCGGGTCCGGCGATGTAGCCGTCCAGCGACACAGTCATCGAGTAGATCAGCTTCCGCATCACGGCCCTCCTTCGGTTGCGGCCCACCAGTCCCGCTGACCCTCGACGTCTTCTCGCGGATTTTCGCCGAGGTTGGGCGCGCCGAAGACGAGGATCTCGAGGCCGTCCGGCCCGCTCTCGTAGCCTCGCCACGTACCGGGCGGGACGCGCACCACGTCCCACTCCTTGACCTCGACAATCTCGTCGTCGAGCTTCATCCGCCCGCTCCCGCCCACGACCACGTACACCTCCTCCTGCTCCTTGTGCGTGTGGCCGTACGGGAAGCGATAGTCGGGCGGAATGCGCTGATAGCCGAGACCGGACTGCTCGAGCTCGAGCGCCTTGCTCGCCATGCGGAACTCCAGCTCCGGCGCGCCGTCGAAGTTAGACCCAAGGTCCTCCAGATCCTCCCTGAGGTTCCTGAGCGTGAACGGCACGGCCGCGATTCTATGGCTCAGGAGGTCGCACCGCTGCGGCGTCCCGCCGATCTGAGACGGCTCAGTCCCGTTCATGTGAGACCTGACCGTCCCATCCATGTGAGACACGCCCGATAATCTATCTTATGTAAACTCATAGGGGAAGACGGGATGGGGGCTGGAGTTGCAGCTCTTCGCCCTTCGGCTGCAGGGTCGGGCTTCGTCGCATAGGAACTGCCGGAGTCGGGTCGGCGCTTATGGGCTGCTGGTACCGGGGTCGCCTTCCGGTTCAGGCCCGATCTGCTCGATGAACGCCGCCAGTGCGGCGACCTGCTCGGGCTTGCTGCTCAGGTGCAGACGCTGCACCGCCGCGATCATCGGCGCAGGGTCGTATCCCTTGATCGGGCTCTTGGGCGCATCGAGCAGCGCTTCGCGCACGAACCGTTCGTCGATCAGAACGCGGTGGCCGTTGGCCAGCGTGAAGTAGTTGCCCGCGAAGCTGCCGAAGCTCGGGGCGATGTGCTGCTGCGTCTTGGCCAGATGGCACACCGAGCATCCGTCGGCGACAACTAGGCGGGCGCCCTGCTGGACGAGCCGCTGCTCGTGGGTGAACGGTGCGGTGAGGTACGCCGGTTCGGGCGTCAGCTGGCCCTGGATGCTCGCTGTTCCGCCTCCACCGCCACCACAGCCTGAGAGCACTAGCGGGAGCAGGACGGCTGTCGCGAGCAGTCCCACCCCCACGCGCCAAGAGCAGAGCCGCGCTTTCGTGGGAGACCCGATCTTCCGTGCTCAGATGCTCGGCACGTGATCGCCCTGCGCGCCGGCGGCAGCGTATTCGCCCAGCGTCATGCGCGAGTCTGAGCGCCCGAGCATGTCGATGAAGACGGCGGCGAAGGCGATCCCGAAGACCAGGATCTCGATGAAGCACATGCTCGCGCCTGCCAGATGCTGGTCGTTGATGGCCGACAGGCCGTAGGCCCGCGGGGCGCTGGCGTAGAGCGGGTACTCGGTGCTCGCCAGCCACGTCAGGGGCAGGCACACACAGGCGCTGGCCATGCGCGTGAAGCCCAGCAGCGCCAGTCGCTGGCCGTTGGGACGCAGGCGCGCGCGGGGCAGCGGATCGATGATCAGCCACCACATCGCCAGCCCCGTGTAGAAGAGCGTGGCGTGCTCGATCGCGTGCACCACGGTGTGCTGGGCGGCGAAGTCGAACACGCTGGGGATCGCCCACACCCAGGTGGCCAGGACCCACAGCGGAATCGCCAGCCACGGCGAGGTCAGCCGCGCCAACACGCGCCCGGAGCGGCCCCCGGACGGCGCCACCGCCAGCAGCGCCTCACGCGAGAGGCCGAGGGGCAGGATCGGCGCGCGCAGGCCAAGGATCAGCAGCGCCGGCGCGATGTCGGACAGGAGGACGTGCTGCATCATGTGCGCCGAGAGCAGGTAGCGGTCGCCGATCGCATCCAGCGGCGAGAGCAGCGCCACCGCCAGCGTCAGCAGCCCCGCGGCGTAGGGCACCCAGTGGCCGGCTCCCGGCGCGGAGGTCGAGGAGCGTGCCGCGGCGCGCCGATACACGCGCCTGTAGAGCACGGCGGCGGCCACCAGCGCGACGATCACGACGGGCTGGAAAGTCCAGGAGCCCCAGCCGGGAGTCGAGCTCATCCGATCCTCCCACCGGTGCTGGGTCGGCGGTTCCCGTCGGTGGCCGGTCGGGGAGTAGAGGGGCCTGTCTGCTGGGCAGCGACGATCATACTGGCGGCATCCTAGCGGTCCTGCCCGACGAGCGGCGCGGTGATCGTCAATCGCAGATGGACCGGCGTCGCGCTTGACCCGGAGCGTGTTAGGTAGGCCTAATAAGGGTGCCCTAACATGTGCTAGCTTTCGGCACCCATGGCGAGTAGCAACACCCAGCCTCCTGCGCGGGAAGAGTCCGTGCACCTGCCCACCTCTCCTGTGCGAGAAGCACGCCCGCCTGCCTCAACAGGTGAGGGACGCAGCGACCCGGCCCCCCCGGGCGTGCGACGCCAGTCGGGCAGCCAGCTGAGCCTGTACGTGTGGACTGCAGTGGTACTAGCCGTCAGTGTCACGGCGGTGATCCTCGGCTGGCACGCCCACGGAGGGACCCCCGACCCCACCGACCCTGCCAACCACATGAGCAACACAAGCGCGGTCATCGACAGCGGCGTGCTGGTGTTCCGCGAGGGGTTGGAGACGATCCTCGTGCTCGCCGCGATCACCGCCAGCTTTCTTGGCGCCAACCGCGCCTACCGCAAGCCCGTGGCGTTCGGCGGCGGGCTCGCGCTGCTGGCCGCGGTCGGCACGTGGTTCCTGGCCGTCTGGTTCAGCGGCATGTTCGGCGGCGGCGGGCTCGCGGTGCAGGCCGCCACCGGTATCCCTGCGATCCTCGTGCTGCTGCTGGTGATGAACTGGTTCTTCCACCGGCTCTACTGGACCGGCTGGATCTCCCACCACCATGGTCGACGCCGCGGGCTGCTCGGCGCCGCCAGCGAAGACGGCGCCACGCGCGCCACGATCCTCGGTCTGGGTCTGCTCGGCTTCACCTCGGTCTACCGCGAGGGCTTTGAGGTCGTCATCTTCCTGCAGGGCCTGCGCGAGCGCTTCGGCTCCAGTGTTGTGCTGGAGGGAGTCGTGCTCGGTCTGCTCTTCACCGCCGCGGTGGGTGTGTTGACCTTCGCGCTGCACCAGCGCCTGCCCTACAAGAAGCTGCTGATCGTCACCGGCGCGATGCTGGTCGTGGTGCTGTGGGTGATGGTCGGCGAGGAGATCAACGAGATGCAGCTCGCCGGCTGGATCGGCACCACGCAGATTCCCGGCCTGAACGTGCCCGGCTGGATGGGTACGTGGTTCTCGGTCTTCCCCAACGTCGAGACGCTCGCCGCTCAGCTCGTCGCCCTGACGGTCGTGCTTGGCTCCTACGTGGCCGCGCAGTACGTGCGTGTCTGGCGTCCCCGCAGGCGCGGCGAACAGGCCGCCCGCCGGGCCGAGGCGCCGCCCACACGCCCCTCCAAGCAGGGTGTCTCGGCGCCGGTAGCCGGGATCAGCGCCGGTTAGGTCAGCTCAGCGATTGTGCCGGCGCTGGCGGCGAGCCGCCTTGGCTTTCGCGCGGCGCTTGCGCAGCCTGCCCGCGGGGTTGCGCGTGGCGGCGCTCCCCACCGGCCCGTCGCTCACCGGCGCGACCGAGTGGGCGTCGCGCAGGATCATCATGGCAATCCCCACTAGCAGCGCCACCGCCGCCACCAGCGCAAGCACCAGGAGTGTGTTGTTGGAGCTGGAGGATTCTGAGGAGGCAGAGCTGGACGTGACGGTGCGGACCGGGACAGAGGTGGTGGGCTTGGTCGCAGCCGGCGCTGTCACCTTCGGGGTGCTCTTCGCGGTCCCCTGAGTGTGCGCCCCTGTCGTGGTCTTCGGCGCCGGAGTAGCCGCGGGCGTGCTCGCCGGGGTGGAGGTCACGGGGGTGCCCGTGGGCGCCGGAGTGCTCGCCGGGGTGCTCGTGGGCGCGGGCGTCGTCGCCGAAGCGGTGCTGGAGGCACCCGGCGGAGGCGCGAACACGGCGGCGCCTGCCACGCCGGGAGCCGCCAGCGCGAGCACGACCAAGCCGCACAGGAATACCCTGAAGGTGGCGGCGTGGATGATCGGCGATCGCATTGGCTTGATGGGCAGCGGCCTGGTGGGCGGCATCTTGGCGCGGATTGTGGCGAGGATACCGCCTGCAAGGCGCCTGGGGAAGCGCCCGCAGAGCACGCACAAGCCCAGGCCATAGAATGGCCGCGATGGCACCCAAGCAGCGACAGATCCGGATGGAGCAGCGCGGCGGCAGCATGGCGGACATCCAGGCGCTCGAGCAGCGCTCCGACGAGGAGCTCGAGGGCGAGGTCAAGTACAAGTCCGCGGCGATGGCGATCCTCGGCGGGCGCGCCGCCGAGCGCTTCGACGCGGAGAAGGCGCGCGCCTACTTCCAGCGCGCGATCGCCGCCGCGCGCCCGCAGGAACGGATGCAGATCAGGCGCATGGCCGACGCCTCGCTGGCGCTCGCCGAGCGCCGCCCCGACGCGCTCAAGGATGCCGTGCAGCGCCTCGGCCAGGCGCCACCCTCCAGCCGCCAGATGCTCGCGCTGCGCGCGATGGGCCTGCTGGTCCCCCCCGCCAGCGCCGGGATCCTGGCGCGCCTGCGCGGGATCCTGCTGATCGTGGTGCTGGTCATCGTGCTGCTGGCCCTCGGCCTGGGCGTCGTCGAGTTGATCTCGCTGCCCTTCGGCGGGCTGGGCGTCGCGCCGGGCGTGCTGCTCGGGCTGTTCCTGGTGATCGCCGTGCTGGCGGTCGTCGCGCTGGTCGGACGCCGTCGCCGCGACCGCGCGGCCGCCGCGCGCGCCGCAGGGTAGGGCTGGCGGCCCGCTCCACGTGCTCGCCCGTCATCCGGCATAGGCTGGCTGCGTAGTGTCCGCACCGGCCTCCACCCCCGCCTCTGTCTCTGTCTCTGTCCCCGTCTGCCTGATCGTCAACCCCGTCGCGGGCGGTGAGCGCGCCGGGCGGGTCGCCCCCGCGGTGCAGCGGGCGCTGGCCGGCCACGGGCTGCAGGTGCGCCGTGCGGACACGCGCGACCTGGAGCACGCCCGCGCGCTCGCCCGCGAGGCCGCCGCGCGCGGCGAGACGGTCGCGGCGCTCAGCGGCGACGGCATGGTGGGCGCCGTGGCGGACGTGCTGCGCAGCGTCCCCGGCGCCCTGCTGGGGGTGCTGCCGGGAGGCCGCGGCAACGACTTCGCGCGCGTGCTCGGCATCCCCTCCGACCCCGTGGCGGCGTGCGCGACGATCGCCCACGGCGTCCCCCGCAAGGTGGACCTCGGCGAGGTCGGCGGCCGCGCGTTCATCGGCATCGCCAGCGCCGGCTTCGACAGCGACGCCAACCGCATCGCCAACGAGGCGCCCGCGTGGCTGGGCAACCTCGTGTACGCCTACGGCGCGCTGCGCGCGCTGGCCGCCTGGCGACCCGCGTGCTTTGAGATCGTGCTCGACTCGGGCGAGCGGGTCGACTTCACCGGCTACACCCTCGCCGCCGCCAACTCCGGGGTCTACGGCGGTGGGATGCGCCTGGCGCCGCAGGCGCGCCTGGACGACGGCCTGCTCGACGTCGTCGCGATCGAGCGCGTCTCCAAGTTGCGCTTCCTCGCCAACCTGCCCAGGGTCTTCAGGGGCACCCACGTCCAGCTGCCCTCCGTGCGAGTCCTGCGCGCAGCCGAGGTGCTGCTCTCAGCCGACCGCCCCTTCGCCCTGTATGCCGACGGCGACCCGATCGCCGAGCTGCCGGCGCGCGTGCGCGCGCTGCCGGGCGCGGTGCGGGTGCTTGTCCCGCCCGAGGCCGCACGATGACCGGCCCGCTGGCGCCCAAGCTGGCGCTGGCGCGCTCGGTGGGCGCGCTCTCGCGCCTGCGCGGGGGCGGCGCCAGCAGCGCTCCCGGGAAGGTGCTGATGCGCCTGGACCGCGACGCGCTGGGCGCGCTCGCCGGACGTCTTCAGCGGGGCAGCGTGCTGGTGTCGGCCACCAACGGCAAGACCACCACCGCCGCGCTGGTGGCCGGCGTCCTCGCCCACGAGCGCATACCGGTGGTGCACAACGCGACCGGGGCCAACATGACCGGCGGCATCGCCTCTGCGCTGCTCGCCGCCGCGCGCCCGCACGGTGCCATCGCCGGGGAGCTGGGGCTGTTCGAGGTAGACGAGGGGTGGCTGGGCGAGATCGCCGCCCAGGTGCGCCCGCGCGCGATCCTGCTGGGCAACCTCTTCCGCGACCAGCTCGACCGCTACGGCGAGCTGGAGCACATCGCCGAGCGTTGGGCGCAGGTGCTCGGCGAGGGCCCGGGGCGCGAGGCGCAGCTGGTGCTCAACGCGGACGACCCGCTGGTCGCCGACCTCGGCCGCGAGCGCTCCGACGCGGTGTACTTCGGGGTCGAGGACCCAACGCTCGCGCTGGCGGGCATGGCCCACGCGGCCGACGCCAAGCACTGCCGCCGCTGCGGCGCGCCCTACGTGTTCGACGCGATCTACCTGGGCCACCTCGGGCACTACCACTGCACCCGCTGCGGACAGCACAGGCCCACGCCCACGGTGACCGCGAGGAAGATAATTTTGAGAGGAGTTCGCACGGCGAGCTTCACGTTGTGCACGCCCTTGGGCGAGCGGGAGGTTCGACTGGCGTTGCCGGGGCTGTACAACGTCTACAACGCGCTTGCGGCAGCGGCCCTGGCGTGCGCACTCGGGGTGGAGCTGGAGGGGATCGTCGCCGGGCTGCAGGACACCCACGCGGCGTTCGGCCGCGCGGAGAGCGTCATGGTGGGAGCGCCCGCCCACCCCCGCGAGCTGCGCATCCTGCTCGTCAAGAATCCGGCGGGCGCCAACGAGGTGCTGCGCACCCTGGCGCTTGAGCCCGGCGTCCATGACTTGTTGGGGGTGCTAAACGACAACATCGCCGACGGGCGCGACGTGTCGTGGATCTGGGACGCGGACTTCGAGCTGCTGGCCGGGCGTGTGCGCCGCGTCACCTGCGCCGGCACCCGCGCCGGCGAGCTGGCGGTGCGCCTGAAGTACGCCGGCGTGGACCCCGCGCGGATCGCCGTGCGCGAGGACCTCGCCGGAGCACTCGATGAGGCCGCAGCCAACCGCCCGCCCGCCGGCGATGGGTCACTCGCCAGCGATAGCCCGTCCACCGCCCACGGCTCGCCCGCAGCCGAGGGCCCACCTCCCCTCTACGCACTGCCCACTTACACGGCGATGCTCTCGCTGCGCGAGCTGCTGGTCGCGCGCGGCGAGGCGCGCAGCGCGTGGTCGTGAGCGTGGCCGCCCACCCCTCAGCAGGTGAGTCCGTCTCCCCCACGGCGGTGCCCACCGTCGTCTGGCACGACCTGGAGTGTGGCTCCTACCGCGCCGACCTCCACCTCTGGCTGGAGTTGGCGCGGCGGGCTCCCGAAGGAGCCGTTCTCGATGTGGGCGCCGGCACGGGACGGGTCGCGCTGGAGCTGGCTCGCACAGAGCGACGGGTGATCGCCGTGGACCACGACCCCGCGCTGCTCCAGGCCTTGCGCCTGCGCGCCGCAGACATGGAAGTGGACGTGGAGACGCAGTGTGCCGACGCCCGCTCCTTCACGCTGCCCGAGCATGAGGAGCTGGCGCTGTGCGTTGTGCCGATGCAGACCGTCCAGCTGCTGGGCGGCGCGCAGGGTCGGTTGGCATTCCTGCGCCGCGCCCGTGCCCACCTGCGCCCGGGAGGGGTGCTCGCTTGTGCGATCGTCACCGAACTGGAGCCCTTCGACTGCGCCGATGGCGACCCCGCCCCCTCGCCCGAGGAGACGCGGGTGGAGGGAGTCCTCTACCGCAGCCAGGCCACGCGCGTGGAGGTGGGGCCGCAGGCCATAGCGATCGAACGCGAGCGCACCACCAGTGTTTCGAGGACCACGGAGCGCGATCTGATCGAGCTCGACCGCCTGACCGTCGCCCAGTTGGAGGCCGAGGGAGCAGCTGCCGGACTGCACCCAGAGCCGGCCCGCCACGTCCCCCCCACCGCGGATCACTCGGGAAGCTGGGTGGTGGTGTTGCATGCATAAACCCCACTCACCGACCCGCTCGGCCCCCCTTGTGGGGGCCTCCTCCTCTTCATCGCCCTCGTCCTCCCCCCCGCTCACGCTGCGTGTGTGCGCGCTGTACCCGGACCTGATGAACATCTACGCCGACCGCGGCAACCTGCTCGTCTTGGAGCGCCGCTGCGCGTGGCGGGGCATCGGCTTTCAGCTCACCGCCAGCGGGCTGGGCGAGGGGCTGGACGGCGACGCCCACGACCTCTTCTATCTCGGCGGCGGGCAGGACCGCGACCAGCTGCTCTGCGCGGAGGACCTGGTGCTCGGCAAGCGCGCCGGCCTGCACGCCGCGGCGGATCGCGGCGCCGTGGTGCTGGGGGTCTGCGGCGGCTACCAGTTGCTCGGGCACTCCTACGCGCTCGACGAGCGCCCGATCGAGGGGGTGGGGCTGCTGGACATACGCACCGTGCGCGCCCCCGGCCCACGGCTGATCGGCAACGTCGCGATCTCCGTAGAGCTGGACCCGGGACGCCCCGCGAGGGCGTTGGCGGGCTTTGAGAACCACGGTGGGCGCACCCACCTAGAGTCCGACGCGCAGGCGCTGGGGCGCGTGCTGAAGGGCCACGGCAACGACGGGCGCTCCGGCCTTGAGGGGGCCAGGCGTGGCAACGTGCTGGGCACCTACCTGCACGGTCCGCTGCTGCCCAAGAACGTGTGGTTCGCCGACTGGCTGATCGCCACCGCACTGGGACTCGAACTCGACGCCCTCGCCCCGCTGGACGACGCGCTGGAGGACGCTGCGCACGCTGGGGCGCGTCGCGTGGCGGGCGTCTAGGATCGTCTCAGTGGAGCTGTCGGAGTACCAACGCCTCTCCCGCCGCACGGCCGAGTACCCGCGTGAGGCGTGGTTGGCCTACCCCGCACTGGGCCTGGCCGGCGAGGCGGGCGAGGTGGCCGAGCACGCCAAGAAAGTCATCCGCGACGACGGCGGCGTCATCGAAGAGGGGCGCCGCGCGGCGATGGCCAAGGAGCTCGGCGACGTGCTCTGGTATGTGGCCCAGCTGGCCAGCGAGCTGGGGCTCGACCTCGACGAGATCGCTGCCGCCAACCTGGAGAAGCTGCTCTCCCGCCAGCAGCGCGGTGTGCTCTCCGGCAGCGGCGACGACCGCTAGGCGCTCGACCGGCGGCCGTCCTAGGAGGCAACCGCAAACCGCGCGAAGCGCGCAGCCAGGCGCTGGGGCACCAGCGCTCTGACGCGCACGCCCTCCGGCGTGTCCTGGCGGGTGACCTCGCCCGCGACCTCGTGCAGCTCGGCCAGGCTGCCGCCCTGGGCGTAGGGGACCAGCAGGTCCACGGGGCAGAGGGTGCGGCGGAACTCCTGCTCCACACGCTCGCCCAGCTCCTGTAGCCCCTCGCCGGTGGCGCCGCTGACGAGCACCGCCTCGGGGTGGTGCAGGCGCAGCTCGTGGCGGGCGTCCGCGTCGAGCAGGTCCACCTTGCCCAGCACCAGCACCTGCGGCGTCTCCTCCGCGCCAATCTCCCGCAAGACCGCCTCGACCGCGGCGCGCATTTCCTGCGCCTGCGCCTCGGGCGCGGAGGCGTCGAGCACGTGCAGCAGGAGCTCCGCGCGCAGCGTCTCCTCCAGGGTGGCCCCGAAGGCGTCCACCAGCTGGTGGGGCAGTTTGCGGATGAACCCCACCGTGTCGGTCAGCAGGTACTGGCGTCCCCCCAGCCGCCACGTGCGGGTGCTGGGGTCGAGGGTGTGAAAGAGGCGGTCGCGCACCCCCACCTGCGCCCCTGTGAGGGCGTTCAGCAGCGTCGACTTGCCGGCGTTGGTGTAGCCCGCCAACGCGATGCTCGGCAGCGCGGCGCGCTCGCGCTCGGCGCGCATCACCGCGCGCGTACCCCTGACGTGCTTCAGGCGCCGGCGCAGCGCCGCGATGCGGTCGCGCGCCAGGCGTCGGTCGGTCTCGATCTGGGTCTCCCCCGGTCCCCGCGTGCCGATCCCGCCGCCGAGGCGCTCGAGGTGGCTCCACAGCCCGCGCATGCGCGCGAGGTTGTACTCCAGCTGGGCCAGCTCCACCTGCAGCTTGCCCTCGCCGCTTGAGGCGTGCGCGGCGAAGATGTCGAGGATCGTCGCCGTGCGGTCCACCACCGGCAGCCCCAGCGCCTCCTCCAGGTTGCGCTCCTGGCGGGGGGTCAGCTCGTCGTCGCAGACCACCACGTTGGCGTCGCACTGCTTGGCTAGCACCTTGGCCTCGGTGACCTTGCCTGGCCCCAGGTAGGTGTTGGGGTGGGGCTGATCGCGGTGCTGCACCAGCTCCCCCACCACCGCCACCCCGGAGGTGCGCAGCAGCTCCTCCAGCTCGCTCAGGTCCTCGCCCGCGCTCAGCGCGGCGATGCAGAGCGCGCGCTGGCGTGCGCGCTGGGGCTCGGAGGCGACGGCTCTGTGGCCGCTATGGCGTGGGTCCATTCACGCTTCAGTCTAGCCCGCAGGGGACGGAACGATCGGTCGCTTCGGTTCACTCGGCCAGCGTCCCCAACCGTCCGACCGCCTCGGCCAGCCTGTCGTCGGGCGTGGTCAGCGAGATACGAAACCACCCCTCGCCGCTCGGCCCGTAGGCGCTGCCCGGTGAGATCACCACGGCTGCCCGCTCCAGCACGTGCTCGCAGTAGGCCACCGAGCTCTCAAAGCCCTCTGGGATCGGCGCCCACACGTAGATGGTGCCCTTGGGCGGGGCGATGTGCACGCCGATCTTCTCCAGCGCCTCGCACACCAGGTTGCGCCGCCGGCGGTACAGCTCGTTCATCGAGGCCACCTCGGCGTCCGCATCGGGCGAGAGCGCCGCGACACCCGCCAGCTGCACCGCCTCGAACAGGCCCGAGTCGATGTTTGTCTTCAGCCGCCAGTAGCTCTCCAGGGCCTGCGCGTTTCCGATTACCGCCGCGCAGCGCCAGCCGGTCATGTTGTAGCCCTTGGAGAGCGAGAACACCTCGATCCCCACCTCCCCGGCCCCCGCCGTCGCCAGGAACGAGGGCGCGCGGTAGCCGTCGTAGGTCGTCTCCGAGTAGGCGTTGTCGTGCACCACGAGGATGTCGTACGCCTGCGCGAAGTTGACCACGCGCTCGAAGAACCCCTCGGGCACCACCGCGCCGGTGGGGTTATTGGGGTAGTTGAGATACATCAGCTTCGCCCGCCGGGCCGTCTGCTCGGAGATCGCATCGAGGTCGGGGACGAACCCCAGCTCGGGCACGAGCGCCATCACCACCGGCTCGGCGCCCACCAGCAGCGGCCCGCCCGTATAGACCGGATAGCCGGGGTCCGAGGCGAGCGCCACGTCGCCCGGGTCGAGGAACGCCAGGTTGAGGTTGAAGATCGCCTCCTTGGCGCCGATCGCAGGGATCACTTCGGTATCGGGGTCCACGTCCACATCGAAGCGCCGCTCGTAGAAGTCGCTCAACGCCACCCGGAAGTCGTGGCGACCGCGGTTTGAGGGGTAGCGGTGGGTCTCGGGCTCGCTCACCGCCTCCTGCATCGCCTCCACGATCAGCGCCGGCGTGGGACGGTCCGGGTCGCCGATGCCAAGGCTGATGACGTCCACTCCCTGCGCCTGCTTGGCGGCGATCTTGCGCTCCAGTTCGGCGAACAGGTACGGCGGGATACGGCTCAAGCGCTCACTTGGTTGCATTTAGCTCCTTTAGAAAGTCCTCGCTGAGTGTGCCCGAGAACACGGGCCTCGCCCAGCCGGTCAGGTTGATGTGCAGATCCTCCCCTACCTCGACCTCCAGCTCGTCCTCATCCAAGGAGACCGTCACCAGACGCCGGGCTGCGGTCTCACTATTCAGATAGTGCGCCACTGCCGCCCCGATCGCCCCCGTGCCCGAGGACCAGGTCTGGCCGACACCACGCTCGAAGATCCGCGCGCGAATACGGGTTGATGCGGAATCGGGAGCAGGTGGGGTCTCCGTGTACCAGGAGACGTTGGTGCGATTGGGGAACAGCTCGTGGCGTTCTATTGCCCCGCCGATTGCAGGCAAATTCAGCTCGTCCAGTTCCATAAAATCAGGCACATAGATTGCACACTGGGGATTGCCGATCGACACGTGCTGGAAACGCCACGTGTGCCCGTCCGCCGTCAGCTCGCCACGACCGTCCGGCGGGCCAGTCGGGAAGTCCTTGGATGTCAGTGCCGCAATGCCCATATCCACCCGGCAGGTATCGTGTCCTGTGATCGTGGGGGTGATCACACCTGCGGCGGTCTCGATGGAAAAGACGTCCTTGTCGGTCCAGTTGTGGTGGCGGAGATAAAGAACTGCCTCACGGGCTCCGTTGCCCGACAGCTCGGCCTCGGAGCCATCCTGGTTGTAGATGCGAAGGTGTGCGACGAGGTCTGGATCCTCGCTGCGCGACAGCAGCAGCACCCCGTCGGCGAACACTCCGAAATGGGCCTGGCACAGCAGACGTATGCGCGGGGGCGTCAGCTCACCGAACGGCAGCTCCTCCTGCTCGACGATCAAGTAGTCGTTGCCTAGCGCCTGCCACTTCTCAAATCTCATGGCGGCGCAGTCTAGGCGGTCATCGTCATGATTTCTTGCGCCACATCCGGCGGCGAGCGCTCGGTCACGTCGATCACCTGCACCCCCGCGAGCTTGCGCATCCACGTGAGCTGACGCCGGGCGTAGTTGCGCGTCCTGCGCTTCATCCCCTCGACGTCGCCGGCCAGCAGCTCATCGAAGCCCAACGCCTTGCGCGCGGTGCCCGAGGCCCCGGCGGCGTGGGCGCGCTGGGCCTCCTCGCGCACCCCCGCCGCCAGCATCGCCTCCACGCGCGCGTCGATTCGCGCATACAACGCCTCGCGCTCCAGCGTGAGCCCCACCAGCAGCGTCGGCTGGCGCATCTCGGCGGTCCACAGCTGCGAGGGCCCCTCCGGCGCCTCCAGCTCACCGAGGTCCAGCAGCTCCAGCGCGCGCACCACACGCTGACTGTCGTGGGGGTCAATCTCCTGCGCCGCCCAAGGCGCGCTCTGCGCCAGCCGGGTGTGCAGCGCGGGGGCGCCGTGGCGTTCCAGCTCCGCCGTCCAGCGCTCGCGCACGCCCTCGGGCGGTGGCGGGCGCAGGTCAAGCTCGGTGAGCGCCGCGCGCAGATACAGCCCCGTCCCGCCCACCACGATCGGCCGCCGGCCCGCGGCGAGCAGCCCGTCGATCTCGGCGTGCGCCAGCTCGGCGTACTGGCCCGCGCTGAAGCTCGCGTCCACGGGCAGGAAGGAGACGAGCCGGTGCTCCAGGGCCGCGCGCTCGGCCGGCGAGGCGACGCCGGTCAGCGTCTCGAGCCCGGCATACACCTGCAGCGCATCGGCGGAGACAGCGACCGGGCGCTCTCCACCAGCGCGCAGCAGGTCCGCCACGGCGACCGCCACGGCGGTCTTGCCCACGCCCGTCGGGCCGAACAGCGCGATGACCTGCATCGGCGTAGGCTTGCAGACCGATGCGGATCTCCGGTTCGACAGTTCTCCTCACCGGCGCCACGGGCGGCATCGGCCAGGCCACGGCGCGCGCGCTGAAGCAGCGCGGTGCGAGCCTGATCCTCACCGGCCGGCGCACCGGCGTGCTCGAGCCGCTGGCCGCCGAGCTGGACGCGCGCACGCTCGCGGTCGATCTGAGCGTCCCCGCGGAGGTCGATCGCCTCGTGAGCGAGGCCGGCGAGATCGACATCCTGATCGCCAACGCCGCGCTGCCGGCGGCGGGCCGCCTGGACAGCTTCAGCATGGAGCAGATCGACCGCGCGCTGGATGTCAACCTGCGCGCGCCGATCGCCCTGGCGCACGCGCTCGCGCCGGCGATGGCCAGGCGCCGCAGCGGCCACCTGCTGTTCGTGTCCTCGCTGGCCGGCAAGACCGCCACGCCGGGAACCTCGCTGTACAACGCCACCAAGTACGGCCTGCGCGGCTTCGCCTCGGCCCTGCGCGCGGAGCTGCACGCTGAGGGCGTGGGTGTCTCCACCGTCTTCCCCGGCTTCATCCGCGACGCGGGCATGTTCGCCGATTCGGGGGCCAAACTGCCCCCGGGCGTGGGCACGCGCTCGCCGCAGGACGTGGCCAAGGCGGTGCTGAGCGCGATCGAGCGCAACCGCGGCGAGGTCGACGTCGCGCCGATGGCCCTGCGCCTGGGCACGGTCTTCGGCAGCCTCGCGCCCGAGTCCGCCGCGAGGGTCACCCGTCGCATCGGCGGCGATGACGTTGCCAAGCAGTTGGCCGCCGGGCAGTTGGATAAGCGCTGAGGACACTCTCAGAACAGCGTTTCCTGCGTGGAGGGAGGCTGTTCCTCCGAATTGCCCTGCCGCCGTGGTGAGACCGGCGGCCGCGTGGCAAGCCGCGACGCAACAGCGCCCCTGGGCGGGCGGGGAGGCCATGCGCGAGGAGTACCGCCACGCCGCAGCAAGCCCGCCAGGCGCTTGCGTTCCTCGGCCGGGGCGTAGGCGCCGGCGCGATACAGCTCCTCGTAGCGCTCCACCAACTCCGGGCGCTCGCGGCGCAGCCAGTCCGTGAACACATCGCGCACCTCCCCGCGCAGGTGCAGCGTGGTGCCGCCAATGCTCTGCGCGCCCGCTTCGACGGCCCCCGCCAGCAGTGGCTCGATCTGCTCGGGCGCGTCGTTGATCCCCGGCATCAGCGGCGCGATCAGCACACCCGTGCGGATGCCAGCGCGGTTGAGCTTCGCCACGGCCTCCAGGCGGGCGCGTGGGTGGGGCGTGTGCGGCTCGGTCGCCCGCCACGCCTTCTCATCGAGCGTGGGGATCGACAACATCGCCCTGAACTCCGCGCGCTGAGCGATCTCGAGCATCAGATCCAGATCGCGCAGCAACAGGGGCGACTTGGTCAACACCGAGCAG
The DNA here is from genome assembly GCA_963844765.1 of uncultured Solirubrobacterales bacterium. Classification (GTDB taxonomy): domain Bacteria; phylum Actinomycetota; class Thermoleophilia; order Solirubrobacterales; family Solirubrobacteraceae; genus Palsa-744. The sequence goes on from CAWJPN010000001.1 coordinate 392,704, forward strand.
GGGTTGGCAGCATCGCGCAGCGCCTCCCAGATCCCCCGCATCAGCCTGTAGCGCCCCTCGACCCACTGGTAGGGGTCGGTGTTCGTCCCCAGCGCCACGTGCTCGTGTCCCCACGACGGCCGGGCCAGCTCCACGCGCAGCACCTCGGGCGCGTTGACCTTGACGACGATCTCGCGCTCGAAGTCCCGGCCGGCGTCGAAGTCCAGGTACCGGTGCGTTGGGCGAGCAAAGCAGTAGACGCAGGCGTGGCTGCAACCTCTGTACGGATTGATCGTCCAGCGGAACGGCATCGGCGACTTGCCGGGCACGCGGTTGAGCACCGAACGCGCACGGACCTCGTAGAAGCGCATGTCCAGCGCCTCGGGCGCGTCGAAGCGCCGCACCACCGCGTCGTCGCGATAGCCAGGCAGGCGCCGCTGCTCCTCCTCGGAGATCGTCAGGTTGCTCCAGCGCACGAACATATGTTCGCATAGCCGGCGGCGCGATTCAATGACTCACCCGCCGATGCGGGCCAACAGACTCTCCTCTCCGGACAGCGTCTGGCTGGACGCCGCATCGATACGTACCCGCGTCAGCTCGCCGGGCACGGCCAGGCCCGTGAAGTTCACGGCCTTGTTGTGACGGGTACGCCCGCGCAAACGCTCGGGGTCGGTGCGCGAGGGGCCTTCGACCAGCACCTCCATCGTGCGGCCGACGAAGCGCTGGGCGCGCTCGCGGGCGTGGCGCTGGACCGCCTCCACAAGGCGCTCCATGCGCTCGACCTTCACCTCATGGGGCACCAGCCCGTCGGTCAGCTCGGCCGCGGAGGTGCCCCGCCGCGGGGAGAAGATGAAGGTGAAGGCGCTGTCGTAGCGCACCTCCTCGACCACCTCGAGCGTTTCCTCGAAGTCCTGCTCGCTCTCCCCCGGGAAGCCGACGATGATGTCGGTCGTGAGCGAGACGTCGGGCACGTGCTCGCGGATCAGCGCCACCCGGTCGAGGTAGCGCCGACGGTCGTACGTGCGGCGCATCGCCTTGAGGATCGTGCTGGAGCCCGACTGCAGGGGCAGGTGAATGTGCTCGCAGAGACTGGGCAACTCCGCGTGCGCGCGGATCACGTCCTCGCGCATGTCCTTCGGGTGCGGGCTCGTGTAGCGGATGCGCTCGATGCCGTCGATCGCGTCGATCGCCCGCAGCAGATTGGAGAAGGGCGTCTGCTGTGGCCGGCGCGCGGCAGCGACGCTGCTAGGTGCGCCCGGCGTCGCGCCAAGCGACGCAATCGACACCGCGCCCAACCCCGCAGCCGCCGTGGCCCGTGCCGGCGCAAGCCGCAGGTCCCGCCCATAGGAGTTGACGTTCTGACCGAGCAACGTGACCTCGCGCACCCCATCGGCCGCCATCGCCCGCACCTCCTCCACCAGCTCATCCGGCGGGCGGCTGACCTCGCGCCCGCGCGTGGAGGGCACGATGCAGTAGGAGCACGCGCAGTTGCAGCCAACGCTGATCTGCAACCACCCCTGGAAGGCCCGCGCGCGGCGCGCGGGCAGGTGCCCGGTGAAACCCTCGAACTCGAAGTACCCCTGGGCAGTGAGCGAGTCGCTGGTCAGGAACTCCGCGAGCTTGTGCACCTGCCCGGGGCCGAAGGCGACGTCCACGAAGGGGAAGCGCGCGAACACCTCCTCCTTGACCGACTGCGCCCAGCACCCTCCCACGCCCACCACCCGCTCGGGGGCTTCGCGCTTCAGGCGCTTGGCCTCGCCCAAGTGCGCCAGAAAGCGGCTGTCGGCCGTCTCGCGGATCGAGCAGGTGTTGAACAGGATCACATCGGCCTGGGCGCGCTCCGGCGCCTCGGCGTAGCCGAGGGACTCGAGCATCCCCTTCATGCGCTCGGAGTCGTGCTCGTTCATCTGGCAGCCGAAGGTGGTGAGGTGGTAGCACTTATGCATATAGCGCTCCCAACACCCCCACATCATGCCACGCGCCGTAGGGATCGTCCGCGTTTCCCGAACCGGCGGACGAGACGGCGAGCGGTTCGAAAGTCTTGCGGGCAGCCATCACAGCCTTTTCAGGCTTTGAGGACATCGATTGTCTCGTGAGATCGAAGTAGTGGCGTCCACGACAGCGAGATCCACCGGCTGGAGGGTGAACACGGCCGAGGAGAGGAGCACGTCTCGCAATGCGGCCAGGTGGGCGGACGTGACCTTGCGGGTCGTCTGGGTTACGTACCACAGATCAACCAGGGTGGCGACCGAGACCACCACGCCATCGGTCGCTTCAGCCTCGGCAAGCGCGTCCGCAGCGGGAGCCGACAGCCGGCTGGAGCCCTGTAGATGCCAGACGATGGCATGCGAGTCGGCAAGAACTCTCACGTAGCCGTGAGGTCACGCTTTGCGAGCGCGCTTGCGTGCTCGAACTCTTCCCACGTCAGATCCGGGAAGTCCGGCAGCGACCCAGCGAGCGTCCCAGCCTGGCTCGTCTGCACCACGCGGAGATGGGCGCCAGGCGCGACGCCAAGACGCGCTAGCTGATCTGCGGGAATGCTCCCGTCAGGGGCGACGACCAGATCGTGGCCTGCGGGCTCGCTCGCTGCACTCATGCTGTCAAGTTTACTGCGCAGGCGTCCGCAACGTCGATCGCGCGTTCGACAAGATGGACCGCGATCAGGTGCATCGGGCAGTAGCCGCGTAGTAGAGCGCACGCCCGCCCACGGCCGTTGCGGAACGAGTGGACTCCAATAGGGTTTTAGCGCCGAACGTAGTCAGGTGGTAGCGCTTCACCCCACCAAGATAACCGCCCTCGGGGAACGGCTCCCCCGTAGCTGTGGCTGGGTCAGATCTCGCCGAGCGGAGAGGACTTCGTCCCCGCGCCCGTTCGATGATCGCCCGTCGTGACGGTCGTTGCTTGCGTCCCCAGGATAATTTTGCAATAGTCCGAACTGCAGTCAGAAATGGGCACTTCTAACCAAGGGAGCGAGATGTCTGAGGTTGCCAAGACACGTGTGCAGGAGAGGCCTGTTCGCCTCACGCTACCGGCCAGTGTGGCAAACGATCTAGAGGGCCTGCAGCGAAGCTTGAGTGAGCTTGCAGGGCGTATGGGCCATCCCATGTGCGCGTCTGGGTGTAACCCCCTGTACCTGGAGACCGAGCGCGACCTCATCCTTGACGAGCAGCATGGGCTGCGCGCGGGCCCCGGGCCCTGGCCTTGGGATCCTGCGCTCGGAAACAGGCTCGACGTGTTTGTCTCCGAGAGCGTCACCTATGACATCGAGTTGCTCCAGCGGACCGTCGCGATCACAGCCGAGCGGGTCGGCCACCCGCATTGCTGCTCGGGATATGACATCGCCTTTCGCCGTGAGAGCGAAGCGATCGCAATCAACGACCGCATGGAGGTGCGGGGTTTCGGGCGCTGAGCAGACCGCGCTTGGGGTCGGCATCACCTATTCCGCGGTGGTAGAGGATCTGCTGCAAAGCAGCCCGGAGCTGTTCGATGTGGTCGAGATCGAGCCGCAGACGCTATGGACGAGGCTGCCCGCTGGACCGCCTCACTTCCGCGTGCGAGGCGACCTGTTCGCGCACCTCTCGCGCCTTCCCGGTCGCAAGCTGATCCACAGCGTCGGCACTCCGGTCGGCGGGACGGTCCCACCCGATCCCGAGCAGCTCCTGATGCTCCGAGAGATGGTCGAGCAGTTCGACGCACCTTGGGCCAGCGACCATTTGAGCTACAACCAGACGCCTGAGTTTGCGACCGGGTTCTTCCTTCCGCCCCGCCAGACATCGGCCGGGGTCGCGGCGGTCACCGCTTCGATCGCGACCCTCCAGGAGGGCCTGGGCGCACCGATTGCCGTCGAGACCGGCGTCAACTACCTGCGCCCGCGGACGGACGAGATCCCAGATGGCGCCTTCGTCGCCGAGGTTGTGGAGACCGCCGACTGCGGACTGCTGCTCGATATGCACAACGTATTCACAAACGCCTTGAACGGCCGCCAGCCGGTCGAGGAGTTCCTCGGGGAAATACCGCTCGAGCGGGTTTGGGAGGTTCACCTGGCCGGCGGCATGGAGCTCGACGGCTTCTGGCTGGACGCCCACTCGGGCGCCATCCCCGATCCGCTCTTTGCGGTCTGCGAGTCGCTCATCCCTCGGCTTCCGAACCTATCCGCGATCGTCTTCGAGATCTTCCCGTCGTTCGTCCCGCTCGTGGGACTGGATCTGGTGCGCACGCAGATCGAACGCCTGCACGAGCTGTGGCTCCTCCGCACCAAGGTGCTCCCGCACCCGCCCCCACCGAGCAGGCCGGCTCTCCGGGGGGACATGGGCCGAGTCGACCGGCTCGCACCGCCGGCCTGGGAACGCGCCCTCGGCGAGCTCGTCATCGGGCGTGCACCCTCCAATGAGGACACGGCAGAGCTCGTCGAGGATCCCGGCGTCCGGATCATTGAGGGTCTCATCCACGAATTTCGCGCCTCCATGATTGTGGGCATCCTGCGCCTGACATCGCGACTGCTCATGCTCGCGCTCGGCACGAGCGCATTCCGAACCATCCTGCACAGCTACTGGTCCACGAGCCCACCCCAGCTGTACGCCATGCTGGAGGCCGACGCCTTCGCCAGCCATCTCGAAGGCCTTCAGCTCGCCGTCCCGCGCCTCGCCGAAGTGCTCGAGTTCGAGCGGGCCATTGCCGCGACGCTCACCGACGACAGGACGCGCATCGTCACCTTCAGCGTCGAACCGCTGCCCCTGCTGCGAGCACTCGCCGCCGGGCGTCTTCCCGACGAGCCGCCCGGGCCGCCCGAGCCGGGGCGATACGAGATCGAACTCACACCCGATGGCCCAGTCCAGGCAACCGGTCTCGATCTGGGCGACATCCAGGCCGCATTCCCATACCACTGAAACGAGCCGGCCGATCAAGCTGCCTGAGGCACGACCGCCGCCGTCTCGCGCCGCACCTTCGGCGGTCCTTCCGCCGACGCCGCGGTGGGCACGGGGGGCGCCGCGGCGTCCACGGCGACGATCTCGCCCACGATCGGGGTAGCAGCGGTGACCGGAGCGGCGGGGCCGATCTGCAGGATCGCGTAGATCTTCTTTTCGATCTCCTTGGCGATCGCCGGGTTCTCCTCGAGGTAGGTCTTGGCGTTGCCGCGGCCCTGTCCGAGGCGCTGCTCGCCGTAGGAGAAGAAGGAGCCCGACTTGGTCACGATGCTGTGCTCCAGGCCCAGGTCGATCAGGCAGCCCGAGGTGGAGATGCCCTTGCCGAACTCGATGTCGAACTCCGCCTGGCGGAAGGGCGCGGCGACCTTGTTCTTGACGACCTTCACGCGCACCCGGTTGCCCACGGCCTCGGTCCCGTCCTTGAGCGTCTCGATGCGCCTGATGTCAAGGCGCTGGGAGGCGTAGAACTTCAGCGCCCGCCCGCCTGGCTGGGTCTCGGGCGAGCCGAACATCACGCCCACCTTTTCGCGGATTTGGTTGGTGAGGATGCAGAGCGTCTGCGTGCGGTTGAGGTTGCCCGCCAGCTTGCGCATCGCCTGGGACATCATGCGCGCCTGCGAGCCCACCGTCTGGTCGCCCATCTGCCCCTCCAGCTCGACGCGCGGCGTGAGCGCGGCGACCGAGTCGATCGCCACGACGTCGACCGCGCCGGAGCGCACCAGCATGTCGGCGACCTCCAGCGCCTGCTCGCCGTAGTCGGGCTGGGAGACGAGCAGCTCGTCGATGTCCACGCCGATCTCCTTCGCATACAGCGGGTCCATCGCGTGCTCGGCGTCGATGAACGCGCACACGCCCCCCAGCTTCTGGGCTTCGGCCAGCACGTGGTAGATCAGCGTCGTCTTACCCGAGGACTCCGGGCCGAAGACCTCCACGATGCGCCCCCTGGGCACGCCGCCGATGCCGAGCGCCACGTCGAGCGTGATCGCCCCAGTGGAGATCGCGTCGACGCGCACCTGCGCGCCCTCGTCGCCCATTCGCATCACGGTGCCCTTGCCGAACTCGCGCTCGATCTGGCCGAGCGCCCCTTGAAGGGCGGCATCGCGCGCCTTTGCGGCCTTCTCTTGTTCGGTTATGGGCATCGTGGAAGCTCCTCTGCGGTGGGATTGGAATAACGAGGGGCCCGGCGCAGCCGGCCTCTTAGTGGGCAGCCCAAGGTACTCAGGGCTCCGGACGGAACACTTGTTCGTATATCCGAGCTTGCCTTCAGGTGAGTGTTCCAGGCCGCCCGGCGGAGTCAGACGGGCACGAGGGTGGCGCTCGCCAGTGCTTCGTAGGAGGCCCCCTCCGGGTCCAGCCACGAGCGGTAAAGGACGACATCCTGTGGCGTGAATGCGAGCGCCGGCGTCGGGGGCAGCTCGCGCTCACGCGGCGCGGCACCCTCGCGCATGCGCGCGAGTGTGATGTGGGGACGAAAGCGCTGGGGGCGGCGTCCCGCGGGCTCCCAGCCGATGCCCGGCGGTCAGCGCCCTGCTCACCGCCCCCTGCAACTGGGCCAAATCCTCTGTGGGGTCGTGCATCTCAACGGCAAGCACACGGGGGCGGCGCGGCGGCAGCCACAGGGGCGCGCCCACCGACAGCTCCCCCACCGCGCGGGCGCACTCGCCCAGCACGGCCGCGACCTGCTCGATCTCCGCGACCGGCCGCTCGCCGAGAAAGCACAGCGTCAGATGCAGCAGCTCGGGTTCGAGCAACCGCAGGGGCCGGCTGGCGCCGGAGCGCCGGCCCCGCCTCGGCCCAACGGCTCCCCTCACCCATGCGGCCAGCGCCTCGCGCACGTGCACGGGCGGGTCGATGGCGAGGAACAGCCGGGCTGTGGCGGAGCGTGACATGCCTGCGATTTCAACACATCTCGCAAGCCGATATCCAGCGTCCGGCGGATCCGTGGGCGGCTCCTAGGAAACCCACACCTCGCCGACGCCGCCGAACCCCAGCGCAGCCTTGGTCGCTTCGGTGAGGTCGAATTCGCGGCCGGGCACGAACGGGCCGCGATCGATCACGGGGACGCGCACGCTGCGTCCCCCGTAGCGCAGGGTCAGGAGCGTGCCGCAGGGCAGCGTCTTGTTGGCGACACCCAGCGTGGAGCTGGTGAGCTGACCGCCGCAGGCCAGCGTGCCGCCCCCGCCGTACCACGAGGCCTCCGCCAGGTGGAATACATCCAGGCGCCCAACCCTGCGGTGTGCGGCGCTCTCCAGAGCGTCGCCCGCGAAATACACCCGCACCTCCTCGCCGTCCCCGCGCCGGGGGGTGTAGCGCAGCCGGTAGCGCCCCTGGGCGCCGGTGTGAGTCTCTGCGAGCGTGCGCCAGCCGTGGCGGGTAAGGCCCTCTAGGGCGATCGGTACGTCTGCCAGCGCCGGCGCGAGCGCGCCGGCGACGCTCGCGCGCTCGCCCGCGAGCACGTTCAGCTGCAGGCGTTTGACTTTCAGCGTTGCGTGCAGGGGCGCCACGAGCGGCGGGCTGTCCGTCCCGATCCCGACGGGGGTCAGGGGCGTGACTCCGGGCGCCGGAGGCGCGGGGACATACATTCGGTCATAAACCTCCTGGTAGCCGCCTACGGGGTTAGCTGTCGGGCTCACGGCCGACCGACGCGCGAACAGACGCACGCCAGCCGGGCGTTACGGCCGCAGCAGCGGCCGATTCGCCCCATCCGGGCCGCTCGTCCTGAACGGCCCGGCAGTGGTTCCCCCGCTCGCCTCCATCCACGGAGACGACTCGGCAGTTGAACAATCGTCCACACGCTAGGGGGTCAGCGACCGGTTTCAGTGTGTTGCACGTCACACAAGCCGAAAACCGCGTGTTTTCCGCGGCTGAGCCGATCCGGCGTGTTTCTGACGCCCGGAGGCCACCATTAAGGGCTCCGCCCCCGGAGGGGGCTCCGCCAGAGGGCCGCGCAGCTCGCCGATCGGGCGACGAGCGGGGCGGGCGGGGTGTGTGGCACCGGGGGGCGGGTTGGTCGTGTGGCGCCGACTGTCGTGTGGCCCGATTGGTGCAATCGTCGTGTGGGCGCGATGGTCGGGTGGTGCAAGACCGCGACCTCGGCACTCGCCGCAAGATCGTCCGCGACCGTTGGGAGGACCTGCGAGAATCGCAAGTATGGCCAACCCCGATCGCCTGACCGCGCTCGATACCGCCTTCCTGCACCTGGAGGACGACTCCACCGCCCACATGCACGTCGCCTCGGTGATGGTCTTCGAGGGCCAGGCGCCCACGCCCAAGGAGTTGGTGGACCACGTGCTGGGACGCCTGCACCTGGTGCCGCGCTACCGCCAGCGGCTCGTGTACGTGCCCTTCGGACAGGGCCGCCCGGTGTGGGCCGACGACCCCCACTTCAACCTGCGCTACCACATCCGCCACACCGCGCTGCCCCAGCCCGAAGACGAGGCGGCGCTCAAACGCCTGGCCGGCCGCCTCTTCTCCCAGCGCCTTGACCGCTCCAAGCCGCTGTGGGAGATCTGGCTGGTCGATCGCGTGGCGGGGGGGCGGTTTGCGCTGATCGCCAAGACCCACCACGCGCTCGTGGACGGCATCTCCGGCGTGGACATCACCACCGTGCTGTTCGACACCCAGCCCGAGCCGGTGCTGCCGGCGCGCGCGCCCGAGCCGTGGACCGCGCGACCGCTGCCCGGGCAGGCCAAGCTGCTGGGCGAGGCGCTCCTGGAGCGCACCACCGTGCCCGGCGAGATGGGGCGCGGCGCGCGCGCGCTGACGCGCCACCCCCGCCGCGCCATCGGGAGCGTGCGCGAGACCCTTGCCAACCTTGGCGCCTCAGCGCTGCCGGGTATCGGGCACCCCGCGCCGCACACCCCGCTGAACGTCGACATCGGCCCGCACCGCCGCTACACCTGGGTCGACGCCGACCTGGCCCAGTTCAAGGCCATCAAGGACTCCCTCGGCGGCACGCTCAACGACGTCGTGCTCGCCGCCGTGAGCCTCGCGCTCGGCAGCCACCTGCGCGCGCAGGGCCACGACACCGAGGGGCTGACGATGCGCGCGATGGTGCCCGTCTCGGTGCGCGCCGACGCCGAGCGCGGCGCGCTCGGCAACCGCGTGGCGGCGATCTGGGCGCCGCTGCCGGTGGGGGTCGAGGACCCCGCCGCGTGCCTGGACGAGATCCGCCTGGCGATGGAGGACCTGAAGCGCTCCGGCCAGGCGGTGGGCGCGCAGATGATCACCAACCTCGCCGGCTTCGCGCCGCCCACGATCCTCAGCCAGGCCGCGCGCCTGCAGGCCCGCCAGCGCTTCTTTAACCTCGTCGTCACCAACGTCCCCGGCCCGCAGTTCCCGCTCTATCTGCTCGGCCACCGTCTGCAGTCGCTGTACCCAGTCGTCCCCCTTGCGCGCAAGCAGGCGTTGGGGATCGCCGTCATGAGCTACAACGGCCAGCTCGGCTTCGGCCTGCTCGCCGACTACGACGCGATCCCCGAGCTGGAGCAGATCGCGCGCGAGCTGGAGGGCGCGATTGCCGCGCTCGCGCGGGCTGCCGGGCTGCGCAAGCGCCCCGCGCGCGCTCGTGGGCGGGCGGGCACCCAGACCGCCGCGAGCAGATAGACCACCCCATCGCGCCACGTCGGCGCACCGCGCCAGAGCGCCCAGCGATGATCCGTCAGCGCCGTTGACTCCCTCACGCAGATGTGGGATCATCGGTGCTATCCCAACAACTGGGCGTTAAGCCCAAATAGCAGACGCCGGATCAGGGTTTGGGAAGCTTCAAGGCCCCATGCCTTGCGCGTCCCACACAACAACAACCACGTCGGAGGACATAGATGATCAACATAAAAGCTGCTTGTGATACCCGTTGTGGTGCTTGGCGCACTCTTCGTCTCCGTGGCGCCGGCCTTCGCCGAATTCGAATCGCAGATCAAAGGAGCGACCCAAGGTAAAGGCGAAGCCTTCTACACGATGCTGGAAGTTGGTGGCGCGCAGATCACCTGCAACGCCGTCGAAGAAGGACAGAGCAAAGCCAAATGGACCGTGCTGAACAAAGAAGGCAAAGCGGAAAAAGCCGGCCCCACTCTCAAGCTCATAGTCGCAACCTGGGGAAAATGTCAAGTGAAAACGAAAACGATCAAAGAAGCGGAAGCGACGATCGGCGAATGTGAAATGGAAATCAAACAGCCACAGGAACAAGCAAAAGGGCTTGTTAGGATCGTTAAAGGATGTACTATTAATACTGTGCTCTGCGAAATTAAAGTTACGCCTCAGAGCGAAGCTCTGGAAACAATAGAAACGGCAGAAAACGGTGAAAATGGTGAAGACGCAGGACTCGACCCAGCATTCACCGGTGTGAGCACGGAAGTCAGCAAAGGCTGCTCGTCAGACAACATCCAGTCTACCAGCAAAGGTTCTATGGTCGGTATCTGGGACACAGCTTTATTGCTGGTTCGCGGGGAGCCACTCGAATTCAGAGCGACAACAAGACCTGACCCCGCCCATCTCTCGGGCATGGGAAAGGCAGAGGTGACATTCAAACGCGAATTCGGAACAGGCGCGGACAAACTTGAAAATCTCGTGGTCATCCTGGGCGAGCGTGCGTCTTTCATGATCAACATGACCGAATTCAACACATGCAGCAGGACGATGATGTATATGGCAGGCCAGTCGTGTAAATTCGATGTCGAACGGGTTATGTCAGGCGTTATCGGCATTTCAGTGGTCCAGCCTTTAACCCCACGTCTTTTGTCGACTGTAAATATCTTGGGGCTGCCCGAGTAGCGGCTGAAGCCATTCGGGAAAGTGGGCTGAAAGCGATTTCTGAGCCCACTTTCCCGCTTCCTAAGACCAGCGGGGATCGCCGGCCACGGTCATGCTTGGCACGCATCCACCCCTCCAAAGGCGTGTACAGGCATACTTCTGGCGCATGAGACTAGCCCTCTGCCAGCTCAACGCCACTGTCGGCGACATCGCCGGCAACGCCGCGCGCATCGCCGCAGGCCTGCGGGCCGCGCGTGAGGCCAAGGCCCAGCTGGCGCTGTTCCCAGAGCTGGCGTTGACCGGCTATCCGCCCGAGGACCTGCTGCTGCGCGAGCACTTCCTCGCCGACACCGCCGCCGCCATGCACGAGCTGGCCGGCGCTGCGCAGGGGTTGACCGCGATCGTCGGCTTCCCTGAGCGCGCCGCCGGCGGGGCCGTGTACAACGCCGCAGCCGTCCTCGCCGAGGGCGCCGTGCAGAGCGTCTATCGCAAGGTGCATCTGCCCAACTACGGCGTCTTCGACGAGCAGCGCTACTTCACCGCCGGCCACTCGGGAGCGACAGTCGACGTCGATGGCGTGTGCGTCGGGCTGACGGTCTGCGAGGACCTGTGGCTGCCCGGGGCTCCCGCTTCCGCGGAGGCCGCCGCCGGCGCCCGCCTGATCGTCAACGTCTCGGCCTCGCCCTACCACGCCGGCAAGGGCGCCGAACGCGAGGCGCTGTTCGCCGAGCGCGCGCGAGAGCACGCAGCCCACATCGCCTTCTGCGGGCTGGTCGGTGGCCAGGACGAGCTGGTCTTCGACGGGCACTCCTTCGTGCTTGATGCAACCGGGGCCACGATCGCCCGCGCCGCGCAGTTTGAGGAGGATCTGCTCGTCTGCGACCTCGATCTGGGCGAGGGACCTCTGCACACCCCCCTCGCCCCCGCGGAGGCCGAGGTCTACGCGGCGCTCTGCCTGGGCCTGCGCGACTACGTCGAGAAGAACGGCTTTGGGCATGTCGTGCTCGGCCTCTCCGGCGGCATCGACTCCGCGTTGGTGGCCTGTCTCGCCGCCGACGCCCTCGGTCCTGAGCGGGTCAGCGCCGCGGTGATGCCCTCGCCCTACTCCTCCTCAGAGACCCAGGATGACGCACGCGCGCTGGCTGCCCACCTTGGCGTGCGCACCCACGAGCTGGACATCGCCCCGGTGATGGACGCCTACGCGCAAGCGCTGCATGAGGAATTCGCCGCGCACGAGCGGGACCTCACGGAGGAGAACCTGCAGGCCCGCATCCGTGGCAACCTGCTGATGGCGCTCTCCAACAAGTTCGGCTGGCTCGTGCTCACCACCGGCAACAAGTCCGAGATGTCCGTGGGCTACACGACTCTCTACGGCGACCTGGCTGGCGGCCTGGCGGTGATCAAGGACGTGCCCAAGACGCTTGTCTACCGGCTCTGCGAGTGGCGCAACTCATCCGCGGGCGTGCAGGCCCCGATCCCCGGCTCGATCCTCACGCGCCCCCCCACCGCCGAGCTGCGCCACGATCAGCGCGACGAGGACTCACTGCCTCCGTACGAACTGCTCGACCGCATCCTGCGCGGCTACGTCGAGCTCGACGAAGGCCGTGAGCAGTTGCTCGCCCAAGGCCTGCCCGCCGTCGAGGTGGACCACACGATCCGCCTCGTGGACCTCGCCGAGTACAAGCGCCGCCAGGCTCCCCCCGGCATCAAGGTCACCACCCGCGCCTTCGGTCGGGACCGCAGGATGCCGATCACCAACCGCTACCGCGGGTAGTCCCCACTACCCTACGCGCGTGCTCCCCTTTCGCCGTCCGCTGCTCGCGGCGCTCCTGACCCTCTGCGCCCTCGCGCTGGCTTCCTGCGCCAATACGATCCAGGACCAGCCCACCCCGCGGGAGGCGCTTGAGCCGCTGGTGCTCAACAGCCGCTACCCGGTGTATTGGGTCGGGGAAGTCTTTCATCGCTTCGCCATCACCGAAGCCTCGCACGACCCTGGCGACTCCTACACGATCCACTACGGCGACTGCACCGAGGGAGGTCAGTACACCTGTGTTACGCCGCTCTCGATCGTTACCTCGCCCGACAACAGCTTCGTGCCGGGCGGCGGCGCCCCGCACCGGGATTTCTCGTTGCGTGGGGTGCGCGGGCTGTTCGTTCAACGGGGCACCACGATCGAGCTCCCCACCGGCCCTGTCATTGTCAGCATCGAGGCTGACAGCGCGCCCCTGGCGCTCGCGGCAGCCCAGACGATGGTCCCGATCAACGAAGTCGCGATCCCTGGCGAGCCGCTCCCGCCGCGCCTGGCAGACACGGGCTTTGGGGAGGCCCCGCTGGCGGCGCAGAAGCCGCTGGCGGTGCGCTTGCCCGGGGTGCCCCCGGGCGCGGCGCCCGCACCTACGCCCGCAGCTCCCGCACGGCGATAGTCATCCGCGTCAGCGCGCACAGCCGCCCCGCGTCGTCGCTGAAGCGTACGTCCCACACCCATGTGGTGCGCCCGCGGTGCTGGACCGTCGCCTCGGCGTTGACGTTGCCCTCGGTGATCGGCCGCAGAAAGCTCGTGCTATTGGACTGCCCCATCGCCACTTCCCCCTGTTCGAGCACGGTCATGCCTGTCATCAGCGAGGTCATCGCCTCGGCGATCGCCGCGTACACGCCGCCGTGCACCAATCCTGCGGGCTGCTTGAGCTCGTCGCGCACAGCTACCCGCGCGCGCGCCCGCTCCTCCGTACACTCCAGCAACTCCAGCCCGTACAGGCGGTCGAATCCGCCCAGCACACTGTTGATCTGCTCCGCCTCGGGGATCGCCATCGGTGCGCCACGATAGCCTACGCGCCAGCGTCCGCCTCAGATATGACCCGCCTCGACGACCTCCCCCCCGATCAACGCGCCGTGCTGTTGCTGCTGGTGCAGCAGGGCAAGAGCCACGCCGAAATCGCCGAGCTGCTCGGCATCCCCGAGCGCGCCGTCCGCGACCGCGCCCACGCTGGGCTGGAGGCGCTTGCCGGCGGGGGCGGCGACACGCCTGTCGGGGGGAGCGGCGAGACGCCTACCGCAAAGCCCCCGCTGCGAGCGCCCGCCGGGGGAACCCGCGAGGCGCCTGCTGCCAAGCCTTCGCCGCGCGCTGCCCGGACCACCCCCTCGCCGCGGCAGGCCACCTCACGCAGGGCCGGCGCGCTGCTCCTGTTGGCGCTCGTCGTCATCGTCGTCGTGGTTGTGGTGCTGGTCACCTCCGGCGGTGGCGGCGGTTCCCCTAAGGGCGCTTCGAGCACCACCGCGTCGAGCTCCAGCGCCCAGGCGCACATCGACAAGCAGCTGAACCTGACCTCACCGGAACCTGGCAGCTCTGCCGTGGGGCTCGCCGAGGTGCTTTCCAAGGGCGCCCAGTACGCCTTCTTCGTCGCCGCCGAACACCTGCCCCCGACGTCGGGCTTCTTCTACGCCGCCTGGCTGTACAACTCCGCCGACGACGCACAGGTCCTGGGGCGAGCGCCAGCGGTCACCTCCAACGGGCGCCTGCAGGCAGTCGGCGCGCTGCCCTCCAACGCCGCCCACTACCACCAGTTGCTGATCACCAGGGAGACCACCACCAAACCCGCCCACCCCGGTCCGATCGTGCTCAGCGGGCCGTTTAGCTTGCACTGAGCGACGCCCCATCCACGGCCGGCTCTCCTAGAGGATGGCTAGGGTGGTGTCTGCGCGCCTAGGGCAACAGCTTCCCCGGGTTCATGACCCCCGCGGGGTCCATCTCCCGCTTGAGCGCGCGCAGCATCGCCACGCCCTCGGCCCCCACCTCGCGCTCCATCCAGGCCGCGTGGTCGCGCCCTACCGCGTGGTGGTGGGTGAGGGTCCCCCCTCCCTGCACGATCGCCTCGCTGGCGGCGTGCTTGACCGCCTGCCACTGCTCGATCTCCCGCCCCTCGCGCTGGCGCGCCAGGAAGGTGAAGTACAGCGACGCTCCCGTCTCATACAGGTGCGAGACGTGGCACATCACCAGCCCCTCCGTACCCTGTGCGCGCAGCGCCTGGGTGATCGCCGTGCCCACCGTGCGGTGCAGACGCTCCAGGTTCGACCACTGGGTGGCCGTCTCCAGCGTCTCCACCATCACGCCGTGCGTCAGCAGCTCATCGCGCAGGTAGGGAGCGGCGAAGCGCTGCGCCACCCACGCCCTGCCCGGTGAGCGCCCGACCGGCAGGCCGTCGTGGCGGCGCACCACCTTGCGCGCCCGTATGCGCCCGTACTCCACTTCCTCGGCTTCGCCCTCGAAGCCGAGGATCGCCAGGCAACCACCGCTGTAGCCACGCGCCCCCAAGTAGGCGCGCCCCAGCCTCCCCTTGACGCCGCCGGAGCCCGCGAGCGCCAGCGACATGTCCGTCTCGGGCTCGTCGGAGAGGCGCGCCACGGTAGGCCCCACGTGCTCCTGTGCGAGCGCCCGCAGCGCCTGCACCCCGGCGGCGAAGCTCGCGAAGAAGGCCCCCTCATACACGCGCGCGACGGGTGCCGGGCGCACGCGCAGGGCCAGCTCGCAGATCACCCCCAGGGTTCCCTCCGAGCCGATGAGGACGCGGCGCAGCTCCGGGCCGGCGGCGCTCGCGGGTACCGCCGCCAGCGCCACCTCCCCCGCGGGCGAGGCCAGCGACAGCCCCTTGACCAGGTCTTCGAAGCGCCCGTACCCGGTCGAGGCCTGTCCGGCCGAGCGCGTCGCCGCGCACCCGCCCAGCGAGACGTACTCGAAGGACTGCGGGAAGTGGCCCAAGGTGAGGCCCCGGCGCGCCAGCTCGCGCTCCAGCTCGGCTGCGCGCATCCCCGCCTGGACGCTCACCGTCAGCGACTCGCGGTCCACGCCCCCCAGCGCAGCCATGCAGCGCATGTCGAGCGCCATCACCGCCTCGTGGACGCCGCGCAGCGGCGCCACGCCGCCGACGACGCTGGTGCCCCCGCCGAAGGGCACCACCGCCAGGGAGTGGCGAGCGCACAGCTCCAGCACGCTGCGTACCTGCTCGGGGCTCTGGGGGTAGAGCACGCCGTCGGGCGCCCCCTCCGGTTCGCCCGCGCGCAGGCGCACCAGGTCGGGGTAGCCCTTGCCCGCGGCGTGCGCCACGCGATCATCGTGGTCGGTGCGCAGCCGCGGGGCGCTTGTGTGGCCTGGGTTGTCCACGCTTTTCGCCTCGCTACCGATGCTCCCCTTGCCACCGTTGCTCCCCACGCCGCCGTTCTCGCCGAGCGCCTTGCGCAGCGCGTTGGCCGCAGCGGCTGGCAGTGCTGAGGGCTCGAGCCGCACCTCGCCGAGCGCCACCGGCGGGCGCGGCTGCGCGGCCACCCCCACGCGCTCGCGCAGGAACTCCAGCGCGTGCTCGCCCAGCGCCGGGGGCCTTAAGGGATCGCCCCACCCCCACCAGCGCATCGCGGGCGCGTCAGTCATCGGCGACCACGCCGATCCGCTCCAGGCCGTCCAGCGCCTGCTCGAGCGTCGCCCTCGCGGCGCGGCCAACCATGTGTCCGCCCAGATGTGGCAGGACCCCGGCGAGCGTCTGGCGCAGCTCGATCGTTACAAGTGTGGTCTCGCCCTCGGGCGCAAGCTCCACCTGGGTCTCCGCGCTCGCGAGCACCCGCGCGAAGGGACTGCCCTCCAACTGCTGCGCCCATGTCAGACGCCGGGCCGCCGCGTTGGTCTCGGTCACCGTGAAATCCGCGCGCACCGCCTTTCCATTGGCGGTCTTCAGCACCTCGGTGAACGCGTTCCCCTCGACGCCCTCCACGCGCTCCACCCGTGGCCACCAGCGGGGCAGGTGGTGGGGGTCGCTGACGATCGCCCACAGCTCCTCCACGGGGGCGCGAATGAGGCGGTGACAGCGCGCGGTGGGCACGGCCGGCGGGGGCTAACGCAGGATCTTGCGCAGGTCGCGCACCAGCATCAGGTGACGCAGATGGGTGGTGACGGCCGCCAGGTTCTCCAGCGCCTCCAGCGCCTCTTTGCGCCGCTGCGGGTTGCGCGAGCGCAGCGCGGGAGCGAGGATCTGCTGCAACAGCGTCGCCTCGCGGTCGGCCGAGGAGCGGAACACGCGCAGGTTGCGGCCCCCCACGCCGTAGCGTGCCAGCTCGGCGACCGCGCCGACGATCTCGCGTTCGGTCTCATCGAAGTAGCGCACCCCGCCGCGCATTTCACCCTTGACGACGCCGTACTCCTCCAGCTCGCGCACCAGCTTGGCGTCGGCCTTGGTCTCCTCCAGCACTTCCTCCAGCGAGTACAGCGCGCCGCTGGATTCGTTCACGCTCGCGCCGCCGCGCCAGACACGCACGCCGTCGCGCGCCCCCTGGCTGGGGATCGCATCCCCACCTGCCGCTCCGCTGATCCCTCCCGCGCGCCCGGCCGCCAGCTCCTGGCGGATCACGCGCAGCGGCAGGAACTCGTCGCGCTGCATCCGCAGGATCGTGCGCAGGCGCGCGACGTCCCCCTGGGTGTAGAGGCGGTAGCCGCCGGGGGTGCGCCGCGGGGTCAGCAGCTTCTGGTTCTCCAGGTAGCGGATCTTGGAGATCGAGATGTCCGGGAACTCCTGCGCCAGCGCTTTGCACACCGCGCCGATCGTCAGGGCCTTCAGGCGTTGCCCGCCCGGGGCGGTGGGCTCGCCGTCCTGGGGCTCGCCGCCCTGGGGGTCCAGGGGAGCGCTCGGGCGGCCGGCCTTGCGCTCGGCGCCATCAGTCTCGAGTGGGGCCTGGGTGGACATCAGCGCGCGTGGAAGGTCAGCTTGTACTTGCCGATCTGCACCTCATCGCCCTCCTCCAGGCGCTGGGAGTCGATCCGCTGACGGTTGACGTAGGTGCCATTCAGCGAGCCGCAGTCGTCCAGGTGCCACTGCTCGGCGCGCGCGATCAAGAGCGCGTGGTCGCGCGAGACGGTGATGTCATCGAGGAAAACGTCGGCGTCGGGGCGCCGGCCGATGCTCATGCGCTCACCCTGCACCGCGAAGCTCTCCCCCACGCGCCCGCCGCCCGCACGGATCACAAGCGCCGGCCCGTGCGCGGTGACCTCGCCGATCTCCATCGGCACGAGCTCGCCCGCCTCATCGATGCGGTAGGTGGCGGTCACCGGCTCGCCGGTGCTCTCCGCGCGCGAGAGCAGCGCGCCGCAACGCTGGCAGTAGTTGGCGCCCTCGTCGTTGACGAAGCCACACTCCGTGCAGTGCAGGGCCACGGCGGGCCGCTCCCCTATCCGACGTCGGTCGGCTCGCCGACCTGCCGGCGCGCCAGGATGTCGGTGAGCTGCTGCACGTCCGCGCCGGTGATGATCGCCTCGCCGCCGTCGTGGCGCTTGCGCAGGCGGTTGACGAGCTCCGCGCGCAGGATGTCGATCTTGCCATGCAGGATGCGCCGGCTGTAGGAGATCTCGACCTCCTCCTCGGTCAACTCCTTGATCAGATCCTTCAGCTCGGTGTCGCTCAGCGAGCCGAGGTCGGGAAACGTCTCCATCGCGGGCTTCTCCTATGACTGGGAATAGCGAGGGGCCCGGCAAGCTGGCCTAGGCCAGCTTGCCGCCCTCTTGGGCTTGCGGAGCTGGCAGTATAGCCCTATCCGGGTCGAAACGTGAAGCTGAGGTTTAGGGACGCACTCGGCCGGTGCGCCCGTGATAATGCCGGGCGGATGCCCACGCTGAGCCCCACCGCGGTCAGGAGGATCGCCGCTGGCCTGATTCTGGCGCTCGTGCTCCTCGGCGGCGTGCTGCGCGCCGATGTGATCGGCACCAACACGCACGTCTCGGCCGACGAGAACGGCTACGTCGGCAACGCCAACCGCATCCTCGCCCACGAACGCTACGCCACCTTCAAGTGGCCCCCGGGAACCTCGATCGCCTTCGCCGTTGCCACGCGGCTCTCCGGCCACCGCTCGCTGCGTCTGACCACCCACGCCAGCGGGCCCGCTCAGTACGTGCAGTTGCTGGCGGGGGTGTTGACGTTGCTGCTGATGGCGGCGGTGGCATGGTGGGTCGCTGGGCCGTGGGCCGCTGTGCTGGCGACGGCGCTGGGCGCCACATACGAGCCGCTGATCGACGCTACGCGCACGTTCCTGTCCGAGCCGCTGGGCGGGTTGGCGCTACTGGCGACGGTCGCGGCCGCCGCGCTGGCGCGCACGCAGCTCGGCGGGCAGGGCAAACTGCTGGGGGGCCGTCGCGGCGTGCTCGCACTCCTCGGCGCCGGCGTGGTGGGCGGGCTGGCGTGCTTGACGCGCGGGGACATCGCCGTGGGCATGGCGGTGATCGCCATCGCGCTCGCGCTCAGCGGACGCCCCGGGTGGCGTGTCGGGGTGCTGCGAGCAGCGGTCTACCTGGGGGCGATCCTGCTGGTCCTGTCCCCCTGGCTGTGGTACGCCTCCAAGGAGGAAGGGCGCTTCGTGCCGATCACCACCGCCGGCACCGACGCCTTCTTCATCGGCTCCTACCTGCCCGGCAAGGGAGCGCTGGTGCCCACCGAGGAGAAGCTGGCGCCGCAGGTGTGCAAGCGCTTCCCGGCAGACTGCGGGGACTACTGGCAGAAAAGCTCAGCGCCGCTGTTCGCGCTGCTCGAAGCAGAGCACCCCGGCAAGGCGCGGGAGACGGCGGTGCAGGAAGCCGACCTGGAAAACGTGCGCAAGTACGCGCTCGGACAACCGCTTTCGTTCGCGGGAATGCTGTGGGGCAAGTTCTGGAAAATGTGGCGCACGGTGTGGAGTGGCGGAAACGGCACCTACCACCCCACCACAAGCCAGCTGCAGCACACCCTGTATCTGCTGCTGGGGACGATCGGGCTGCTCGGCGGGGCGCTCGCCACGCGCCGCTGGGAGCTGCTGGTCGCCACGGCTACGATCCTCTCGATCGCGGCGTTGGCAACGCTGTTCAACGACCAGCCGCGTTACAACGTCGCGCTGATGCCGCTGCTGCTCGCCTACGGTTCCGCCGGGCTGTGGCTGCTCGGCGGGTGGGTATGGGCACGCCTTCAGCGGCAAACAGATTTTGAGAAGGGACGGCCTACCGGCCGTCCAGAGGGCCGCGGGTTGCGAGCCGGGGTTGGCGCCGGGAAGGCCGCGTAGAGGTCGGAAACACGCTGGGTTGGCCGCATTGTCCGTAGTCTGGGCGCACCGGTTGGCGGTGCGAGGCCTTGCGGGGTGGGCCATATCAGGCTTCGAGCTCGCTCGTAGGGGCGTCTTCATCCGTGCCGGCATTTCCGCGTCTTTCCGGCTGTTTGGCTTTGGGTGGTACGGTCGCGCTAACTACCCACAGGGCCAGCCCGAGCGCTGGCTGCCACCGTCCTTGCGCCTGAGGAGGCCCCCATGTCGCATGTCGCCCAGCTCATCCAAGCCGTCCGTTTGAAGGCCGGTTCGCAAGGGAGCACCCTGAGCCGCAAAGCCGTCTGGCTGGCGGGCATGATGGGCTTGGTGGGCGTGGCGATGTTGGCGCTGCCGACGTTGGCTTCGGCGGCGACGTGTGGGAACACGTGGGAAGGGCCGGCGGAAGGGTTGTGGCAGACGCCGGAAGACTGGTCGGCTGGGCATGTGCCGACTTCCTCGGAAGTGGCGTGTATCGGGGTCGGGGACGTCGTGAGCGTGACGGAAGGCTCCAATCAGGTGGGGGTAGTGTTGGATGAAGGGGGTCTGACGATCTCCAAAGGGACGCTTGAAGTGGTGGGCACTTCGGAAGCGTCGAGCGTTGAGGCTTTGTCGGTGGTGGGGGGTTCGTTGACTGGGGCGGGGGAAGTGTTGGTGACGGGCCTTTTTACGGGTGGGGAGTATGGGTCGATGCTTGGCTCGGGTAGGACCGTCATCCAGTCCGGTGCGAGCGGTATCGTGAACCCTGCGGATGGGTCTTGGGTGCTAGTCGAAGAAGAACGCACGCTCGTCAACGAAGGCGAATTGACGATCGGTGCGACGGGTGGGATCGACTTGGGTAAACACGGGTCGCTGTTGAACAAGGGCACGCTCCTCGTCAATGGAGAAACGGGCCCAGAAAACCACGGGATCGCGTCCAATGGTGGGGAACCGAGCGTGACGAACACGGGGACGGTGGAGAAGACGGAAGGCGCGGGCACCTCGACTGTGGCGGTGGGGTTCGATAACGAAGGTTCTGTGAGCGTCGCCTCAGGCAAGCTTGAATTTACGGGTGGTGGGACGTCTGGCGTGAAAAAACCGGGGTCGTGGTCGGCGTCGGGTAAAGGCACGGAAGTGATCTTCGCGGCGGGGACGTTCGCGTTGGGCGCGACCGTCCCGTTCACGGGTGCGATCGCGGTGACGGGCGCGACGGTGTCTGCGGGTAAGGTGGAAGGCGCCGAAGCGAGCCTGACGATCACGACGCGCTTCCATGTCGAAGGGGTGGTCGAAGTGACGGGGTCCTCCGCGTCGATTCTCCAGGGTTTGACGGTGTCGGGTGTCAGCGAATTCTTGGGTGGCGGTGTGTTGAAGGGATCGGGCGAGGTCGACGTGACGGGGTCGTTCGCGGCGGGTCATCTGGGGACGCTTGAAGGCTCGGGGTCCACTGTGATCGAGCCGGAAGCCAAAGGCGTCCTTGAAACGGTCAACGGGTCGTGGGTGAACCTGAAACAGCGCACCTTGGACGTGAAGGGCTCGTTGACGATCCCCGAAGAAGGCGGGATCGTCGGCGAAAACAAAGGTCAGATCGTCAACAGCGGCACGATCACCGACAACGGCAACAAACCTGAAGGCAACCATGGGATCCTCGCGCCGGGCACCGAAGCGTATCTGACGAACACGGGGACGTTGCAGAAGACCGAAGGCGGCGGCGTGGGCCTGGAGAGCTTTATCACGGATAACGAAGGGAACATGAAAGACACGTCGGGCAAGCTCGAATTCCGCAACGGTGGGACGTCCGGCGTCAAATCGCCGGGGTCGTGGTCCGCTTCGGGCGAAGGCACCCAAATCGTGTTTGGGCCGGGCACGTTCGAACTCGGCGCTACCGCGTCGCTCGCGGGGGCGTTTTACGTCTCAGAAGGGACCGTGATCGCCGGGACAATCGAAGGCTCAACGGCCGGGTTGACGATCACGAAGATCAGCAACGGCATCGCGAAAGGCGTCGTCGAAATCAACGGCGTGACGCCCTCCAAACTTGAAAACCTGACCGTGACCGGGGTGACCGGCGAATACATCGGTGGCGGGATACTGACCGGTAGTGGGGAGGTGGATGTCTCGGGTTCTTTCACCGGCGGGCATTTCGGGACGCTCGAAGGGAGCGGCCCGACCGTGATCGAAGCGGGCGCGAAAGGGACCCTCGAAACGGGCGGCGATTTGAGGCTTGAACACGGGACGCTGGTCAACAGGGGCACCCTGACCGAGCCGACCGAAGGCGGGCTCTCAGGAAGCCAGCACTCGACGCTCCTAAACACGGGCACGTTGATCCTCAACGGCGAACCCGAAGCCGAAAACCACGGGTTGATCGCGGGCGAAGGAGAAGCGAAGCTGATCAATACGGGGTCGATCAAGAAGACCAAAGGCGCGGGCGTCACCCCGATACAGTTCGAATTCGAAAACCTCGGGAGCTATTTGGCGGAAGTAGGGGCCTTCAAAATCTTCTATCCCGTCGCACGGAAGTCCGAAACGACGTGGGGGCCGTCCAACCCCTCGGCGCCCGGCCAGGAACCCCCGAGCTGCGGCGACCCGGTCGACTGCGCCACAGGAGACTACTACGAGACCCAGACCGACCTCGCTGTCGGCGGCAGGGGCGTCGACCTGGATCTGACGCGGACGTATAACGCGCAGGCCGGCTCGAACGGCCTGACCGGCGCGTTTGGGCACGGCTGGAGCAGTTCCTTCAGCGACTCGTTGGTCGTGGAATCCTCGACCGCTACGCTGCACCAGGCGAACGGCAGCACGGTGCCGTTCGTCGTGAGCGGCGCATCGTACATACCCCCCGCGTGGTCGCAGGACTCGCTGAGCGGCAGCGCGAAAATCGGCTATTCGCTGGTGCTCGCCAACCAAGTCAAATACCAGTTCGAAGGCAGTACAGGGCGCCTTTTGAGCGTTACCGACCGCAACGACAACCAGACCAAACTCGCTTACAATAAAGCGGGGCAGCTCGAAACGATCACGGACCCTGCGGGGCACAAGATCACCCTCGCCTACAACGGCGAAGGCTTCGTGGAAAGCGCGAAAGACCCGATGGGCCACACCGCGAAATACACCTACAACGAAGGGAATCTAGCGAGCGTCACGCTCCCCGGTGAAACGAAAGCACGCTGGCAGTACCACTACGGGGAAGCGCACCAGATGACCCTGATGATCGATGGACGCAAAGGTGAAACGACCAACGAATACAACAGCGCCCACCAGCTCACCAGCCAGACCGACCCTGCGGGACACAAACTCAAATTCGAATACGAACCGTTCCACACCAAGATCACGGACAACACCACAGGCGCCGTCACCGACGAGCATTTCACGAGCAACGACGAGCCGTTCTCGATCACGCACGGGTTCGGGACGGCAAGCGCAACGACCACCACGTTCACGTACGACGCGGCGAACGACCTCACGAGCGTGACGGACGGCAACGGCCACACCACCACTTACACCTATGAAAACGGCAACCGGCTGACCATGATCGACCCAAACAAAAACGAAACGAAATGGACGTACGACGGCACGCACGACGTTCTGACGGTGACAACGCCGGACGGCGAGAAGACGACGATCACGCGCAACAGCGACGGTGACGCTGAAACGGTCTCGCGTCCCGCGCCGCACAGCGCGACGCAGACCACGACCTACCATTACGACGAACACGGCGATCTCACGAGCGTCGTGGACCCCCTCAAACACACCTGGAGCTATGAATACGACAGTGAGGGGGATTGCACGAGCTCGACCGACCCCGAAGGCGACAAGCGCACCTACGGCTACAACGAAGACTCCCAGCGCACCTCGATCGTGAGCCCTGCCGGGAACGTCAAAGGCGCCGAAGCGGCGGCCTACACCACCAAACTCGAACTGGACCAGCAGGGCAGGCCGACGACGATCACGGACCCCCTCGGGCACACCACGAAGTACATCTACGACGGCAACGGCAACATCGAAACCGTGACCGACGGCAACGGCCACACCACGACATACACCTATGACGCCGATAATGAGCCGACGAAGGTCAAAGAGCCCACCGGCGCCGTCACCGAAACCGGCTACGATGGCGCCGAGCGCGTCACCAGCCAGACAGACGGCAACAAACACACGACAACATACACCCGCAACATTTTGGGCGAGGTCACTGAAATCAAAGACCCGCTCGGCCGTGTCACCAAAAAGGAATACGATGCCGCGGGCAATCTGACGGCCGTGACGGACGCCGCGAAACGCACCACCAAATACAGTTACGATCCAGCGAACCGCCTCAAAGAAATCAGCTACTCCGAAAGCAAAACACCGACCGTGAAATACGAATACAACGGTGACGGCGAGCGCACCAAGATGATCGACGGAACCGGAGCGACGACCTACACCTACGACATCCTCGACCGGCTCGTCAAGACCGTCAACGGGCACGGCAATATCGCCGCCTATGAATACGATCTCAACAGCAATCAAATCAAACTCACCTATCCAAACAATAATCTCATCACCCGTACCTATGACAATGCAGGTCGCCTGCAGAGCGTCAGCGACTGGTCGGGCAACACGACGACGTTCGCGTACAACCCGAACTCCGATCTGACGACGACGACGTTCCCGAAAGGCACGGGCCAGCAAGACAAAATCGCCTACAACAACGCCGACCAGCAGATAAAAATCACATTCACCGGCAGCGGCCTGAAAGTCCTCGCCTCCATGGCCTACACCCGCGACGGCGACGGGCAGGTCAAAACCACCACGACGACCGGGCTCCCAGGGACCGCGAGCATCAGCGAGATCTACGATGCCAACAACCGCCTGGAAAAATCCGGCGGCACCACGTACGCCTACGACGCCGCAGACGAGCCGACGACACTCGGCTCGAACACCAGCGTCTACGACGCCGCGGGCGAGCTGAAAACCAGCGGCAGCACCACGTACGGGTATGACCAGCTCGGCGACCGCGTCAGCGCGACATCCAAAGAAGGCCAGACCACGACCTACGGCTACAACCAGGCCGGCGACCTCATCCAAGTCAAACAAGGCAAAGCGAACGGGCTCAACGACATCTACGCCTACAACGGCGAAGGGCTCCGCGCCTCGCAAACCAAAGGCAAAACGACCAGCTACGTGACCTGGGACACCCAGGTAGAACTTCCGTTGATCCTCAGCGACGAACAGAACAGCTACATCTACGGACCCGATAACATTCCGATAGAGGCGATCCAAAGCAAAGGAACCGTCCTCTACCTCCACCACGACCAGCAGGGCTCAACCCGAATGCTGACCAGCGCAACCGGCGCCATCGAAGCGACCACCACATACGACGCCTACGGCAACGTGACCGGCGCGACCGGCAACGCCACGACCCCACTCGGCTACGACGGCCAGTACACCGACGCAGACACCGGCCTGATCTACCTGCGAGCACGCGCGTACGACCCCGCGACCGCGCAGCTCCTCAGTGTCGACCCAATCGTCGAGACTACGCGGGCGCCGTACGGTTACGCTGCCGATAATCCTCTCAATCTCTACGATCCCACGGGGCTGAGCGGGATCTTCGGCACCGGCGTCGGACCGAACGTCGGTCCGGACATCAACTGGAGCGAAGGAGGGTTCTGGTCAACCGTAGAGCACCTTTCACTTGGGGTATCAGGGATTGGGACCACTGGGCTCACTGCCTTCACGACCTTCGTCGCCACTCCGATTTGCTTCGCTGCCGTCAGTGCAGCGCCTGTGATTGGCCAGATCGCTGGCTATCCTGCTTGTGGGACTTTTGCGGTGGGAGGCGCCAGTTTTACTGCGTATGAGGCCTACGAGACCTATTGGGAGTTCGAACAGGTTTTCAAAGGAAGTGGGTCAGCAAAATCACCCGAAGAAACCACGGACGCATGTCAGCCGGCCGAGCGTCCTCTGCTAGTCAGTGACTTGTGATGGGCACAAAGCCGTCCACATGGACGCGAGCCTGGTGGATGATCTTTCCGCTCCTCGTAGGGACTGGAGGCTTCGCACTCGGTGGCGTCGGTCCCGCCGTACTGGGCCTCGTGATTGCCGGAGGGGCGGTTGTGATAGCGGTACGCATGGACAGGACGCCGCCGGCGGGTGACCAAACCAACGCTCAGGCCAGCCCAGCGTTGGTTGAGCGATTTCGACGCCTGTGGCTGATATCCGTCGTAGCAGCTATCCTGGGCACAGCACTAATCTACGTAGGTGCCGGCACTGAGGCTGGGACAGTTGCCCTCGTTATTGCCGTCCTGTTTGTGGCGAGCGGAGCCGGCGCACTTGTGGTCATGAGGAAACGGGGAGGAGCGTAGCCATCACCAACCGGCGCTCAGCTGCACCGAAAGGAGGTGAGGGCCATCCTTTCAATCGCCATCGTGACAATCTTGGCTGCTGGGCTCGTATACGGAACCAGAGCAGGCACAATCCGACCAGTTAGAAGATCGTCGCTTGCAGTGCCTGGATCCCGCTGGATCATCGGCGGCTGGCTCGTTTTAGTTGTTGTGATACTCACTACAATGCATAGATGACATGCCTCACCCCACGCGCAGTTCCAGCGCAAGCTTGACGGAACGCGGACGGGCGGAGGTGTGAGCACCAGCGATGAGCAGCGTAGGGCCCGGCCGTGCCGCGCCCGTATCCGCTGGCGGATGCACTGCGCTCAGACGCGCACCGGCCGGCGCCGTCACGGGCGTGATGATGTAGCCGCCCTGTTCGGCGCGAACTAGGATCCGCCGAGCCGCTGATAGGGCCGGGCCGCTGGCGCCGACTTCCAATGCGGTGGTTGAGCCGGCGTGCTCGACCGCGAGGCTGGCCTGGGAGCCGTAGGAGGGCAGCGCCAGCTCCCAACCGGCGTGGGGCGGCAGGGCAAACGCCCATTCGAGCAGGATCGTGTCGGGCAGCAGGCGGTGCGTCGTGGCAATCGCGGCCGATCCGTGCGCGACCCGTCCCGACGCTGTCACGCCGCGCATCGGGCCGGCGTAGGCGTAGCGCGGATAGGGCGCGGAGCCTGGGCCTGTGCTGCGCTCGGTGCCGTCGGGCAGCACCGCGGAAACGCTCATGCTCGCGGCGTTGCTCATCTGCGTGTCGAGCATGACACCGCCGCCGCTGGTGCGGATGCGTGCCGCGAAGTTGGCGAGGCCGGTGCCCGCGATTGATGCCACGGGCCGCTGGGTGCCATCGAACAGACGTCACCAAAAAGGAATACGCCGCCGCTGGCAACCTGACGGCCGTCACGGACGCCGCGAAACGCACCACCAAATACAGCTACGATCCGGCGAACCGCCTCAAGGAAATCAGCTACTCCGAAAGCAAAACACCGACCGTCAAATATGAATACAATGGTGACGGCGAGCGTACCAAGATGATCGACGGCACCGGTACGACGACCTACACATATGACATCATCGACCGGCTCGTCAAGACCACCAACGGACACGGCAACATCGCCGCCTATGAATACGATCTCAACAGCAATCAAATCAAACTCACCTACCCCAACAATAATCTCATCACCCGCACATACGACAACGCTGGGCGCCTGCAGAGCGTGACTGACTGGTCGGGTAACACGACGACGTTCGCCTACAACCCCAACTCGGACCTGACAACAACAACGTTCCCCAAAGGTACGGGCGAGCAAGACAAAATCTCCTACAACAACGCCGACCAGCAGATGAAAATCACGATGATCGGCAGCGGCCTGAAAATCCTGGCCGCGGTCGCCTACACCCGCGATGGCGACGGACAGATCAAAACCACCACCACGACAGGGCTCCCCGGGACCGGGAGCACAACCGACATTTATGACGCCAACAATCGCCTGGAAAAATCAGGCAGCACGACCTACGCCTACGACGCCGCTGACGAGCCGACCACCCTCGGCTCCAACACCAGCGTCTACGACGCCGCCGGCGAGCTGAAAACGAGCGGCAGCAACATCTACGGCTACGACCAGCTCGGCGACCGCGTCAGCGCCACACCCAAAGAAGGCCAGACGACCACCTACGGCTACAACCAGGCCGGCGACCTCATCCAAGTCAAACAAGGCAAAGCAGGCGGCCTCAACGACAACTACGCCTACAACGGCGAAGGACTCCGCGCCTCCCAAACCAAAGGCAAAGCCACCAGCTACGTGACCTGGGACACCCAGGTAGAACTTCCGTTGATCCTCAGCGACGAACAGAACAGCTACATCTACGGACCCGATAACATTCCGATAGAGGCGATTCAAAGCAAAGGCATCGTCCTCTACCTCCACCATGACCAGCAGGGCTCAACCCGAATGCTGACCAGCGCAACCGGCGCCATCGAAGCGACCACCACATACGACGCCTACGGCAACGTGACCGGCACGACCGGCAACGCCACGACCCCACTCGGCTACGACGGCCAGTACACCGACGCCGACACCGGCCTGATCTACCTGCGAGCACGCGCGTACGATCCCACGACCGCAGAGTTCATGAGCGTCGATCCGATCGAGGCAATCACCAACCAGCCGTATACCTACGCCAGCGACAACCCATTTAACGCGCTCGACCCAAGCGGGCTTTCCGCGTGCGGCAGCATCATCATCATCTCCACCATCTGCAACGGGCTGCAGGAATCCGGCGTCTCCAACGCAGCCGCGGGCGCCCTCAACGTCCTCACCTTCGGCACCAGTGACGAATTGGCCGGTGAAGTGTTCGGTTTCAACTCGGAATGCGCGAGCTATGGCAGCGCCGCCGACATTGGCGCAGGACTAGCGTTCGGTTTCGGCCTTTTCGACGGCGAGTCGGAGTTGGAGCTTGCCGCAGAGGGCGCGGACGTAGCAGCATCTACAGGTAGGACGATCGCTGGCGATCTCAAGGAGCAGCTTGCGATGGAGGAGACTCAGTCAGCCCCAGAGGCAGGCCGACCACTTGGTGTCGAAATGTCGGACTCTCGGTGGCCAGCCGAGGAAGGTTGGGTGAAGATGGCGCAGAACGTCAACGGTGTTGAGATTCACTATGTACGAAACGCGCTCACGGGCGCAGCTGAAGATTTCAAGTTCATCGGTGGAACACCATGATTGCCAGATCGATGACACCTCTAGGACTGGCAGCGGCGCGATATAAGATTGGCCTCGAAACAGGTGAGTCGCTGCGCGATCTTGGCGAAGCGTTACTTTCAGAGAATGGCATGGATGCCGCTGTGAAGCTGGCAATCGCCGATGATCTGTCGATGTCCGAGGTTGGGCCTATCTTTGAGCGGGTCTGCCGCGAACTAGAGCAGCCAATCCCGGCGCTTGATGAGGCTATCGACATGGCCAGTGCGGCGATACTTCGGGACATCGCAGACGACTCGGTCGGTCCCCCAGCGGGACTTCAGCGCCTCATGGACGTCATTGATTCCTCGGCATCGCAGGACGGTCGCGGAGACAAGACTCGATATGACGTGAGTGAATCCCACGACCTTCAGCCCTTGATTGGCGCGTATTGGGGTTATGACGAACTACGCAGGCGACCCGAGGAGCTTTCGGTAGATGGCGAGTACGGCGAGGAAGCCATTGCGCAATATGACCGAAACGTCAAGGCGCTGGCGTGCGAGTGGCTTAGCAAGCACGCTGCACACTGACCCTCGTGAGTGCGTTAGCTCACGTGCAGCTCTAGCGCCAGCTTGACGGAACGCGGACGGGCGGAGGTGTGAGCACCAGCGATGAGCAGCGTAGGGCCCGGCCGTGCCGCGCCCGTATCCGCTGGCGGATGCACTGCGCTCAGACGCGCACCGGCCGGCGCCGTCACGGGCGTGATGATGTAGCCGCCCTGTTTGGCCCGAACTAGGATCCGCCGAACCGCTGAAAGGGCCGGGCCGCTGGCGCCGACTTCCAATGCGGTGGATGAACCGGCGTGCTCGACCACGAGGCTGGCCTGCGAGCCGTAGGAGGGCAGCGCGAGCTCCCAACCGGCGTGGGCCGGCAGAGCCAGCGCCCACTCTGGCAGCGGCTCCATGCCCGCCGCGAGTGCGACGGAGTAGTGGCGTACGCAGTCCAGTACCTCGCTGGCGTATTCGGGGGCGTCGAGGTTGGCCATCGCGGAGTAGTCGTAGTTGGGCAGGTAGTGGAAGTGCCAGCCCGGCCCCAGGTTGGTGCTGCCCCCCGGGTGTTCGATGCGCGTAGCGAACCGTGCGAAGCGCAGCATCTGCTCGCGGTAGTCGCCGCGCAACAGGTCGCTGGCGCCGGTCAGCTCGGCGTCGAGCGCGTACAGCGCGCAGTTCCAGTTCAGCTGGTTCAGGCGGATGCCGGGGTAGCGGAAGAACGAGCAGCGCGCCACCTGCTGGTCGCCACGGCTACGATCCTCTCGATCGCGGCGTTGGCAACGCTGTTCAACGACCAGCCGCGTTACAACGTCGCGCTGATGCCGCTGCTGCTCGCCTACGGTTCCGCCGGGCTGTGGCTGCTCGGCGGGTGGGTATGGGCACGCCTTCAGCGGCAAACAGATTTTGAGAAGGGACGGCCTACCGGCCGTCCAGAGGGCCGCGGGTTGCGGGCCGGGGTTGGCGCCGGGGACGCGGTGTAGGGCGTCGGAAACACGCTGGTTGGCCGTATTGTCCGCGGCCTGCGCGCACCGGTTGGCGATGCGGAGCCTTACGGGGCGGGCTTTATCAGGCCTCGATCCTGCTATAGCGGCGCCTCCGTTCACGGGAGGTGTTCCGGCGTCGTCCCGACTGTTTGGCTTTGCGGGAGGTCGGTGCTACGGTCGCCAGCCCCCACCCAGCGCGTCCCCAGCTTCAGGGCTGGTGGCGACACAAGCCCCGAGGAGGCCCCCATGTCGCGTGTCGTCCAGCTCGTCCAAGCCGTCCGTTTGAAGGCCGGCTCGCAAGGGAGCGCCCTGAGCCGTAAAGCGGTTTGGCTGGCGGGCATGATGGGCCTGGTGGGCGTTGCGATGTTGGCGCTGCCGACATTGGCGTCGGCGGCGACGTGTGGGAACTCGTGGAAAGGGGGGGCGGAAGGGAACTGGGAAACGCCGGCGGATTGGTCGTTGGGTACGGTGCCGACGTCCTCGGAAGTGGTCTGTGTGGGGTCGGGGAAGACCGTCGTCATTACCGGCGGGTCTCAGACTGCTGGGGTGCTTGTGGATGAAGGGACCCTCTCGATGTCGGGTGGGTCCCTTGAACTCGCTGATGCGGGAGAAGCGTCGAGCGCCGCGAACCTGACGGTTGAGGGCGCCTCGATCATCGGAGCGGGCGAATTGACCGTCTCAAGCTCCTTTACGGGAGGTAACCGTGGAGCGTTCAAGGGTACCGAGACGGTTGTCTTGCAGTCGGGTGTTACGGGGACGGTCTCTGGGTGCGGCGGGCCCTGCTTTTTCCTGGAAGGCACGACGCTGAAGAACGCGGGCACCTTCACGGTCGCGGAAGGCAGTGGTTTTCAGGGGGAACGGAAAGCGCATATCGTCAATAGCGGAACGTTCATCCTCAACGCCCAGAACGCCAGTGAAAACCAGGGTCTGATCGCCGGCGGCTCAGAAGTGTCGCTGTTGAGCAACACTGGAACCGTCGAGAAGACAGAAGGGTCCGGTACCGCGCCGATCGGGTTCGAAATCGACAATGAAGGAAAAGTGTCCGACACCTCGGGTAAGATGGAATTCACCAACGGTGGGGTCTCAGGCGAACACTCGGCTGGGTCGTGGTCGACATCGGGGGCGGGGACCGCGATCGTGTTCAATTCGAATCCCACCACGTTCTCACTGGGGGTGAGCGTGCCGATGTCGGGCACGATCGAACTTGAGGACGGCACGGTGACGGCAGGTACGATCGAAGGCGCGGGTGCCAAATTGGTGCTCACTGGTGGTTCGGGTAGCGCGCACGGCCTCCTCGAAGTCAGCGGCAAAACGCCGTCTACGCTGGAAGACCTGACCCTCAAGAGCGCGGGGGGAGCCGCCGGAGTGCTGCACAACACGAGCCAGATAAACATCAGCCATTCCTTTAGCGCCGGGGGCGGAGCCATCATTGAGGGCACCGGGACGGTTCTGGTCGAATCGGGGGCGACGGGCACGATCGAACCGGGGAGCGCGACGTGTCTCACTTTGGAAGAAGGCACGCTGAATAACGCTGGTACGTTGACGGTCGGTGAAAAAAGCGGCATCTCGGGGCGCCACGGCCCGAAATTGGTCAACAGCGGCACGCTGATCGTGAACGGCCTGGAACCGGGCTCCAACCACGGGCTGATCGCGTCCGCCGGGGAAGCAACTCTGACCAACACCGGGGTCTTGGAGAAGACCGAAGATTCGGGCACGACGCAGATCGGGTTTGAGATCGATAACGAAGGGAAAGTGTCCGACACCTCGGGGAAGATGGAATTCGTCAACGGCGGTGTCTCGGGCGAACTCGCCGTCGGGTCGTGGTCGACCTCGGGGGCGGAAACCGAAATCCTGTTCGGCCAGGGCACCTTCGACCTCGGCGCGAGCGTGCCTCTGAACGGGACGTTCCGCGACGCCGAAGGAACCCTCGTGGCGGGCGTCGTTGAAGGCGCCGCGGCGACCCTAACGATCACCAAGGCATCCGGCGGGAGCGCGCAGGGGATAGTCGAAGTCAACGGCGCCAAACCATCGACGATCGAGAACCTGACGCTGACCGGGGTGAGCGGCACATTCCTCGGCGGTGGCATCTTGACAGGCTCGGGCGAGGTGAACGTGACCGGGTCGTTTACGGCCGGTCACTACGAGTCGCTTACGGGCACCGGGTCACTGGTGCTGGAACCGGGGGTCGCTGGCATCATGGAAGGCGAAGGGTCGCACTTGAACATCGAGCAGCATACGCTCGTAATCAAGGGCTCGTTCACCGCCCCAGAGTCTTCTGGGATCCAGGGCGAAGACCACGCGCTGATCTTGAACACGGGCACGTTCGTCCTCAACGGCGAACCGGAAAGCGAAAACCACGGGTTGATCGCGGGTAAAAAAGAAGAAGAAGCGAAGCTCATCAACACCGGCACTCTGGAGAAGACCGAAGGGACCGGTCTGACACCGATCGAGCCCGAATTCGAAAACCTCGGGACGATCATCGAAGAAAAAGGGCACTTCAAAATCTTCGACCCCGTGAAAAACGGCTCCTCCATCCAGTACGGCGGCAAGAACGAATCGGCGCTGGGGCCAGAACCCTCGAAATGCGGCGACCCGGTCGATTGCGCCACGGGCAACTACTACGAGACCCAGACCGACCTCGCGGTCGGCGGACGGGGCGTCGGCCTCGATCTGACGCGGACGTATAATTCGCAGGCCGCCGCGAGCGGGGCCACGGGCGCGTTCGGGGCCGGCTGGAGTAGTTCGTTCAGCGACCATCTCACGGTCGGCCAAGGCAAAGCGACGCTGACGCAGGCCAACGGCAGCACCGTCCCGTTCGCCGAAGGCAAAGGCGAAGCGTTCACGCCACCAGCATGGTCGCAGGATACCCTCAGCGGCAACACCAAAGCCGGCTATTCGCTGGTGCTCCCCAACCAGGTCAAATACCAGTTCGAAGGCGCCACGGGAAGGCTGCAGAGTGTGGCCGACCGCAACGGCAACCAGACGAAACTGGGCTACGGCAAAACGGGACTGCTCGAAACGATCACCGACCCCGCAGGACGGAAGATCACGCTCGCCTACAACGGCGAAGGGCTCATCGAAAACGCGAAAGACCCGATGGGGCACACCGCGAAATACACCTACAGCGAAGGAAATCTTGCGAGCGTCACGCTCCCCGGCGAAACGAAAGCGCGCTGGCAGTACCACTACGGCGAAGCGCACCAGATGACGCTGATGATCGACGGACGCAAAGGCGAAACGACTAACGAATACAACGCCGCCCATCAGCTCACCTCGCAGACCGATCCGGCGGGACACAAACTCAAATTCGAATACGAACCGTTCCACACCAAGATCACGAACAACACCACGGGCGCCGTGACCGATGAGCACTTCACGAGCAACAACGAGCCCTACGCGATCACCCGCGGCTTCGGGACCGCCAGCGCGAGCACCGAAACATTCACATACGATGCCGAGAACGACCTCACGAGCGTCACCGATGGGAATGATCACACCACGACGTACACGTATGAAAACGGGAACATGACGAGCATGATCGATCCCGACAAAGACGAAACGAAATGGACCTATGACGGCACGCACGACGTTCTGACGGTCACCACCCCGGACAGCGAGAAGACGACGATCACGCGCAACAGCAATGGTGACGCCGAAACAGTCTCGCGTCCCGCGCCGCACAACGCGACGCAGACCACGACCTACCACTACGACGAACACGGCGACCTCACAAGCGTCGTGGACCCCCTCAAACACACCTGGAGCTATGAATACGACACAGAGGGAGACCGCACGAGCGAAATCGACCCCGAAGGCGGCAAGCTCACCTTTGGCTACAACGAAGATTCACAGGAGACCTCAACCGTGAGCCCCGCGGGGAACGTGAAAGGCGCCGAAGCCGCCAAGTACACCACCAAAGTCGAACGCGACCAGCAGGGCCGCCAGCTCAAAATCACAGACCCCCTCGGGCACACCACAAAGTACACCTACGACGGCGACGGCAACATCGAAACCATCGCCGACCCGAACGGCGACACCACCACCTATACCTACAACGCCGATAACGAGCCGACGAAGGTCAAAGAGCCCAACGGTGGGACGACCGAAACGAGCTACGACGGCGAAGATC
The DNA here is from genome assembly GCA_963844765.1 of uncultured Solirubrobacterales bacterium. Taxonomy (GTDB): domain Bacteria; phylum Actinomycetota; class Thermoleophilia; order Solirubrobacterales; family Solirubrobacteraceae; genus Palsa-744. The sequence continues at coordinate 427,101 of CAWJPN010000001.1, forward strand.
ACCTCGCCACCCAGACTGATGGCAACAAACACACCACCACCTACACCCGCAACGCGCTCGGCGCGGTCATCGAAATAAAAGACCCGCTCGGGCGCGTCACCAAAAAGGAATACGACGCGGCCGGAAATCTCACCAGTCTCACAGACGCGGCCAAACGCACCACCAAATATGCCTACGATCCCGCAAATCATCTCAAAGAAGTCAGCTATTCGGAAAGTAAAACGCCGACCGTCAAATACGAATACAACGGAGACGGCCTGCGCACCAAGATGATCGACGGCACTGGGACCACGACCTACACATATGACATCCTAGACCGCCTCGTAAAGACCACCAACGGGCACGGCAACACCACGGCCTATGAATACGACCTCGGCAGCAATCAAATAAAACTCACCTACCCCAACAACAATCTCATCACCCGCGCGTACGACAGCGACGGGCGCCTGCAGAGCGTCACCGACTGGTCTGGCAACACAACCAGCTTCGCCTACGATCCCAATTCCAACCTCACGACCACGACATTTCCCAAAGGCACTGGCGAGCAAGACAAAAGCTCCTACAACGCGGCAAATCAGGAGATGACAATCACGATGACCGGCAGCGGTCTGAAAGTGCTCGCGTCGATCGCCTACACCCGGGACAACGACGGACAGATCAAGTCCACCACCACGACCGGGCTGCCCGGCACCGCGAGCATCAGCGACGCCTACGACGCCAACAACCGCCTCGAAAAAGCCGGCAGCACCAGCTACGCGTACGACTCCGCCGAAGAGCCCACCACCCTCGGCTCGAACACCAGCGTCTACGACGCCGCCGGCGAGCTGAAAACCAGCGGCAGCACCACCTACGGCTATGACCAGCTCGGAGAGCGCGTCAGCGCCACACCCAAAGAAGGCCAGACTACGACATACAGCTACGACCAGGCCGGCAACCTCATTCAAGTCAAACAAGGCAAAGCGGGAGGCCTCAACGACACCTACGCCTACAACGGCGACGGCCTCCGCGCATCGCAAACCAAAGGCAAAACCACCAGCTACACCACCTGGGACGCCCACGCCAGCATCCCGCTGATCCTTTCGGACGAACAGAACAGCTACATTTACGGGCCGAACAACGTCCCCATCGAGCAGATCCAAAGCAAAGGCACCGTCCTCTACCTCCACCACGACCAGCAGGACTCAACCGTGATGCTGACCAGCTCCACCGGCACCGTCGAAGCGACCATGGCCTACGACCCCTACGGCAACACGACCGCCAGCACGGGCGCCGCCACGACCCCGCTCGGCTATGACGGCCAGTACACCAGCACGGATACCGGCCTGATCTACCTCAGGGCACGCAACTACGACCCCGCCACTGCCCAGTTCACCACGGTAGACCCCATCGCCGGCATCAGCCTCGCCCGCTACAACTACGTCAACGACAACCCCCTCAACCTCAACGACCCCACCGGCCTCTTCCTGGGGATACCCGGCACACCAACCGACAGCGAAGTCGCCGGGACAGCGGGAGAAGTCGCCGAAGGAGCCGCGAACACCACCGTCAGCGCGTTCAAGACGGCAACCAAGGCCGTATCCGGGGTCGCGGCCTACGCGGCGCCCGCCATTGATGTCGTAGCCGGCGGCGTGTGTATAGCCGCCGCCGAGATATGCGGGGGAGTCCTCATTGGCAACTTCGTTATTCAGCAGGCACTTGCCCTCGATCAGGCTGTGTATGTGCCAAATTACCCGCTGGGACTGAACGAGGCGGCGATCTTCACCGGCATCGGTCTCGGCGCGCTGGGAGCAAGCGCCGTTGAGCTATCCGACATCAGCAGCCTTGAGTGGCGCGGCGCTCTCGGAGGCGCCGTAACGCTTCCGCTGTTTCTACTCGACGGCGCACAGATATCGGCCGCAGAAGCACAGGCATTTGACTTCATATGCTAGACGAAAGACGACATTACCGCACCCGCCTCGTTCGCTTGCTGCTATATCCCTATCTTACCTTTGGGGTATTGCTGAGTTTGGGGGTTGTGCTTGCACCGCAGGGAGCTCTGGTACTGCACTTTTGGGCCTTGGGGTGTGTAGTAGCCCTGGTTTTGCTTGCCCGAAGGTCAAGGCAGCTGGGACTGGAAGTCAGCGACGAGGGAATCGTGGTATATCGATCCTGGGTTACGCATCGTTTCGGCTGGGACGATATCGCAGGTCTCGATACCCGACGGCGAGGTCTCACCAAGGAAGTCGAAATGATACTCCGCGATGGCCGCAGGATACACACCGTACTGCTGCAAGGGCTTTCTGTCACATGGAAGGGAGGCAAGACCAAGGATATTCGTTCGGTTCTTCAAGCCGAACTTGACGCGCACTGAACACGGGCGCCTCAGCTCACACGCAACTCCAGCGCCAGCTTGACGGTATGCGCACGGCTGGACCCTTGAGCACCGGCGATCAGCAGCGTGGGGCCCGGCCGTGCCGCGCCCGTATCCAATGGGGGGCGCACTGCGCTCAGATGCGCCTCGGCCGGCGCCGTCACGGGCGCGATGGCGTAGCCGCCCTGTTCGGCCCGAACAAGGATCCGCCGAACCGCTGAAAGGGCCGGGCCGCTGGCGCCGACTTCCAATGCGGTGGTTGAGCCGGCGTGCTCGACCGCGAGGCTGGCCTGGGAGCCGTAGGAGGGCAGCGCCAGCTCCCAACCGGCGTGGGGCGGCAGGGCAAACGCCCATTCGAGCAGGATCGTGTCGGGCAGCAGGCGGTGCGTCGTGGCAATCGCGGCCGATCCGTGCGCGACCCGTCCCGACGCTGTCACGCCGCGCATCGGGCCGGCGTAGGCGTAGCGCGGATAGGGCGCGGAGCCTGGGCCTGTGCTGCGCTCGGCGCCGTCGGGCAGCACCGCGGAAACGCTCATGCTCGCGGCGTTGCTCATCTGCGTGTCGAGCAGGACACCGCCGCCGCTGGTGCGGATGCGTGCCGCGAAGTTGGCGAGGCCTGTGCCCGCGATTGATGCCACGGGCCGCTGGGCGCCGTCGAACAGACGGCACAGGTCCAGGCCGCCGTAGGGGACCGCCTCGCGGTTGTGGACGAGGATTGCGGTGGAGTAACTGGGCGTCGAGACCGCCAGGCGCTGGGAGTCGGGGTCGAAGGAGTACACGGGCGGCGGCTGCACGGGCGGAACGGCGGCCAGGTCGAGGGCGATGGCTTGTGCGGCGTTGCTGGCGATTCGTGCGCCGAACAGCAGGCGGTCGTCGGGGCCCTCGGCGTGTTCGTCCTCGCCGAACTGCACGGGCGGCGGCAGCAGGGCCTCGGGGGCTTCTGAGAGCCAGCGCAGGTAGAGGTCCAGGCCCCGCTCGAAAAACCAGCGGGCGTGGGCGCCCATGCCGGGGATGCTTTGGGCCATTGGCGAGATGGCGAGGGCCATCAGGCCCTGCTGGGCGAAGGCGAAGACCTTGCCGATGTAGCGCCGCTGGGCGCCAAGGCCGGTGTCCCAGTTGATGTAGCCGGCGTGTGTCCAGTCGCCGTAGAGGGTGCGGGCTGCGTAGGCGCGGAAGACGTCCAGCGCCCACTCTGGCAGCGGCTCCATGCCCGCCGCGAGTGCGACGGAGTAGTGGCGTACGCAGTCCAGTACCTCGCTGGCGTATTCGGGGGCGTCGAGGTTGGCCATCGCGGAGTAGTCGTAGTTGGGCAGGTAGTGGAAGTGCCAGCCCGGCCCCAGGTTGGTGCTGCCCCCCGGGTGTTCGATGCGCGTGGCGAACCGTGCGAAGCGCAGCATCTGCTCGCGGTAGTCGCCGCGCAACAGGTCGCTGGCGCCGGTCAGCTCGGCGTCGAGCGCGTACAGCGCGCAGTTCCAGTTCAGCTGGTTCAGGCGGATGCCGGGGTAGCGGAAGAACGCGCAGCGCGCCACCGCCGAGACGGCCTGGGCGATGCTCTGCAGGGTGGTCTCTTCGAGGCCCAACACGGAGCCCACGCGCCAGGCGGCAACCAGCGCCTGGGCGACCTGTGGATCGACGGCCTTGTCCATCACGGCGCCCGGTTCGGTCAGGCTGGTGATCCAGCCGGGGAGGTGGAACATCTTTTCGTGGGGCGCCCCCACGCCCGAGACGCGCCACGGCGCGGGCGAGGTGAGCAGCGTCTGCACGAGCCGCCGCGCGCGTTCGTCGTCGCGGCTGGGCCCGGTGTGCCCGGCAGCGGCGGCGCCGGCGTGGACCTGCAGCATGCGCGCGTTGATTACGGTGGAGTAGGTGCCCTGCGGCGCGCGGTAGGCGCCGCGCCATTCAGACCACTGCGGGTGGATGCGTTCCACGACCGTGTCCATCAGGGCGAGATAGCGCTGCACGGCGCTGCTTTCCGCCGCCGCGTTGTCCGCCGATGCGGTCGCTTCCCCCGGCAGGCCCACCGACCGCGCCAGCGCCGCGGTTGCCGTGACCCCGGCGCCGCGTACGAGCAGCTGGCGGCGCGTGAGGGCGCTCACAGGTCCGTGCCCGTACCTGCGGGCGCGTCCATCCCCGTGCGCGATGCGCGCTCGGCGAGACCCGCGCGCACATACAGCGCGGTGGCCAGCAGCGCGAATGCGAGACCGATGTAGAGCAGCACTTCGGCAAGCGTAGAGAGCCCAACTAAAGCGAAGAAAAAGGCGCCCATCGTCGGCGCCACCCCCAGGCGCCCGGGCCAGTTGATGCGCAGCTCCATGCCGTGTGTCTGCCCGTAGCGACCGAGCGCCAGCATCGCCAGCTCGCGTGCGACGAGCACCGCCAGCGCCCAGCGCGGGAGCAGCTGGAAGTCCCAGCACACAACCACGCCGGAGATCACCAGCAGGCGGTCGGTGATGGGATCCATCAACGCCCCCAGACGGCTGTACTGGCGCGTGACGCGCGCGGCGATGCCGTCGGCGTAGTCGCCCCAGCCGATCACCGCGAACAGTACGGCCGAGGTGGCGTCGACACCGTCGCTGCTGGAAAGCGCGACCACGAGGAACACCGGGATCAGCGCCAGACGCAAAAAGCCGATCGCGTTGGGCAGCGTCCAGGGGCGCAGCGGCTGACCGGGCGCGACCTGCGGCGGCGGCGGGCCGGAGCGGTCCAGGCCGAACAGGCGACGGACGGTGAGCGGTGGGCTCGCGGCGGCGGCCTCGCTCGTGTCCGGGGCTCCCTCGGCCGGTCCTGTAGGGGCGCCGGCATGACCTGAGCGCATCGCGGCGTCCCGGCTCAGGGGAGGCTCTGCCACAGCTCGTCCACCGCCCGCACGAGCGCGGCGCCGTCCGCGCTGAGGGGCAGACCCGGGGCCGACTGACGCCCGCGGCGCAACTGCACCTCGATCTCACCCGACTGAAGCGACTTGCGCCCGACCGTCAGGCGCAGCGGGCAGCCCAACAGCTCGGCGTCGGCGAACTTCTCCCCCGGGCCGGCGTCGCGGTCGTCGTAGAGCACGTCCACACCCGCCTCGCGCAGCGCCTCGTACACCCCGTCGGCGGCGTCGCGCTCGGGCGTGCCGGGCTTGCCGAGCGCAACGAGATGCACCGCGAAGGGCGCGAGCGCGCGCGGCCAGGCGATGCCGTGCTCATCGGCGAACTGCTCGACCGCGGCGGCGACGATGCGCGCGGGGCCGATCCCGTAGGAGCCCATCCAGATCGGCTGCTCGACGCCGGACTCGTCGAGGAAGGTCGCGCCCAGCGGCTCGGAGTAGCGCGTGCCGAGCTTGAAGATGTTGCCGATCTCGATCGCCGTCAAGAGCTGGATCGGCTCGCCGTTAACGGTGTCGCTGCTCAGCAGCCGCTCTTTGCCGAGTCGCGCGGCGACGACCTCGACGTTGGCGGCGTAGCCGGAGTCGGTCAACACGATTCTCATCCTCCCCCGCGTCGCAGGGGGCCATGTACTCGTGCGCGCCGAGGCCGCCCATCATGCCCACGTCGGACTCCACGCGGTACCAGCGCAGACCGGTGCGCTCCATGATGCGGTCATAGGCGCCGACGTGCAGCGCGTAGCTCTCCTCCAGCCCGGCCTGGTCGCGGTCGAAAGAGTAGGAGTCCTTCATCACGAACTCGCGCGTGCGCAGCACCCCGGCGCGCGGGCGCGGCTCATCGCGCTCCTTGACCTGGAAGTGGTAGAGGATCAGCGGCAGCTGGCGGTAGGAGCGGACCGTCTGGGCGGCGTGGAAGGTGACGGCCTCCTCGTGGGTCATCGCCAGCACGAGCTCTGAGCCCTTGCGATCGGCGAGCTTGAAGAGCTCCTCGATCTCCAGACGCCCGGTCTTGCGCCACACCTCGGCGGGCTGCAGCACCGGCATCAGCATCTCCTGCGCGCCGATCGCGTCCAGTTCCTCGCGCACGATCGCCACCACCCGCTGGTGCACGCGCCAGCCGGCGGGCAGCCACGTCCACATGCCGGCGCCCATCTGGCGTACCAGCCCGGCGCGCACCATCAGCTTGTGCGAGAGCGCCTCGGCGTCGGCGGGCGCCTCTTTCTCGGTGGGCAGCAGGTAGCGGGAGAGGCGGGTCATCGGCGGAGCACATGCTACGGGCTTTGATAGAACAGCCTCCAGCCCTAGAAATCCGAAAGCCCAAGGAGCCCTCATGGCCTACTCCGTTCCGCCGTTGCCCTACGCGTACGACGCGCTGGAGCCGCACATCGACACGAAGACGATGGAAATCCACCACGACAAGCACCACCAGGCCTATGTGGACAAGGCCAACGCGGCGCTCGCCGGCACGCCGCTTGAGAGCGCGGCCATCGAGGACGTGCTGAAGGACCTCGGCGCGGTGCCCGAGGACAAGCGCAAGGCGGTGCGTAACAACGGCGGCGGCCACTACAACCACACGCTGTTCTGGGAGAGCATGGGTCCGGACGGTGGTGGTGAGCCGAGCGGCGCGCTGGGCGAGGCGATCGCCAGCACCTTTGGCTCCTTCTCCGATTTCCAGGGCAAGCTGAAGGAAACGGGCGTCAACCAGTTCGGCTCCGGCTGGTCGTGGCTCGTGCACGACGGCTCAGGCCTCGCGGTCGTGGGCTCGGCTAACCAGGACAACCCGATCTCCGACGGTAAGACACCGCTCCTGGGCGTGGACGTGTGGGAGCACGCCTACTACCTGAAGTACCAGAACCGCCGCCCCGACTATCTCGACGCGTGGTGGAACACCGTCAACTGGGCGAAGGTGGCCGAGCGCTTCAGCGCCGTGTAAAGCGACGACCCGCGACGGGCGAGGCCGCCTCGTCCATCGTGACGGTGGAGGCCGGCGTGAGCATCGACTCAAGCACCGCGTCGGCCTCATCGTCGTTCTCTGCGGCGGCCGCCTCCAGCGCGGCCAGTCGCTCGGGCGTCATCTGCGTGTCGTCCTCATTGGCGGCAAGCCAGGCGCGCGCCTCCGCCGCCTTTGACTCGTCGCGCACGACAACCTTGCCAGCAGCGTAAAAACGGTCAATCTCCTTGAAAAGCTCGTCCACCAGCTGCTCGGTGGGGACCTTCTTCAGCGGCTCGCCCTTGGAGTAGATCATCCCCATGTCCTTGGCGCCGGTGATGCCGAAATCGGCGTGGCGGGCCTCGCCGATGCCGTTCACCGCACAGCCCAAAACGGAGACCTCGATCGGGTCCTCGTAGGCTTCCAGACGCCGCTCGACTTCGGCCACCACGGTGTCCATGTCGAACTGCAGCCGCCCGCACGTGGGGCAGGCGATCAGGTCGGGGCCGCGCTGGCGCAGCTTCAGCGCCTTCAGGATCTCCCAGGCGACCTTGACCTCCTCCTCGGCGTGGAAGGTGGAGAGCGAGATGCGGATCGTGTCGCCGATGCCGTCCGCGAGCAGCGTGCCGAGGCCGACGGCGGACTTCAAAGAGCCCGACCACTTGGTGCCGGCCTCAGTGACGCCCAGGTGCAGCGGGTAGGGGATGCGCTCGGCGAGCAGGCGGTTGGAGGCGATCGTGTTGGGGACAGAAGTGGACTTCATCGAGACCTTGAAGTCGTAGAAGTCAAGGCTCTCCATCAGCCGCACGGTCTCAAGCGCCGCCGTCACCAGCGCCTCCACGGGGTTGTCGTACTCCAGCTGGCGCAGGTGCTTGGGAAGGGACCCCGAGTTGACGCCCACGCGCAGCGGCGTCCCCCGCTCGCGAGCGAGCGCGATCACCTCGGCGACCTTCTCGGGGCCGCCGATGTTGCCGGGGTTCAAACGCACGCAGTGAGCCCCCGCTTCGATCGCCTTCAGCGCGAGCGTGTGGTTGAAGTGGATGTCGGCGATCACCGGGATCGGCGACTGCGCGACGATGCTCTTCAGCGCCTCGGCGTCCTGCTCGCGCGGGACCGCCACGCGCACGATGTCCGCCCCGGCCTCGGCCACTGTGCGGATCTGATCCATCGTGGCCGCCAGGTTGGCGGTCTCGGTCTTGGTCATTGTCTGCACGGCCACGGGCGCGCCGCCGCCGACGAGGACGGAGCCAACCGCGATCTGTCGCTCGGAGGCCATACCGTAAGTCTACGATGACCCAGCCGGCAACCAACGTGTACGGGACGGCGCGCGGCCCGCTGGCCCGCCTGGCCTCCCCCGTGGCCGCCCGCGCGCGGGCACGCCGCCACGAGCGCTTCTTCGCCCTCACCGGCCTGCAGCCGGGCGCGCGCGTGCTCGACGTGGGCTGCGGCAGCATCGGACTGCGGGCGCTGGAGCCCGCCCTCGACATCACCGGCGTGGACATGAGCGAGCGCCCCGAGTACCCGGGGCCCTTCGTGCGCGCCGACGCCAGCGAGCGCCTGCCGTTCGCCGACGGCGAGTTCGACCTGGTGTACTGCTCGAGCGTGATCGAGCACGTGCCCCCGCCACGACGCCAGGCGTTCGCCGCGGAGGTGCGCCGCGTGGGGCGCAGCTGGTACGTGCAGACACCCGCGTGGAGCTTCCCGATCGAGCCCCACGCGCTGCTGCCCGCCGCGCACTGGCTGCCGGTGGGACTGCGCAGGCGCTACTGGAAGCTGGGCGCGGCGAAGGAGTGGGAGGACATCTCGCTGCTGCGCAGAGCCGAGATGCAGGAGCTGTTCGAGGCTCCAGTTTTGGAGGAGAGGATGGGCCGCGTCGTGAAGAGCTGGGTGTGTGTGGGGAAGACGAGCGAAGTGCAAGCGATCGCGCTCGCCGTCGAGGCCCAGCGCGCCACGAGACCACAGCGGCACTGAAGCCCGCACAGATGCGGCGCGTCAGCGCACGTGGAACCCACCGTTGGAAAACGTGTGGATGTCGTTGGTGAAGCCGACCATGAACAGGAACAGCACGAGCGCGAAGCCCACGACGCTGGCGCGCTCCATCACGGCGAAGGGGATCGGGCGGCCGCGCACCTTCTCCGCGAGCGCCCAGAAGATGTGACCGCCGTCCAGCGGCAGGAAGGGGAAGAGGTTGACGATCGCCAGCGAGAGCGAGATAATCGCCAGTAGGTACAGCGCGGCGGGGACGCTGTAGCTGAACTCTTCGCTGGCCACTGCCGAGACGCCGACGATCGAATGGACTTCCTTGCGGGCCTTTTCGCTGGTGAAGATCTTCGAGATGTGCGAGACGGTCTGACTCGTCACGTACCACATCTCGTTGACGCTGGAGCTCACCGCGTGACCGACAGATTCGCCGGCGAGCACGGGCAGGGACTGGATGCCGACCAAGGTGCGCCCCAGTTCCTTGTTGTAGCGGGGGTAGATGTCAAAGCTCAGCACGCGCGAGCCGCGCAGCACGGTGAGGCGTGCCGGTGTGGTGGCAGTGCAACCCTGCACGGGAGTCCCGGCGCAGCGGTGGGAGGAGATCTGTGCGATGAAGTTGCCCGAGCCGGTGCTGGTGTTCCACTTCACGGGGCGCCCATCGACGGCCAGCAGCACGTCGCCGGGGCGCAGCACCCCGCTCGCCGGGTGGCCGCTCTCCACCGTCGCCACGCGCGCGCGGTCGGTGCGCTGCTGCTGGGCGCTGAACGCGTAGACGCCCCACAGCAGGAGGAACGCCACGAGCACGTTCATCGCCGGTCCCGCGCCGATCACGACCAGTCGCTTCCACACCGGCTGGTTGAAGTAGGCCCGCCCACGCACGTCCTCGGGGATCTCCTCGTTGGGGCTCATCCCCGTGATGCGCACGTAGCCGCCGAGCGGAAGGGCGCCGATCGCGTACTCCGTCTCCCCCCTGGTGATGCCCACCAGCTTGGGGGGAAAGAACAGCGAGAAGCGCTCGACGCGCATCCCCACGGCCTTGGCGGCGGCGAAGTGCCCGAACTCGTGCAGCACGATCAGGGCGATGAAGCCCAGAAAGGTCAGGACCCAGCTCATGCCGCCCAGTGTGGCAGGCCACGGCGGCAGCTTCCGCCGGTTGACACTGGACGAATGACGGATCTCAAACACTTGACTTTCTCAGAGCGCCGACGGATACTGCGCGCGCAACCTCGACCGCCGTGCACTTGACCGAAGAGCAAGAAGGGGCCCTGCTTGCGACTTTCAGTGCTGGGACTGCAGGCCGCGATCGCCGATGGCTCGGAGCCGACCTTCGACGGTCAGCCGATGCAGAAGGGCACCCACCTGCGCTGGTCCTTCACGCCGGAGCTCGGCTTCCCGCCCGGAGCCTTCTGGCTGGCGCGACGCGTCGCGAGCCACCACGAGAAGGGTCCGATCGAGCCGCCGGTGGCGGTCAGCGAGGCGACCGTCGCACAGGAATCGCAGGGAAGGGCCGCGTCCGCTCCTGCCAAGGAGGAAGGCCTCGGCGGTCTAGTCACGGTCGGCAGCACGGCTCCCCCCGCGCCCTGCGAGGAGTGCGGATGCTGCTGTTGCTGCTGCAAGGACCGCGAAGGGTCCAATGGGAAGGGAGCAGAAGAAACCGGGCGCGGCACGAAGGGCGAAGGCACCGGCACGGGAGGCGTGGGCGGCCTCGGCTGGCGCCCCACCGGCCCGCGGTGGGGGCCGCCGGACAAACGCGGCTGGCAGCTGTGGGGCGAGCCGTTCACGCTGCCGGTGACACAGAAGGCGTGGCCGGCGCGCTACTTCGGCGCGCTGAACCCGCTGATCGAGCCCGAAGGCATCCTGCTGGCGCGCGACGTGCTCGAGTGCAAGGAGCGCCTGGGCAGCCTGGACCTGCAGGCCGGCATGAGCACGCCGGAAATGCGCAGGCACTTCGCGGCGTTGCGCGAGGAGTGCGTGCGCCTGGTGAAGGACTGGCCGGCCATACCGAACTACGCGGTCAGGTTGCAGGGGTCCGAAGACGGCTCGAGCGCGCCGCGCCTTTCGTTGCGCGTGGTCTCGCAGTTGCAGATGGCCGCGCTCAGTCCCTACATGGCGCGCGTGCTCGGGCTCTACTTCGTGGACACGCAGGCCGACCCGCAGAAGTCCTATGACTACTGCCTCATCGGCGTGTGGCAGTCGCATGTGCCGCCGCTGGTGCGCAGTCCGGGCGGGGCGCCCGCGGGCGCCCTCGCGCGCGGCAGGGCGCTCTATGAAGGCATGCGAATCATGGCTGAACCGCCGAGCCCTCCCAGCCCGTCCGACCCCCCCGAACCGCCGGCGAGCCATCTCTACGCGTGGCAGAGCGAAGGCGGCGCGAGCGTGCCACCGCAGGCCCTGCCCGGCACACCGCCGAGCGTCACGACCGCGCTGGCGCAGGCCGTGGAAGGCCTGCCGACGAGCGAGCGCCCGCCGGCGCTGCTGGCCGCGCAGACGAGTCCGCAGGCGCCGCTGGCGAGCGAAACGACGGTGTGCGAAATCGGCCTCACCGAACCGGTCGCGGAGGTCGCGCTGAGCGTCGCCGGCACGGGCCGGCTGAGCGCCCTGTCCGAAGGCGCCACCGTGGCGAGCGTCGATGTCACGGGTAACAGCCTGGGCTGGTACCCGCTGGCCGCGCCGGACCCGACGAACCAGCCGATCGACAAGATCCTCGTGATCGCCACCGGCGCGCCTGACACCGAAGGCGTGATGGTCGTGGGCAGCGTCGTCAGCTCGCCTGTGCTCGGCGCGAAGGTCGGCGTGCGCTACGCCGAGGTGCACGCGCCGAAGAAGATGCAGGCGCCGCCGGCCCCCGCCCAGCCGGTGACATGGTTTCGCCGGCGCACCGCCGAGATCGAAGCGCCCGGTCCGGCGCTCGTCGCGCGCTCGTTCTTCGAAGTGCAGTGGGCCGCGCCGCCGCCCGGCGCGCAGCTCGGCGACCCGGTGCAGGACCCCGAGGCGTTGCCACCGCCGACGGGCGCGGTCGCCTACCTGGCCCAGCGGCGCGCGGGGGAAGCCGCCCCGGGGCAGGCGCTGGGAAGGATCATCGCCGCCGCGCCCCAGGCGCCTCAGGAAGGCTCGCCGCTGGAAGCGCTGCCGGCGATCCTGCGCTTCGTCGACGCGGGCCTGCCTGACCCGCCGCAGGGAGGCGGCTATCAGCACCGCACGGCCGGCTTCGGCCTCTTCGGGCAGCTCGGCGCCTACGGCGAATGGAGCGAGCAGCGCGGGGTCGAATACATCGCGGCGGCGCCGACCCTGCGGCTGCGCACGCTCGGCGAAGCGCAGAGTCTGTTCGACAACAGCCCGGCCGGCGGAGGCGCGCCCGATACGGCGGGCGACGCCTGGGTCGGAGGGACGCTCAAGGCAGTCGTCTCCTGGCCGGGGAGCGCGCTGCTGGCGTATCCCGACGCGCGCAGCGCGTGCTTGAGCGTGCTGGACGAAGCCTCCGCCGTACTGGCGACGTGGGAATTCGAAGTCCCCCCGCCGCAGCCGCTGGCGTTCACGCTGCTGACGCTCGTGCCGGATCCGACGCACGGCATCACCTATGCCATCACCGAACCGTCCTTGCCCACACTCGCCCCAGGGGAACCGCCAGCGTCGCTGACGCTCACGGGCGTACTGGCGGACGGAACGCCGGTGAGCGAACGCTTCGCCGTGCGTCCGAGCGCGCTCGCGCAGACGCCGCCGGCGTGGCCCGCCGACGTGCCGGCCGGCGAAGCGGTGGCGACGCTGCTCGGCCGCGAAGGCTCGCGTGTGGCCAGCAACAGAAGCCTGTTCGAAGGCCGGCCCGCGTACCTGCTCGAAGGCGTGAGCGTGGGCGCACACGAAATGGGCGTGCCGCTGCGCGTACCGATCGGCAAGCGCCTCGCGCGTGGCGAGGCGATCGTCGCCGTCTCCCCTCTGCCGCTGCACGCGGGCGCCTTCCAGGCGCAGGCGATCGTCGAACCGAACACCGGCACAAGCCGCCCGCAGCCCTCCTCCAACGTCGTGGCGTTCACCGGCGCGCAGCAGCTGAAGCCGCCGGCGCCGGCGCCCGCGGAAGTCCCCGTCCCGACGCACATCGTCGAGCACCTGTACTACAGCCCGGCGGACTACGAAGGCAACGCTTCCTACACGCTGCCGTTCGACCTCGCCCCGGGCCCGCCGGCCGTCTCGGGCTACGTGCTCAGGCGCGCGCCTGCTCATTCGCTGTTTATCGCGGACATCAAACGCCGCCGTGGCGCCGGGCTGCTGGACCAGAATCCCCGTGTTCTTGAAGGCGGCCAGGAACGCGCGGACCTGAAGAAGTGGATCGAAGCGCTGCCAAATTGGCTGGCCGCATACAACAGCCGCCTGCTGGCCGCGTACGCCCGCTACCTGAGCACCACCAAGCAGTCACCGCCGCAAGCGCCACCCACGCCGTTGACCGAAGCGAGCGTGCTGGAAGACGCCGCGGGCCAGCGGGAGCTGATCGAACACTTCTACGGCGGGCTGCTCGATGACGAGCTGCGGGCGCTGGCGGACATCGCCGCCACGACGCCGCGCGCTGGCAACGAAGCGGCGTTCGCGCAGGTTGACTCCAAGCCGATCGCACCCAGCGCCTCGCCGCTGAGCGACACGATCACGAACGGCAATGGCTTCGGGCGCAACCTGTATCAGCTGTGCTCGCTGAATGGAGCGGGTTCGCGCAGCGCGCCGACGCCGAGCGTGGGACCGATCTACACGCGCACCGTGCGCCCCTCGCGCGCGCCGGTGCTCTACAAGGTGCTGCCACAGCCGGGCACGGGCGCGTTCATCGTCGCCTGGGCACTCGACGCCAGCCCCGACGTCGCGGGCTATCTCGTCTACCGCGCACTGAGTCCCGAAGAACTTGTGGACGTGCGCTGGTGGGGGCCCGATCCCGAACGCCCACTGGAGCCCGAAGAACTCGCGCAGGCGCAGACGAGCGCCGGTGCCTGGGCGCCGCTTTCGCTCACGGCCGGCGAACGCGATCCCCGTCTGATTGGCCTCGTCAACGACCCGCGTGCGTGGGCGCGCGACTACCAGGGCAGCGACATGGGCGAGGTGGCGCTACCGCCAGGAACGCCCCCGGAAGAGATCCTTGGGGTGTACCGCCTGGCGGAGTTCGCAGCGAGCACATCGGAAGCCCAGCCGGGCGCGTTGAACTACTGGATACCCGGTGCCGACGGCGGCACCGCGCAGCTCGTGACGGACACCTCGACGAACCCGGCGAGCGCGCGTATCGTCGGGCTGCGGCTTGGGCTGGGCGCGGCGTGGCCGTCGTGGTCGTCGCGCGCTACGCGGGCGCGGTGCGCACGATCGGCGTCCAGGAACCGATGCGCGCGGCGTTCGTGGACGGGCCACGGGCACCCGGCGAAGCAGAACCGGCCGACGCGAACGCGTTGCTGCCATGGACACCTGTCGAGCCCGGTGAATCGCCGTCGTATGCCGTCGTCGCCGTGGATGTCGCGGGCAACCGCTCGGCGCCGTCCAGGCAGTTCACCGTCCCTGCACTGCTACCGACATAGGAGACCCACGATGGCCGACCCCCTGAGCGAACTCAAGAAGGACCTGGAAGTCCTCGCAAGCCCGATCTGGGCGGCAGCGCGACGGAAGAAAACACGCTGAAAGCAGTGCATGGGCTGTTTACGGCGATCGAAGGCGCCGAAGTCGTCGGCCCGGTGATAAAGGCGCTGAGCGAAGCGATCGACACCGGCTTCGAAGAGTGGCCAAGGCGCTGAAGAAGATCGCCGAAGAGGTCAAGGAACTGGGCACGAAGGCCGGCAACAGCGGGCCACTGACAGCCGAAGAAGTCGCCAAGGCGCTCACCGGCCTGCAGAACGCGCTGTCCACAGCGTCCGCGCTGACGCCTGGTGCAAAGAGCGTCAGCGCCGTGGGCACGCCGGTGCTGGAACTGATCTCGAAGCTGCTGGAAGACCTGAAGTCGTTCGACGAAGCCGCCAAGACGCTCGAAGAAATCGCCCAGCAGCTGGAAACGATCGGCAAAGCGCTCTAGCGCAAAGCAGCGGGAGACCGACCATGACCGAAACCTTGAGCGCCATATGACCGAAACCCTGAGCGCCACCGGACTGATCGCCAACGCGGGTGTGCAGGCCCTCGTCGAACGGGTCAACGACGCGCTGCACGCGCCGGCGAGCGAACCCGTCCTCACCTACAGCGACAGCGATGGCATCTCGATGGCCGTCGCGGAGGCGCAGGCGCCGAAGGTCATCGTGGAACACCTGCAAAGCGGCGCCGAAGGCGTGAGCGGCGCCTGTTCATTGAAATCCCCGAAGAACATCCGCTCTCGGCGGAACTGTTCGGCGACTTCACAGTGGCGCTGACGGCCTTCGACCTGACCCTGGCCAAGGGCGCGTTCGTCTCCACGAACATCACCGGGTCGCTGCAGATCCCCTTCTTCACCAACGAAGACGGCTCGCCCGAGACGATCGACTTCGAGGTCGCGGTGCGCGCCGACGGCTCGCTCGCCGTCACGCTCGCCGCCCAGCAGAGCGAAGCGGACAAGATACGCGGACGGCTCGTGAAGCTGCACTACCAGCTGCCCGCCGAATCGAGCATCGACCTGAGCATCGCGACGTTGAGCTGGAACGCGAGGCCGACGGGGTGTGGCAGCTGACGCTGACGGGCGCGATTGCGCTTGACACGGTGGGCATCGACTGGCCCGAAGTGCAGCTGCGCGGCCTGTCGATCGACTCCAAGGGGAACGTGAAGCTGCAGGGCGGCTGGATCGAACTGCCCAGCCACACGGCGATCGACTTCTTCGGCTTCCACGTGGGGCTGCAGCGCCTGGGCTTCGGCAGCGAAGTCAACGGGGAAGGCGAGACGAGCGCTGGATCGGCTTCGACGGCGAAGTGAACCTCGTCGAAGGCGTGCCGCTGGGCGGCTCGGTACGGGGGCTGCAGGTGAACCTGTCGACGGGCGCCGTCAGCTTCAAGGGCGTGTCGGTCGCGTTTGAAATCGAAGACGTGCTCTCTTTCAGCGGCGAGATCGACCACGCCAGTTTCGAAACGGCCGAAGAAGCGGCCGCGTCCGGCCTGCCGGCGAGCTTCGTGGAAGCGTGCGAAGTGAAGCCGGGCTCCCCCGCCAACGTGTTCGCGGGCGGCGTGGACGTGAATATCGAGGCGGCGGGCGGCCTGGAAGTCGACGCGCAGTTCATCGTCGCGCAGGTGCCGTTCAAGGGCGGCGGCACGCAGTCGTGCTTCTTCCTCGCGCTCGACGCGGAGCTGCCGGTGGATCCCGCTGTTCGCCGACGTCGCGCTGTATGGGCTCTCGGGCATGTTCGCCAGCAACCTGCGCCCGGATATCGGCGAAGCGACGTGGTGGGACTGGTACAAGTACCCGACCCTTCCGAGTGGCCTGCCGGACACGACGGGCGCGGCCGGCGACCTGCAGGGCACAGGCGGCAAGCCCGACTTCACCGCGACCGACGTATACAAGTGGCTGCACCCCGACGCGGGCGCGTTCGCGCTCGGCGCGGGCGCCGTGATCGGCACGCAGGAGACGGCTTCACGGCGTCCGCCTCGATCGCCTTCGTGCTGATCCTGCCGGGCCCAGTGATCATGCTGATCGGCCAGGCCAACGTGCTCTCAAAGCGCGTGGGCGGGCCGGGCGAAGGCGCGGAGTTCGAGGCGCTGGCCGTCTACGACGGCGAAGCGGAGACGTTCGAACTGACGATCGAGGCGCAGTACTCGATCCCGATCGTGCTCGACGTGCAGGCGACAGCCGAACTGCGCGTCGATGCGAAACCGGGGGAAGAACTGTGGTTTTTGGCGATCGGCAAGCCGCCGCACGAGCAGCGCGTGTCGGCGCGCGTGCTGGACCTGTTCGAGACCGACCTGTATTTCGTCGTCAGCCAGAGCGGACTGGTCACGGGCATCTGGACGGATAGAAGAACTCGTGGTCCTTCGGGCCGCTGAGCGCGTCGATCGACGCTTATCTCGCGGCGATGGCGGCGATCCAGTGGTCGCCCCTGCAGCTGGGGGCCGGCGTGGAGCTGCACGGCGAAATCAAGCTCGAAGCGTTTGGGATCGGGCTGGGCATCACCGCGGACGCGCTGCTTGAGGCGACGGCGCCCAACCCGTGGTGGGTGCACGGCGAACTGTCGGTCGAACTGGAACTCCCCGGCCGCTGCCGAACGTCGGCGGCACGGTCTCGCTGTCGTGGGGCGGCAACGGTCCGCCCCCGCCCGCGCCGCTGGCGCTCAATTCGGTGGGCGCGACGCTCGTGGACCACGGCGCGAGCGACCGCTACGAGCTGCTGGCCCACCGCGCGGGCGCCGCGGTCAACGCCGCCGCCGGCGCGGAAATCGTCGCTCTATCACCCGCCGGCGCCCGCGTCCCCAGGGACGCCCGGCATCCTCAACGCCGCGCCGGGCGGCTACTGGGCCGCGCGCTATCCCGATGTCGCTGCGGACCCCTCGAGCGGGTACCCAACCTCGACGCGGCGAGCCTGGCGTGGGCGCCGCTGGTTCCGCAGGACAGCCATTTCGCGCTGCACTTCGCGCACCCGGTCGCCGATCAGGCCGGCTTCGCGGGGAGGTCAGCCCACCGGATGGAGTGGCGCTCGTGAAACTGCCGGAATCGCCGGTGATCGGCAAGGACGACATGTCGAACATCAACCTGCAGCCCCCGGCGGTGCAGTGGTGCATCGCCCACAAGCTCGTGCAGGTGGCGCTCTACCGTTATGAAGAAGGTGCGGGCGCCGCGGGGGGCTGGGAACTCATCGCCGCCAGCCAGCCCTCTGGTTTCAGCGTCAAGGCGCCGCTACAGCTGCCCGGGGCGTGGCTCGCGCCCGATCCGGCGGCGACGCCCCCGACCGGCGTGCCCATGCCGGGGACGGTGCTGAAGGTGGCCCCCTGCACCGTGCTGAGCGGCGAATGGTTCAGCGTCTCCTGGGGCGGGGCGGCGCGGACGCTGGGGCTGAGCTTCAGCGAACAGGAGCTGCGGTTCAACGCGGGCCCGGGCATCCTGGCCGCGAGGATCGCCTCCCCCGGCAGGGGCGCGCCGACCGGGGTGTGCTTCGAGGCCGCGCAGGCCGCGGCGGGCACGTTCACAGTCGCCTTCCCGTTGAAGGGCGCGCTCACGGCGCTCACCGGCGTGGCGACGCTGGCTGGAGGGAGCAAGTACGCGCCGCCGCAGTGCGCAGCGGCGGGAGCCGCTGACCCCGGCGAGCGTCGAACAGGACCCCAGCACGCTGCTCTACACGCTCACCTTCGCCGGCGTGGAAGCGGTGGGTGAAATCGAAGTGGAGGTGCAAGCGGGTGCGGCGACGTACATCGTGAGCTGGCATACACCACACCGGACATCGACATGCCGATCCTGCCAGTGCCCCCGGCCTGTATGCGCTCAAGACCGTGACCGCGATCGAAACCGGCAGAGCGGGCGCCAACAACGAAGTCTCCCAGTACACGCCGGTGGAAAACGGCGACCGGTGATCGAGTTCGCCTACCTGCAGTGCGCCAGCGGCCCGGGCACGGCGTCGATTGCACCCCCCGCCCACCCCTCGCCAGAAGCTCCCTTGCCGAGCGGGGCGGCGCCTCGATCGGCGCCCCCCCTGCGCCCAACCGCCAGCCGCCCTCAACGCCGCTGGCGGAAGCATCGTGGCGCTCACCGAAGCGCAGGAACCCCGGAAAGCACGCCCCCCTCAGGCGGGCGAGCACCGAGCACCTTCCCAAGGGGCGGGCGGCTGAACGACCTGGCGACCTACACGCAGTGGTCCTGGCCGGGTAACGGCGACGCGGCGGCCTACTACGGCTACGACCTCAACGTGGAGTTCAACGAGACGTACGTGAATGCGTTGTACGCGACGTTCCTGAGCAGCGTCGCGCCGTATGAGTTCGCAAGCCCCCCGGCCAAGCCGGCGCTGCACATGCGCTGCATCGATCGCAACCACCACCACACGCTGCTGGACCCGATCGCGACGCACGTGCCCTCGGCCTATCCGCAGAGCGCGCTCGTCAGCAGGGTCATCGATCTCCCGCTGCCGGAGCAGATCGCCGAAGTCCCGCCGCCCGCCCCGCCGTTCGTCCACCCCACTGCGCCGGCCGTTCCCCCGATCCTCCCGCCGGTCCTGCGCCAGTCCGCTGGGCTCTGTCCGGGAGGCCCCGTCCGACAGGAGCCTCGCCGCCGCGCAGGAGCTGCTGATGACGCGCACCGCCCCGCGGATCGCCAACCAGGTGGATCCGACCGCGCTGCCTGCGCTGCGAACCGTGATCGCGAACGCCGGGCTGAACCTGCAGGCGGAGTCGGTCGGAGCGGCGATAGCCGTGAACCCGGGCCTGCTGGGAATCTTGAAGCACGAGGCCGCAGAGCTCGCCGCCGCCGCGCAGGCCCGGGCGCTGGTTTATCCCGCTAAAGCCGCAGACGCGCTATACGCTCGACGTCGTCGCCGGCCCGCTGGACGTGGGCGGTGAGCGCGACCCTAACGACGCATGAGCTGGCGAGCGACAGTGCGGCCGGCGGCGCGACCCTCAGGTCGATCCTCCACGCGAGCGATGCGATCGGCGCGCTGGCGGCGCTGGAAGCCTATTTCGCGGGACGACGCGCTGAGCACTGCAGCGAGTGCAGTTCACGACCTCGCGCTACGCGAGCTTCGGGGAGCACGTGGCAAACAGCACGCCCCGAGCACTGCAACGGTGCGCCGCTACCAGCGCCCGGCGGCGGGCGGCGAAGTGCCGACGTTGCTCGCGGCCACCAGCTCAGAGGCGAGCCGCGCTCAGGAAAGCGCAACGTATCTCGCGGCGCGCGCGGCGCTCGCGGAAATGCTGCACCGCTTCGACCCGCTCTACGACGTCGAACAGCCGACGCCGCCAGCGTCGGTGTCGAGCGGTAACGGCGAGCAGGCGCTGGCCGCGTGGCGCGGCGAAACCGAGCAGGCGTGGCAGGCCTTCGCGAGCGCGACGGCGAGCACCTTTAGCGAGCTGTGCAAGCTGCTCCATCAGCCTGCTACCACAGTACGGGCGAGCTGGCCACTTATGCCGAAACCTACTCGTCGCTGCTGACCGCGGAAAAGGACACGCGCGTGGTCGCGCTGCTGCTGGCCTCCCCCTGAGCCGCTGCCGTGGCGGCGGATGTGGCAGTGGACGACGCCGGCGCCCACCAGCCCCTACGTGGGCAAGCTGATGGAGATCGCGATCCTCTGGTCGCCCGACCAGACGCGCGCGCTGATCGTCCTGCTGGATCGGCCCGTGGGCAAGCATGCGCTGAGCCTGGGCTTCGGGTAAACATCGGCCCGGAGGTGGCCTGCATCACCAGCGCCGGCGCGAAGCGCGAGCGAGACGGCGACCTGGCGCGTTTTGGATCGTTATCGCGCCTGTGCGCCACCGCCCGCCGGTGATCGTGAGGCCCACAGAGCCCGCCAGCCCGCTCCGCGATGACACCAACTGAGGCGCCAACCGTCCCTTAGGCCAGTGCCTTGACCGCCTCGCCCGCTATAGTGCGCGCGCCTCGCGGTCGGCCCTGCAGCAGCCAGGGTCCTTAACGCGCGGATCGGCGTGCTGGGCAGTCGCTCCAGCGTCTGCTCGATCACGGCGGGGATGCCGCTGAAGGGCAGGCGCTCACCCAGGAAGGCGTGCACGGCGACCTCGTTGGCGGCGTTGAGCACGCACGGCGCCGTCCCGCCGGTGCGCGCGGCCGCACGGGCCAGGCCCAGGCAAGGAAAGGCGTCGAGGTCCACCGCCTCGAAGGTGAGCTTGCCGAGCGCGACGAGGTCCAGCGGCACGACCGGGCTGGGGCCGGCCAGCAGATCGACGCTCGTGGCGCCGTGCAGCGCGTAGGAGATCGCCACGCGCATATCGGGCGGGCCGAGGTGGGCGAGCATCGGCGCCGTCGGCCAGCTGCACCAAGCCGTGAATCACCTAGTGGGGGTGCACGACGACGTCGATGCGCTCGTAGGGCGTGCCGAACAGGTGGTGGGCCTCCATCAGCTCAAGCCCCTGTTCATCAACGTGGCGGAGTCGATCGTGATCTTGCCGCCCATCGCCCACGTGGGGTGCGCCAGCGCGTCGGCGACGCTGACACCCTCGGGCTGCGCACGTGTGCGACCGCGGAAGGGACCGCCGCTGGCGGTGATCGTGATCGCCTCCACGGCGCCGGGCGGCTGACGGGCTGGGAGCTGGTGCAGCGCCGTGCGCTGGGAGTCCACAGGGACGATCTGCGCGCCGGTGGCTTCGGCCAGCGCGGTGACCAGCTCGCCGCCCGGCATCCGCACCAGCTGACTCCTTGTTGGCCAGCGCCAGGTCGATGCCCTCGCCCATGTCGCCACCGTGGGCCCCATACCGGCGGAGCCCACCAGCGCGTTCAGCACGAGCTCCGCGCCGGCATCCACGACGAGGCGCACAAGCCCCTCCGCGCCACCAAGCACCTCCCCATCGGTCCACGCCTCCCCCGCGCGGGCGGCGGCGTCCACGCCTCGGCGAGCGCGATGCGCCGCACCCCATGCGAGCGGGCCTGCTCCACGAGCGCCTCCCAGGAGCGCTCGGCGGAGAGGCCAATCAACTCCAGCTCGGGGGAGCGCGCGACGATGTCGAGCGCCTGCACGCCGATCGAACCGGTGGAGCCGAGGATCAAAAGGTGACGAGGCATCTCGCGGAGAAGAGCGCTGCCTCTCTCTCAGCCGGGATCGTCAGCTGGCGGGGACGGCACGGGCACTCCCCCCGATCCGGTTGAGGGTCTTGTGGAAGCCTCCCTCGGTATGTCTAATGACGTACAATGCAAGCACTAGCGTCCAAGACCGAGCGGCTGAGCCTTCGCCTGACCCCCACGCAGGACACGGTGCTTGGGTGCGCCGCCATGAGGCCGACGGCGAGTCCACGAGCGACTACGTGCTGCGCCATGCCGTGGAAGCCGCCGAGTTCGACCTCGCTGATCGCCGTGTGTTCGCCCTCGATGACACGGCCTGGGAGGAGCTGCAGAGTCTGCTCTCCGCGATGCCAGCGCAACTTCCATCGGCGATGGCCAGACTCCTCTCCCAGCAGTCGGCGCCAGCAGCTACTGGCACGTTGATCTACAGTGGCCAAACCCTGCTGGCCAGCGAACACCAGCTGGAGGGATTCGACTGCGGTGAGCCTGCGCTCAACGACTGGCTTGTGCGCCGAGCGCTCGGCAACCAAAAGCGGCCGGCACCAGCCGCACATGGGTCGTGATCCACGAATCGCACCGGAACGGTCGTGGCGTACTACGCATCCTCGACCGCCTCGGTGATGCGCGCCGCCGCGCCGCGGCGCATGGCCCGCAACCAGCCCGTTGATCTACCCGCGATCCTGCTCGGCCCAATGGCCGTCGACAACCGCCACCAGCGCAAGGGCCTCGGCGCAGCCATGCTCAAGCACTTCATCACGAAGGCCATCGAGGTCTCGGAGAAAGTTGGCGTAAGGCTTGTCCTCGTCCACGCCAAGGATGAGCAGGCAACGGGCTTCTACCTGCATCACGGCTTCGTCAAATCGCCGATCGACTCGCTCACCCTGATGCTGCTGCTTCCCACCATCCGATCGTGAACCACGATCTAATCGGAGCTGGCCGCTAAACCAGGGGCAGATCATGGCCTCCAAGATTCCCGGGGTGGTTCAGTGGCGCAAACCGTCAGGAGAAAGCCGACCAGACGGAGTACGCCACGGCACCGCCGTGAACAGCACCGCGTCAAGGCGATCCAAGGCCCCACCGTGCGCGCCGAAGACCCGCCCGAGTCCTTCACGTGGGCCTGGCGCTTGACGAAGGACTCGAAGAGGTCGCCGACCGGGCCCGCGATGGCCACGCCCACACCCAGCACCAGCGCCTCGGTGCCCGGCAGCCATTCCTGATAGCGCCCGGGCTATTCAGACCGCGAGCACCGCGACGAGCATCCCCGCGAGCAGGCCCTCGATGGTCCTGTTGGGCGAGATTGAGGGGGCCAGCGGACGGCGACCGAGCAGCCGGCCGCCCAGGTAGGCGCCGGTGTCGCCCAGGAAGGTGCCCACCAGCAATGCGGTCTCGATCACGATGCCCTCGCCGTGCGGCAGGTTGCGCAGACACTCGGCGTGCGCGAGCGCGAAGCCGATCCAGTAGATGCCGAGCAGCGTCAGCGCCATCCCCCCCACGCTCGGCGGCGGCGCTGCAGCAGCGTGAGCGCGCGAACAGCAGCGGCAGCGCGGCCACCGCGGCGAGCAGGATCTGGTAGGCGCCGCCGGACTGTGCGGCCGCCAAAAGCCCCCCCAGCGCCAGGTAGCCCGCCAGGCGGACCGGGTGAGCGCGGGGGAACATCCCGTACAGCTCGTGCATGCACAGCACGCCGAGCGCCAGCACGCCAACCGTGAAGACGAGCCCGCCCTCGATCACGATGAACAGCGCGAAGGCGATCGCCGGCAGCGCGGCGAGGATACGCGCGCTCAGGTCTGAGCGGGTGGAGCTCATCGCCCGCCGAAACGGCGTCGGCGCTCCGCGAACTCGGCCAGCGACTCTTCCAGCGCGGCGCGCGTGAAGTCAGGCCACAGCTCCTCGCGGAAAACCAGCTCGGGAGTAGGCGGACTGCCACAGCAGGTAGTTGGACAGGCGCCGCTCGCCGCTGGTGCGAATGATGATGTCGGGGTCGTGCATCTCCGGGGCGTAGAGGCAGGCACGGAACTCCTCCTCGTGGGCCCTGCAAAGCGCCGAGCGGCTGTCCACCATTCCCTCCGCGCGCCCGCCGTAGTTGAAGGCGACGAATAACGTGATGCGCTCGTTGGCGTCGGTCAGCTCCTGCGCCCGCTAGTCCATCTGCTCCTGCAGCTCTTCTGAGAGCCCCACACGGCGGCCGATGAAGCGCATGCGCACGCCTTCCTCGTGCAGCTCCGGCGTCTCCCCGGCGATGCGCCTGGAGAACATCGCCATCAGGCCCTGCACCTCCTCGGGCGAGCGCTCGAGTCCTCGGTCGAGAAGGAGTACACGGTTGAGCTCCTCGATGCGCTTGAGCTCCGCGGCGTCGCGCAGGCGCGCCTTGACGGTGTCCGCGCCGTGCCGCGCGGCCCTCGTTGACCGACAGTCCGCGCCCACGCGCCCAGCGGCCGTTGCCGTCGGTGATGATCGCTACGTAGCGGGCGGCTGGGTGGGGCCTCTCCCCGCCCGCCATCAGACCTCGAGGATCTCTGCTTCCTTGGCCTTCAGTACGCCCTCCAGGGTGCCCACGCTGGCGTCGGTGAGCTTCTGCAGCTCGACCTCGGCGCGGTGCTCTTCATCGGATCCGGCGTCGCCCGCCTCCTTGAGCTCGCGCAGTTCGTGCATCACGTCGCGGCGCACGTTGCGGATCTTGAACGCGGCCCTCCTCGGCGAAGGTGGCGCACGACTTTCCATGCAGCTCCTCTCGGCGCTCCTCGGTCAGCTCGGGGATGAGCAGGCGCACGATGTTGCCGTCGTTGGAGGGTGTCAGGCCGATGTCCGACTCGTTGATCGCCTTCTCGATGAACTTGATCGAGGACTTGTCGTAGGGCTGCACCGTGAGCAGGCGCGCTTCGGGCGCCGAGAGCGTGGCCAGCTGGTTCAGCGGGGTCAGCGCGCCGTAGTAGTCCACCACGATGCGCTCCAACAGCGCGGAACTGGCACGCCCGGTGCGCACCGTGGCGAATTGGCGCCGGCTTGACTCCACGGCCTTCTGCATGCGCTCGCCGGTCGTCCTCCAGCAGCGCGTCGATCAGCTCACTCTCCATGCTCGCCCTCCCCTGTCGATGTCGAGACCAAGGTGCCCACGCGCTCACCGGAGATTATCCGCGCGATGCTCGCCTCGTCGTCCATGTTGAAGACGTTCAGCGGCATCGCGTTGTCCATGCACAGCGCGAGCGCCGTGGAGTCCATCACCTTCAGAGGCGCCGCTCGATCGCCTCCATGTGCGCGATCGCGGGCAGGAAGGTGGCGGTGGGGTCGAGCGCCGGGTCGGCGGTGTAGACGCCCTCCACGCCGTTCTTGGCCATCAGGATGATCTCCCGCGTGGATTTCCGCGGCCCTCAGCGCCGCCGCGGTGTCGGTCGTGAAGAAGGGGTTGCCGGTGCCCGCCGCGAGATGGTCACCACGCGCCCCTTCTCCAGGTGGCGCATCGCACGGCGGCGGATATAGGGCTCGGCCACCTCGGAGACCCCCAGCGCGGACTGCACGCGCGTGGGGACCCCGGCCTTCTCCAGCGCGTCCTGCAGCGGCAGCGCGTTGAGCACGGTGGCCAGCATGCCCATGTAGTCGGCGGTCGCGCGGGCCCATCCGCGCCGCGGCGCCCTTCATGCCGCGGTAGATGTTGCCGGCCCCCTTTACGATCGCGACCTCCACACCACGCTCGCGCACGAGGCGACCTGGCGCGCGACGGCCTCCACGCGCGCGGGGTCGGTGCCGTACTCCAGCTCGCCCATCAGGGCCTCGCCGGAGAGCTTCAGCAGGATGCGCCTGAACGCGGGGTCGCTCGCCACTGGGTCGAGAGCCTACTGGCCGACGGCAAAGCGCGTAAAGCGCCTGATGACCACATTCTCGCCCGTCTTCGCGGTCAGCTCGTCGCGCAGCTGCTGCACGGTCTTGCCCTCGAACTTGGGGTTGTGCATCTCCTGCTCCAGCAGCACGATCGTCTGGTACCAGGCGTCGAGCTTGCCCTCCACGATGCGGGGACGCACGTTCTCGGGCTTCTCGGCGGCCTCCTGCTGGTACACGCGCGCCTCGGCCTCGCGCGCGTCGGAGGGCACGTCCTCGCGCCTGACGTAGGCGATGGTGGGCGAGGCGGCGACCTGCATCGCCACGTCGCGCGCGAAGCCCACGAAATCCTCGTTGGTGGCGACGAAGTCGGTGTTGCAGTCCACCTCGATCAAAACGCCCACCTGGATGTCTGCGCGGACATAGGCCTGCACCGTCCCCTCGGTCGCGGTGGTGCCCGCCGAGGTCCTGGATCTTCTTGCCCTGCTTGACGCGCAGGATTCTCTATCGCCTTCTCCATCTCGCCCTCGGCCTCGGTGAGGGCCTTCTTGGAGTCCATCATCCCCGCGCCGGTGCGCTCGCGCAGGGCCTTCACGTCCTTGGCTGAGATGTTCACGGCGCGACCTCCGGAGTGGGCTCTGGAGCAGGTGGCTCCTCGGGTGCGGGGGCTCTGACGTAGTCTCGGCCACAGGCTCAGGCGTAGGCTCCGGCGCCGCGGCAGCAGCCGCAGCGGCCTGGGCAGCGGCCACGGCAGCCGGAGCCGCGTTTTGCTCTTCTGCTTCCTTGCGCGCCTGCTCTTCCTCGGCCTTGCGGCTTGGCCGGCGCTGGGGCCGCGCGGGTGGCGCCGGCCTCGGCCTCGACACGAGCTTTCTCTTCGGCTTCCTCGCGCGCGCGCTGCTCCTCGGCGCGGAACACGGCGTGGCCCTGGGAGACGACGTCGCCGATCGCTTTGGTGATCAGCGTGCAGGAGCGGATCGCGTCGTCGTTGCCGGGGATCACGTAGTCGATCCCGTCGGGATCGCAGTTGGTGTCGACCAGGCCGATGATCGGGATGCGCAGGCGCTGCGCCTCGCGCACCGCGATTGCCTCGGTGTTGAGGTCGATCACCAACATCGCGTCGGGCACGCGCTGCATGTTCTTGACGCCGCCGAGGTTGGCGCGCAGCTTGGCCAGATCGGCCTGGGCGGCCATCCGCTCGCGCGTGGGCAGCAGCGCCAGCTGACCCTCGGTCTCATACCGTTCGAGGTCGTGCAGGCGGCGGATGCGCAGGCTGATCGTCTGGAAGTTCGTCAACAGCCCCCCCAGCCAGCGGTGGTTGACGAACGGCATGCCGGCTTCGGTGGCGATGTCGCGTACGGCGTCGCGGGCCTGCTTCTTGGTGCCGACGAACAGCACCGTGCCGCCACGGCGGGCGAGCGTGTCGACCGGCAACCGCTGGGACTGCTCGAGCAGCGTTGAGGTCTTCAGCAGGTCGATGATGTAGATGCTGTTGCGCTCGCCGGTGAATGAAGCGGCGCATCTTGGGGTTCCAGCGTCGCGTCGGGTGGCCGAAGTGAACGCCGGCTTCCAGCAGCTCCGCGATCTCAACCTGAGCCACGGTGTACTCCCTTTATGTGTCTGCTTGGCGCCGAACGAGCATTGTGTACCTCGGAAGGCGAACTCGTGCGAGTCGCGTCGGGCAGGGCCGCAATCCGTATCCGTTACGGGTCGGTTGGATGAGCTGGGGAGGATAGCCGTTCCAGCGCCTCGCGCAAATCCACGGGCAGCGGCGAGTGCGCCTCGACGGGCTCACCCGTCACTGGATGGGGGAAGGCCAGGCGTGTGGCGTGCAGGAACTGGCGCTCCAGCCCCAGCAGCCCGACGGTGCCGTACTCGGGGTCGCCCGCGACCGGATGGCCGATCCATTTGAGGTGCACACGGATCTGGTGCGTACGACCGGTGTCCAGGCGCAGGCGCAGCAGCGAATACCCGCTCAGCGAGCGCTCCAGCGTGAAGCGGGTGCGCGCCTGGCGCGGCATGTTGCCGCCCACGGCCATGCGCGTGCGCACGCGCGGGTCGCGCCCGATCGGCGCCTCGATCGTGCCCGTACGCGCGGGCGGGCGCCCCTCCACCAGCGCCAGGGGTACGCGCTCCAGCTGGCGTGACCTGCATGGAGCGCCTGGAGCTCTCGCGGTGCACCTCCTCCGAGCGCGCCACGACAAGCTCCCGAGGCGTCTCGGTCCACGCGAGAGGACGTGGCCGCTCGCGCGGGGTCCTCGCCGCCAGCTATTCGGCCCGTGAGCAGTTGCGCGAGTGTCCCCTCGCGGTGCCCGCGCGCAGGGTGCACGACCAGGCCAGCGGGCTTGTCCACCACCAGCAGGTGCTCGTCCTCGTAGGCGAGCACGAGTTCGCTCACGGGCGCTCTGGCGTGGGTGGAGGGTCGTTTTCCAGGCCGCGCGCCTGCTCGGAG